>NZ_JBDGJG010000003.1:0-458503 GCF_057657035.1 Massilia sp. Soil_C_3
CAGTACAGGGTCAAGCACACAGGCAGCGCTTAGAACTAGTGTCCGACTTTCGTGTAGCAGTTCAGAAGGCGGGAACCTAATTCTGCTACTTCACCACTACGTTGTCAGTAGCCTCGGAGCATGCAGACTTGGGTTCCCGCCTCCGCGGGAACGACGTTTTCAGGCAGGTGGTGCAAGCACGCGTCTCACGGCGGCGGCATGCCTTCATGCGCCAGCAATGTCGCTGGATACGCCTCGAAACGGCGTGGTATTTCCTCATCATCGTCGAGGAGGGCGGTGGTGAGCAGCAGCAGGTCCTGCTCGATATGCTCGAACAGCGCATTGGCGACGCTGGCGTAGCTGATGTGGAAGTTGGCGGAAGTCATCTGCGGATTCTACCTGCGCTGCATTGCATCAATGTGCCAGATCAAGCCCGGTTTGACCGGTTTCAAGCGTCCATGGTTCACACCGCAGGTTTCTGCGCGCGCGCTTGCCGCAGCGCCGAGTTTGTGCTCGCTCAAGTGCTGGTGCCGCAGGGTAAGACTCGCGGTATTGAATACGGATATACAAGCATGAATGTGAGAAACAGCGTTTGTTCCGCTGTGCTTGCCGTTGTACATTACGCACTCCTCCACAGCCGAGCTTTCCAGCATGAGCCAACCGAATCAGTTTTCCCTGCTGACCCAGCGCCGTTTCGGCCCGTTCTTCTGGACCCAGTTCCTGGGCGCCTTCAACGACAATCTGTTCAAGACCGCGCTGCTGGTCGTCATGACCTATGACGCGATCAACTGGACCACGCTCGATCCCTCCCTGATCAACAACCTGATCCCGGGCCTGTTCATCCTGCCCTACGTGCTGTTCTCGGCCACCTCGGGCCAGATCGCCGACAAGTTCGACAAGGCCAAGCTGGCGCGCATCGTCAAGGTCGCCGAGATCGCGATCATGCTGGTGGCCGGCATCGGCTGGTACACCCACACGCTGTGGCTCCTGGTCGCGGCGGTGATCGGCATGGGCATGCATTCGACGCTGTTCGGGCCGGTCAAGTACGCGTATCTGCCGCAAAATCTCAAGCCCGACGAGCTGGTCGGCGGCAATGGCGTGGTCGAGATGGGGACCTTCGTCGGCATCCTGCTGGGTGAAGTGGCCGGGGCGATCCTGGTCGGCTACAAGCCGAATGGCATCATGCTGGTGGCCGGCGCGACCTTGATCTTCGCTGTGCTGGGCCTGGCCGCCGCCTGGCGCATCCCGCCATCCCCGGCGCCGGCGCCCGAGCTGCGCATCAGCCGCAATTTTCTGGCCGAATCGTGGCGCAACCTGGCGCATTCGCGCCAGAACCGCACCGTGTTCCTGTCGATGCTGGGCAATTCCTGGTTCTGGTTCTATGGCGCCTTGCTGCTGGCCCAGTTCCCGGTGTTCTCGAAAGACTACCTAAGGGGCGACCACAGCGTGTTCGTGCTGCTGTTGACCGTGTTTTCGCTCGGCATCGGTCTTGGCTCGCTGCTGTGCGAACGCCTATCGGGCCACAAGGTGGAAATCGGCCTGGTGCCGTTCGGTTCGATCGGCCTGTCGGTGTTCGGCATCGACCTGTATTTCGCCAGCGACGCCTTCATCGCCAGCACGACGGCGGTGGACTGGCTGGTCCTCTTGAACCAGCCGGGCGCCTGGCGCATCCTGGGCGACCTGGTGATGATCGGCGTGTTCGGCGGCTTCTTCATCGTGCCGCTGTTCGCCCTGATCCAGACCCGCTGCGACCAGAAGCACGTCTCACGCACAATCGCCGGCATGAATATCCTGAACGCGATCTTCATGGTCGCTTCGGCCGGCGTCGCCATCCTGCTGCTGGGGCAGGGCTTCAGCATCCCGGAACTGTTCCTGACCACGGCCCTGCTCAATGCGGTAGTGGCGGTGTACATCTTCTCGCTGGTGCCGGAATTTTTGATGCGCTTCCTGGCCTGGCTGCTGATCCATACCGTGTACCGGGTGCGCACCATCGACACGGCGCGCATTCCGAGCGAGGGCCCGGCGGTGCTGGTGTGCAACCATGTGAGCTATGTGGACGCGATCGTGATCAATGCCGCCAGCCCGCGCCCGATCCGCTTCGTGATGGACCATCGCATCTTCAAGACGCCTTTCCTGCGCTGGATCTTCCGCGCCGTGAACGCGATCCCCATCGCGCCGGCAAAGGAAGACCCGTGGACCATGGAAAAGGCGTTCGTGGACATCGCCCATGCGCTGCATGACGGCGAGCTGGTGTGCATCTTCCCGGAAGGGCGCCTGACCTCGACCGGCGAGATGAACGAGTTCCGCAACGGCATTTCGAAGGTCATGGAGCGCAGCAAGGTGCCGGTGATCCCGATGGCGCTGCGCGGCCTGTGGGGCAGCTGGTTTACGCGCGACCAGGGCAATCTGTTCGGGCGGCGCATCGCGCGCGGCATGCGCTCGCAGCTGGCGCTGGCCGTCGGCCAGCCGGTGGCGCCGGAGCAGGCGACGCCGGAATACCTTCAGCAGCAGGTGATGGCGCTGCGAGGGGAGTGGAAGTAGGACTGCCGATCGTGTCCGGCAAAGATCTTGCACAGTATGGCAAAAGCGCAAGATTTTTTCGCTGGCTCTGATATAATTATCGACTAGTCGGGGCGTAGCGCAGCCTGGTAGCGTACGTGCATGGGGTGCACGGGGTCGGAGGTTCGAATCCTCTCGCCCCGACCAATAGAACCAGTGAAAAGAGCCAGCTTTCGAGCTGGCTTTTTTCATGGGCTCATCCGAGGCGTTTAAAGAAGAACGTCGTCGCGCACAATTCTCCGGTTGGAAGGCAGGCATAGTCGGGAATGGCGCCGACGCGCTGCCAGCCAAGGCGTTCATACAAGCGCTCGGCGGTGGCATTCGCGGTATCGAGCACCAGCAGCGACCGGCGCTGCGTGCGCGCCGCTTCCTCGACCGCCTCCATCAGGCGCTGTCCCATGCCGGCGCCGCGCGCCCGCCGTCCGACCAGCAACTTGGCGACGTCGGCCCGGTGCGGCTGATTGTCAGGCATATCGGTGATCAGCTGCACGGTGCCGGCAATGCCCTGCGCATCCTCGGCCACGATGAGCGTACGTTCGCCGCGCCCGATGCTGTCGGCCACGCCGCGCCAGAACTCCAGCGCTTTTTGCTCTTGCATCGGCAGCATGAAGCTGACCGATGCGCCGCCCTCGACACAATCGAGCAGTACCTGGGCCAATTGCTGGCTGCATGCCGTCGCTTCTTGCGCGTTGAGCGAGCGCAGTGTCACCTCGGTTTTCATCAGGATCTCCTTGAACGAAGGGGCGTGCCAAGCGCGACCAGGTAGCGCGCCGGCTTGCTGGTCGGGTTGTGGAAGGCGATGGGCCGATCGAGCAGCATCGCCAGGCAATCGCCGGCCATGAGGGGCCAGCAGGTGTCGCCAACGGTGATCTCCATGCTGCCTTCGACGATCCACACTTGCTGGTGGACGTCGACGTCGCGCGCCGCGGTGTCATAGGCAACGCGCTGTCCCGGCGGGAAATGGACTTCCACGAGCCCAAGCGTGGAGTCGACGGCAGGCGATAGGTTCCGGCGCACATAGCCCGATACCGGATCCGTCCAGGTCAGCTGGTCTTCGGCACGTCGCAATGGCATCGGCTCGGCTGCAGGCTGGTCGAACAGTGCTGCAAGCGTGATGCCGAGGGCCGCGGTCAACCTGTCCAGTACCGTCGCGGTGGCGCTGCTTTCGCCACGCTCGATCAGGGAGATATTGGAACGGCTGACACCGCTGCGTTCGGCAAGCGTGGCAAGCGACAGCCCCTGTGCGTCGCGCAACTCGCGCAGGCGCTGGGCGATGAGTTGATTGATGTCCATAAAATCCAGTATATTGGATTTTATGGACTTGTAAACTGGATTTTATCGGCGCGCTTCGTGCGCCAGCCGATCCAGAACAGCCAGCAATTGCGCGATGTCGACCGGCTTGACCAGGTGAGCGGCGAATCCGGCCCGCTGCGAGGCAGTGATGTCCTGCGGTTGGCCGTAGCCGCTCAGGGCGATCATGACGGTCTTGCGCATCGGTGGCAGCTTGCCCAGCCTTTGCACTAGCTGGTAGCCATCCAGATCGGGCAAGCCGATGTCGAGCAGGCAGACGTCAAACGATTCCGCCTGTGCCCGCGCGAGCGCCGCCGTCGATGAGTCCTCGACCTGAACCACGTGTCCGACCGCCGACAACACGATGCCGAGCGATTCGGCCGCATCGCGGTTATCGTCGACGAGCATGATGCGCAGCGTCGAATGCGCAGCCAACGTTGCGTCGTCCTCGCGCTTCCTTGCATCGTCATCAGGACTAACCACCCCGAGCGGCAGCACCACACTGAAGCAGCTGCCCCGTCCCGGCCCGCCGCTGTGCGCCTCGACCGTGCCGCCATGCAGGTTGACCATGCTGCGTACCAGCGCCAGGCCCAATCCAAGACCACCCTGTGCCCGGTCCGGCGTGCGCTTGGCCTGCGTGAACAATTCAAACACATCGGGCAGCAGCGCGGCATCGATGCCGATGCCAGTGTCCTTCACGCTCAGCTTCACCTGGCCGGCATCCGGCAGCGGATCGGCGCAGACCGTGATCTCGCCGCCGTCCGGCGTGTACTTGGCCGCATTGTTGATCAGGTTGGCCATCACCTGCACCAGCCGCTTGCGATCGCCCGTGACGGTGACGTTGGCCGCGCCCAGGCGGGTCGACAGGGTGTGGCCCTTTTTTTCGATCAGCGGGCGCGCCTGCTCGATGGCGTTCTGGATCACCGACTTGAGGTCGACGGCTTGGCGCTCGAGCTCGACCAGGCCGCGCGTCACGCGCGAGACGTCGAGCAGGTCGTCCACCAGCTCGACCATGTGGCGCACCTGGCGCCCGATGACGTCGCTGGCGTGGGCAATGCGCTTCGGATCGGCGCCGGACAGCTTGAGCATCTGGGCCGCGGTGCTGATCGGCGCCAGCGGGTTGCGCAGCTCGTGGGCGAGCATGGCCAGGAACTCGTCCTTGCGCACGCTCGCCGCCTTCAGTTCTTCCGCGGCCAGCTTGTGGTCGTGCATATCGGTCACCGTGCCCATCCAGCGGATGATGCGGCCGGCCTCGTCGCGCACCGGCAGCGCGCGATTGAGCACCCAGCGGTACTCGCCGCTGTGGTGGCGCAGGCGGTGCTCGATCTCGAACAGCGCGCCGCTTGCCAGGCTCCCGGCCCACAGCGCCTGCAGCCGCGCAAGGTCGTCGGGATGGATGATCGTCACCCAGCTGGTGCCGAGCAGCTCGGTATTGGACAGGCCGGTGAAGTCGCTCCAGCGCCGGTTGGAGTAGTCGTTCTGGCCGTCGGCCAGGCTCGACCACACCATCTGCGGCATCGCGTCGGTGATGGTGCGGAACTTTTCCTCGCTCTCGCGCAAGGCGCGCTGCGTGTCGACCTGGGCCGTGAGGTCCATCGAGGCGGCCACCGCGCCCGTGATGGCGCCATCCTCGGCGCGGATCGCCGTGGCATGGGTCAACAGGGTGCGCCGTTCCTGCGGCCGCCCAAAGGGCGCGATCTCGACGATGTCGGATTCGACCTGCTCGCCACGCAGCGCACGCGCCAGCGCCCACTCGTGCGCCTGGATCGGCCGGCCATGGCGCTCGGAGCCATCGGCCCACCAGCCGCGCCACTCGGCGTACTGGTCCTGGCTGGTGGACATCGGGTGCTCGCCCCACAGTTGGCGGTTCATGCGATTGACGGCCGACAGCGCGCCATGCTCGTCCACATAGACGATGCCGACTGGCGCCGAGCTGAGCAGGGCATCGAGGCGGCGGCGGTCGGCTTCGGCCTGGCTGGCCGCGGCGCGCGCCGCCGTTTCGCTGGCCTGCAAGGCGCGCTCGGCGTTCTTCTTGTCGGTGATGTCGGTGAACAGCAGGGCCACGCGGCGCCGGTCCGGATGGTCGATCGGACTGGCATACACATTGAACCAGCGTCCCATCGCTTCCGACCCTTCCTCGAAGCGGCGCGCCACCCCGCTGCGCGCGATCTCGTCATAGGTGTCGACCCAGCCCTGCTCGAGATTCGGCACCAGCTGGCGCGCGGTCTTGCCCACGCTGTCCACCAGCCCCGTGTGGCGGGCGAAGGCGCGGTTCGCTTCGATGAAGCGGTAGTCGACCGCGCGCCCGTCGGCGTCGTCGATCAATTCGAGCAGGCAAAAGCCGTCGTCCATGGTCTCGATCAGCGCGTGATTGGTCTGCTGCAGGCGCTGCCTGAGCAGGTGGTCTTCGGTGACGTCGTTGCAGATCACCAGCACCCCGCGGATGCCGGCCTCGTCCTCGATCGGGCTGTAGCCATAGGTCCACCAGACGTCTTCGCGCCGCCCGTTGCGGGTCAGCGGCACCAGGCGGTCCTCGTGCCAGGCGCTGGCGCCGTCGCGCATCACGCGCTCGATGTCCGGTCCGATCAGGTCCCAGGCTTCCTCCCAGCATGGGCGGCCCGGTTGGCCGAGGGCGGCCGGATGGCGCTCCGGTCCCAGGGTATGGCGGTAGCCATCGTTGTAGAACTGGATCAGGTCGTCGCCCCACCAGATGAACATCGGGTGATTGCTCGACAGCAGGACCCGCAGCAGGGTCTTGAGCGTGGACGGCCAGGCGTCGGGCGGCCCCAGCGGGCTGTCGCGCCAATCGTGGGCACGCATGAGGGCGCCCATCTCGCCGCCGCCGGCCAGGAAGCTGTGATTCGTATGCAACATCGTCAATCGGTGGTGTGAGTAACTGCCCACGATACGGGCTGCTTGCTCACTTGGCAACTGCAATGTTGCAAGGCAAGATTCGCCTCAGCCGGCGCCGGCGCTGGACTCTTGCTGCTGTTCGGCCAGGAAACGGTGGATTTGCGCCACCACGGCCGCGCCTTCGCCCGCCGCCGCGGCGACCCGCTTGGTCGAGCCGGCGCGCAGGTCGCCCACGGCGAATACGCCCGGCACGCTCGTCTCGAGATCGCGTCCGCCATGCTGCCCGGTGGCCTCGTAGCCGGTGAGCACGAAGCCCTTGCGGTCCAGTTCCACGCCGCACTCGAGCAGCCAGTCGCTGTTGGGATCGGCGCCGATGAACAGGAACAGGTGGTGGGTGTCGAACACGACTGGCGGGCCGCCGCTGCGGCTGCGGCAGTGCACCCGCTCCAGGCCGGTATCGTCTCCCTCGAGCGAGGCCAGTTCGAGCCGGGTGTGCAGCACGATGTTCGCGCTCGCCCGGATGCGCTCGATCAGGTAGCTCGACATACTGGCCTCGAGACCGCTCGAGCGCACCATCAGGTGCACCGTGTGGGCGTGGGCGGCCAGGTAGACGGCGGCCTGGCCGGCCGAGTTGCCGCCGCCCACCAGCACCACGGTCTGCTGGCGGCACACCTTCGCCTCGACCGGCGAAGCCCAGTAGTACACGCCGCGGCCCTCGAAGCGGGACAGGTCGTCCAGCTCGGGCTTGCGGTAGCGCGCGCCGGCCGCCAGCACCACGCTGCGCGCCCGCACGCAGCTGCCGTCGTCCAGTTCCACGCGCAGCGGGCGCTCGCGGCACAGCAGGCGCATCGCCGGCGCCGGGATCGCGACCTCGGCCCCGAACTTGCTGGCCTGCACGAAAGCGCGGCTCACCAGGGCGTGGCCCGAGATGCCGGTGGGAAAGCCGAAGAAGTTCTCGATGCGCGCGCTGGCGCCGGCCTGGCCGCCGTAGGCGCGCTGTTCCAGCACCATCACCGACAGGCCTTCCGAGGCCGCATACACCGCCGTGGCCAGGCCGGCCGGGCCGGCGCCGACCACCAGCACGTCGTAGACCATCTCGCGCGTGATGCGCGGCATGGTGCCCAGGAAGCGGCCCACCTCGAGCAGGCTCGGGTTCTTGATCACGAAGCCGTCGGGCATGGCGACCAGCGGCCAGTCGTGCTCCTGGCGCCAGTGCTCGCGTACCAGCTGGGCGGCGTCCGGATCCGAGGCCGGGTCGCGCCGGGTATAGGGTTGCGCATTGCGCGACAAAAAGCTCTCGAGCTCGAACAGGCGCGCGTGGCCGGGCGGCCCGATCAGGATCGGCCCGGTCGGCTGTTCGCCGATCAGGCGCGCGCGGCGCAGCATGAAGGCGCGCATCACGCGCTCGCCCAGCACCGCCTCGGCCATCAGCAGCGCACGCAGCGCCTCGGGATCGAGCACCAGGGCTTCCAGGTGGCCGACCGCCACGCCGTCGACGAGCGGCGGCCGGCCCGACAACTGCGACACTTCGCCGGTGAACTGGCCGGGGTCGAACAGGTGCACCTCGACCCGGTGGCCTAGCGCATTGCTGCGGCTGCAGCGCAGCTGGCCGGACAGCACGACCACCATGCCGGGCGAATCGACCAGGGCCCGGAATACGTAGTCGCCATCGTGCCAGGCGCGCTCGGTAGCGAAGCGGCGAATGCGCTTGAGTTCGTCCTCGCCGAGGACGGGATAGACCTGGTGGCCGCGCGTTTTCAGGTCGATCAGGTAGCGCGGATCGATGACGGACGGTTCGGGCAGGGACTCGGGCGTGCTGTCGTTCATGGCGGTTCTCGGCTCGGCTGGGCTGGTCGGATGGCGTGCTGGCGACTGCATGGTAATCCAGGCCGGTCGCTTTGTAAGCTATACCCTAGGATGGGTATCCAAGGCGTGTAAATCGCTCCCTATTCAGCGTTGGCGCTGCAGCCGCAACAGCAGCCAGCCGGCCACCGTGGTGAAGGCCGCGACCAGGCCCAGCGCGATCCAGAAGCCGTGGCTCTCGTCGGCCAGCGGGATGCCGCCCACGTTCATGCCGAGCAGGCCGGCAATCAGGTTGATCGGCAGGGCCATCACGGTCACGATCGTCAACAGATACAGGCTGCGGGCATTGTCCTCGTTGACGCGGGCGGCGAGTTCTTCCTGCAGCAATTTGATGCGTTCCTGCAGCGCGGCCAGGTCGCTCAGCACTACCGTGAATTCCTCGGTCGCCTGGCGCAGGTCCTGGCGGTCGTCGCCATCGACCCAGGACGGAGGGCGCTGCAGCAGGCGGAACAGGGCGGCCGGCTCCGGCGCCAGCAGGCGCTGCAGGCGCACCAGCACCCGGCGCAGCGTGCCGAGGTCTTCGCGCTGGCGGGTCAGGCGACCCGCCAGCAGTCGGTCTTCGATGGTGTCGACCCGCGCCACCGCCTCGCGCACGATATTGACCAGTACGTCGGCCTGGTCGCGCAGCAGGTGGATCAGCAGTTCGCTCGACGAGCGCAGCAGGGTGCCCTGGCGTACGTCCTGGCGCAGGCGCTCGATCGAGGCCAGGGGCTTCCTGCGCGCGCTGATCGCGACCTGCGGCGTGACGTGGACCCACAAGGTCGAGATCTCGGCGCTGTCGAGTGAAAAGCCGTGCAGCACGTCGTTGACGACGGCGATCAGGGCATTGTCGGCCAGCTCGAGGCGGGTCGAGCGCGAACCCTGGTGCAAGGTCTCGTAGAACTCGTCGGCCAGCATGGCGTGGCTGCGCAGCCAGCGCTCGCTGGCGGTGTTCGACAGGTTGAAGTGCAGCCAGATAAACTGTTCCGCTTGCGGGTCGCGCATCCAGGCCAGGGCCTCGTGCACGCCGATCGGCGTCGCGGTTGTGTCGCGGCTGAATAGAAATCCCCATACCAGGCCCGAATCGTCGGAGCCGTAACTGAAGCCGGGAGCCGCCATCTGCGCCATTGACCTTCCTGGATAAATAAACGATAGGCAATTGTAGAGCGTAATTGCAGAGCGATGCGGAACCTCGGGGCGATTACCGGTGGCATGTATGGAAATCTTGGCTTGTCATCAAGTTGAAACCATCGGCCGCTAAGATTGCTCCTGTGTCTCTCCGCGTGATCCCTCAACCGGATACTGCGTTTTTCCGTCGGCCTCACGGTCGGCGGATTTTTTTTGTGCGCCTCCCAGGCGGGCATGGCGCTGCACGATGGGCTGTCAAGGCCCGACGAAAGGAAACAGATGCACCTCTCTCAGATCGATCGCCGCGGCGCGGCGCCGAACCACATGGCTGACCATGGCCTTGCCAATCCCTATGCAGGCGCGACCCACGTGGTGCGCCAGGGCATCCTCATCCAGGCCAGCCTGGGCACCCGCAGCGCCGTCGAATTCCTCAAGCAGCATGGCGTGCATGGCGCCGTGATCCACCGCGTGCTGATGGGCGAGCAGGTGCGTGGCGACGACCAGGCGGCGCTCGACGAGCGCGCCGTGATCGACGATCCCAGGATGTAATCGAGGGCCTGCGGCCGGCGGTCAGGCGTGCTCGGTCAGCTCGCGCAGGATGGCGCACTGGCCGGCGGGGCGCGTGGAATCGCAGCGCGCACGCAGGGTCGACAGTTCGGTGCGCAGCGCCTTCAGTTCGAGGATCTGGCGGTCGATCTCGGACAGCTGGTGGTCCACCAGCGCGTTGACGCCGCTGCAGGAGCGTTCCGGCTGGTCCTGGTAGCCGAGCAGGGTCTCCACTTCGCCGAGCGACATGCCCAGCGAACGGCAGCGGCGGATGAAATGCAGCCGCTCGGCGTGGTCGGCATCGTACATCCGGTAATTCGCCTGCGACCTGACCGGTGGCGGCAATAATCCCTTCTGCTCGTAGAAACGGACCGTCTCGGACTGGCAGCCCGTCAGTTTCGCCAGTTCACCAATGCGCATCAGCATGAATACCCCTTGACCTTGTAGTTACTACAGGGATTCTAATGCAGATATCGTCATTGGAGGTGAACCATGTCTGCGTGTTGTTCCGGATCCTGCAGTTCGTCCACGCCGCCGCCCGACGGGCGCTACCGCAAGGTGCTGTGGGCGGCGCTCATCATCAATTTCGCCATGTTCGGCGTCGAGCTGGCCAGCAGCCTGGCCGCCGGCTCGGTGTCGCTGCTGGCCGACTCGGTCGACTTTCTTGGCGACGCCGCCAATTACGGGGTGTCGCTGTTCGTGCTGGGCATGGCCGTGGTGTGGCGTTCGCGCGCGGCCTATGCCAAAGGCATCGTGATGGGCGTCTTTGGCGTGCTGGTGCTGGCGCGGGCACTGTGGCTCGGTCTCGACGGCCACTTGCCGCATGCCCAGACCATGGGCGCCGTCAGCCTGCTGGCGCTGGCCGCCAATGGCGCGGTGGCGGCCATGCTGTACGCGTTTCGCAACGGCGACGCCAATATGCGCTCGGTGTGGCTGTGTACCCGCAATGACATGATCGGCAACCTGGCCGTGATGCTGGCGGCGCTCGGCGTGTTCGGCACCCGCGCCGGATGGCCGGACATCGTGGTGGCGAGCATCATGGCTTGCTTGGGCCTGTCGGCCGCGCGCGAAGTGATACGGCAGGCGCGCGCCGAGCTGCGTGCGCAGGCGTCGGCGGCGCGCTTACCGGCGCCAACGTCGGCGTCGGCGCCAATCATCGAGATCCGACGGGGCTGAGCGGGACCGTCATCGTTCCGGCAGGCATTGCCGTCCCCCGTTAGCCCAAAGGACGTGCACCCGCCTGCGGCCGCACGTCCTCTCGCTCGCCGTGCTCGGCGATCAGCAGGGCCGCGCTGTACAGGTCAGGCGCGATGCGCGTGGGCAGGCGGCGTGGACCCAGGCGCCATTCGGTCTCGCTGCCGTTGTCGATCAACAGGGTGCGGCAGCCGGCGCGGTTGCCGGCCTCGACGTCGTGCAGGATGTCACCGATCATCCAGGACGCGCGCAGGTCGATGGCATGCTCTTGTGCCGCGCGCAGCAGCATGCCTGGCGAGGGCTTGCGGCAGGCGCAGGCGAAGGCATAGCCGCCGACGGTGCCGAGCGGATGGTGCGGGCAATAGTAATAGCCTGCGAGAACGAGCTGCTCGCGAAACAGCAGGTCGCTCAAGCGGTCGGACACCGGGCCCATCGCCGCTTCGGTGAAGCAGCCGTGCGCAATGCCGGACTGGTTGCAGACCACGAACAGGCGATAGTCGAGCTCGGCCAGCAGGCGCAGCGCCGCGCCGGCCCCGCTCACCAGGCGGATGCGGCGCGGCTCGGCATTGAATGGTATGTCGTCGACCAGCGTGCCTTCCTGGTCGAGGAAGATGGCTTTCATCGGATTGCGCGCTCAGGCGAAGCGCACGCGGTAGCGCACCGCGCCCGCCAAGCGCCAGAACACCGATAGTGGCGGCAGCAGGACCGAGGTGATCGCCATCTCGGCCACGTGCGAGGCGCTGTGGGCCGTGCCCTGCAGCCTGCGCAGGCACAGGCGCACGGTGAGCGCGAGCCAGGCCAGGGTGGCGGCCAGGGCCAGCCAGCGCACGCCCAGCGCCCAGCAGGGCAGGGCCAGCAGCAGGGCGGCGACGATGGCGTAGTGGTCCCAGCAGGGCCGCGCCTCGATGCGTTCGCGGTACAGCGCCGGGTGCTTCTTGTACAGCAGCGCATCGAACACGGCATGGCGGATCTGCAGCAGGCTCGCGCCCCAGGGCGCCGGACGCACCGGGTGCACCGCCAGCGCCTGCGGCGCGTGCACGATGCGGATGTTCTGTTCGAGCAGGCGGAAGTGCAGGTCGGCGTCGCTGCCGCGCTGGACGCTGAAGCGCTCGTCGAAGCCGTCGAGCCGTTCGAGCACCGGCTTGTGGACGAAGCAGTTGGCGCTGCTGAAATCGGCCAGTTCGTGCGCATGCGCGCTGCGCTGGCGGTCGGTGGGGCGGGCCGGCACCGGGGTCTCGATGCGGCCGCAGACGACGGCGGCGCCGCCGTCGAAGGCGGCCAGCCCCTGGGCCAGCCAGTCGGGGCTGGGCACGGCGTCGTCGCTGGTGAAGGCGATGACGTCGGCCCGCGCCGCGCGCCAGCCGCGGTTGCGCGCGGCGCCGGGCCCGCGCGGCCCGGTATTGGCGACATAGGCCAGGCGCGGCCCGCGTTCGAGCGTGCGGGTGCGCCAGCCGGCCACCAGGTGCAGCGTATTGTGGTTGGGTTCGTCGTCCACGACGATGACTTCGACGCTGCGCGGATCGACGCTCTGGCGCATCAGGGCGTCCAGGCTGCGGTCGAGCAGGTCCATGCGGCCGCAGGCCGGCAGCACCACGGAAACCGTGGGGAGGGCGTTATTGGGGGCGTCATCCGGTGCAGGCATGCGAGGTCTCCTCGGTTTCTCCGCTGGTCTCGCGCCACGGCGTGGTCGTGGCGATGTCGAGCGGTTCGAGTGCCCAGCGTATGGCCCGGTTCCTCCAGTCCGGTACGGTTTGGAGATGGATCAACACGGATGCCGGAAAAGACGAGCGGCCCTGGATGGGGCCGCTTGTCATGCGAAAAAAGAGCGTGCTTAGAACCTACCGGGATAGGTTCTTAGCCGCGCGAGAAACCGGTGTCGTCGTCCATCTTGCGGTCGCCCGCCAGCTTGTTGGCGCCGCCCGGGCTGCGCGGGTAGCCGCCGGCGGCGTCGTTCGACTGGTGCACCGGATTCGGCTCGGCATGCATGCTGCCGCCGACCTGGTAGCCTTCGCCCTCGGTGCGCGGGCCCGAGTTGCCGGGGCTGCGCGGCAGGCCGCCGGACACGTTGTTCGACTTGTGGACGTCGTCGCTGCCATTGTCGCGCGGCTCGGCGCCCTGCGCGGCTTCGCGGTCGACCTGTTGCTGGACCCGGCTGGCGCTGGCGTCCTGGGTGTCGGCGCGGTTGTCGTCGGCGCTTTGGCGGTTGCCGTAGATGTCGCCGTGCTGCACGCCAGGCACGCCGGCCTCGGTGCCGATCGGCTCCGGCGCCACGGTGCCCGGCACGCGGCCGTCGCGGCCGGGTTCGGCGCCATGCAGCTGCGGATGCGCCGGATCCTGCGGATTGAGCGTGTCCCCGGTCTGGGTCTTGCCCTGGCGGTTGAGGACGTCGCCCGTCACCGAGACGCCGGTATCGCGCTGGCGGTTGCCGACCGGCTGCTCGAGCTTGCCCCAGGCATCGGAATGCATCTGCATCTGGCGATCGTGGCTGTCGGTGACGCCCTGGGTGGTGCCGCTGCCGCCGGACTGCTGGCCCTGCATCGAGCCGCCCTGGGCCAGGCTGCCGCCCGATTCGTCGATTGCCGTCGTGCCTTGCTGGCGGCTGGCCGCATTGGGGTAGGTATGGTCGAGCGGGCCATCGCGCGTGATGCCCTTGGAACCGGGCGTGCCTTTTTCATTGGCGCCGTAGTTGGCCTGGTTGCCGGGAAGCTTGTGCTTGTCTTGCTTGTTGGTGTCCATGACGGTCTCCTGTTCTGGTAGACAGGCAGGTCGAGTTCCTGCCGCATACAGCCATGATGCGCGCCGCAGACTCCGCACAGAATAGGAAGAGGTAGGGGGGCGGTGTAGGACTGATGCTGACGAGTTTGTTGACGACTGGAAGTTATTTTTCGCAGATGCATTATTTGTCGCGCGAAGTCCTACAAAGTCATCTGAAATGCTCCTATAGCCGCATCGGAGATGCCTGCCTAAGATGGGCTTCGACTCATCGTTCGCTGACCTGGTGGCCAGCGGCGATCGGGTCTCAAGCCTGCCGCAGGACGCGGCGGTTTCCACAAGTGTATAAGGGAGAACGTCATCATGGCCTCAAGCAACCAAGGTAACAAGCAAGCTGGCACCCAAGGCAATAGCCAGAGCACCGCCAGCGGCACCCGCAATCGCGGCTTCGCCTCGATGGATCCAGCGCGCCAGCGCGAAATCGCCAGCCAGGGTGGCAAGGCAGCCCATGCCAAGGGTACCGCCCACGAATTCACGTCGGAAGAAGCACGCCGCGCCGGCAGCTTGAGCCACGGTAACCGCCAGTCGGCCACCGCCAGCGCCAGCGCCAGCGCCAGCGCCGGTGGCGCCGCGCGTACCTCGAGCAAGAGCGGCAACCGCCAGAGCACCCAGGGCGGCAACCGCAGCGGCGGCTCGAAAGAGTAAGCAACCAGTCGGCCGAGGCCGGCGGCAGGCAAGGAACGGGAAGCCACGAGCTTCCCGTTTTGCTTTGGTTTTGCCTCTAATACACACAAAATGCGAATGGGATGGGGTAGAATCGCTGCGCCTTTTTCAACCTTCCCCCAAGGATCAACGTCGTGAAACCAGCGGTCATTCGTCAAGTCAAGAGCCTGTCCATGTCCTGCGACCGGGTCGGCAACCTGTTGCTCACCAAGTTCTCCAGCCAGGGCGCGAGCGACCTGTGCATCCACATCCCGGCCTCGATCGTGTTCTGGCTGCTCAAGCACTTGCCGGTCAACCAAGATCCGCAACTGAAGGCGCCGCCTGCCGGTCCCGGCATTACCCAGGCCGATTGGGACAGTCCCTACATTCCGCGCGCGCAATACGTGAACTGCAAGGAACTGCCGGGCGCGATCCGCATGAGCTTCGTGCTCGACCGCAAGCCCGACCTGACCGTCGTCCTCGACCGCGGCAACGTCGAACTGATGCGCCAGATCATGGCCATGTACACCAAGGACCTGATCGACCTCGACGCGCAGTAAGCACGCGCCCCCGCCCCGGCCCGGCATCAGCGGTCGGCGTGGCCGATCCGGTATCATGGCCGGCGCTGCTAATGCACTGATCGTCGGGCAGGCGCCCGACGCCCCGATATTTGCACACCGTCCACCGCGACGGGCCATGAAAGGATCCCACGATGCCCATCAAGATCAGCACGATGTTCGACTCCGGCTCGATCGACGTCGTCCGCGCCGACAACGTCAAACAGATCGACCTGAACCTGCGCAAGGATTCGCACGCCGACATCCACCAGTGGTTCCACTTCCGCCTGCAGGGCGCGCGCGACCAGGCCCTCACGATGCGCATCCTGAACGCCGGCCAGGCGACCTATCCGAAGGGCTTCGAGGGCTACCAGGCAGTGGCGAGCTACGATACCGAGAACTGGTTCCGCGTGCCCACCAGCTTCGACGGCCAGGTGATGACGATCGAGCACACCCCGGAACTGGACAGCGTCTACTACGCGTATTTCGAGCCCTACACCTGGGAACGCCACCTGCGCCTGCTGGGCGAAGTGGCGGAGAATCCAATCGCGCGTGTGATTGATATCGGCAGCACGGTCGACGGCCGCGACATGAACCTGGTGGTGATCGGCAATCCACAGGCCGAGAAAAAAATCTGGGTCATCGCGCGCCAGCACCCGGGCGAATCGATGGCCGAGTGGTTCGTCGAAGGCATGATGGATGCGCTGCTCGACAACGCCAACCCGGTCGCGCGCAAGCTCTTGCAGCGCGCCGTGTTCTACATCGTGCCGAACATGAACCCGGACGGCTCGGTGCGCGGCAACCTGCGCACCAATGCCGCCGGCGCCAACCTGAACCGCGAATGGATGAACCCGTCGCTCGAGCGCAGTCCTGAAGTGCTGTGCGTCAAGAGCAAGATCGAAGAAGTCGGCATCGACATGTTCTTCGACATCCATGGCGACGAGGCGCTGCCCTACAACTTCGTGGCCGGCTGCGAAATGCTCGAAGACTTCACTGCCGAGCGCGCGCTGGAGCAGAGCAGCTTCATCGACCGCTATATCTCGTGCAGCCCGGACTTCCAGAAGGAATACGGCTACGCCGCCAGCAAGTACAACGACGAGCTCTTGACGCTGGCCTCGAAGTACGTCGGCAACCACTATAAATGCCTGTCGCTGACGCTCGAGATGCCGTTCAAGGACAATGCCAACCTGCCCGACCCGCACGTCGGCTGGAACGGTGCGCGCAGCGCCGGCCTGGGCGCGGCGATGCTGCAGCCGATCCTGCAGGCGCTGGGCTGAACGATGGGCGTTGAAATCGAACGCAAGTTCCTGCTCGCGAACGATGCCTGGCGCACGCTGGGCACGCCGGTCCTGGTGCGCCAGGGTTACCTGAGCTCGGACCCGCTACGCACCGTGCGGGCGCGCATTTACGGCGACCAGGGTTTTCTAACCATCAAGAGCAAGAGCGAAGGCGCGGCGCGCGGGGAGTGGGAATATCCGATCCCGCTCGAAGACGCCGCCGAACTGCTCGACCGCCTGTGCGAGCGGCCGCTGGTGGAGAAATACCGGCGCCGCATCGAGCACGCGGGCTTCACCTGGGAAGTCGACGAGTTCCTGGGCGAGAACGCGGGCCTGGTGGTGGCCGAGATCGAGCTGCCAGCCGAAGACGCCGTCTTCGACAAGCCGGACTGGATCGGCCGGGAAGTCACCGGCGACAAGCGGTATTACAACTCCAACCTGATCCGTTCTCCGTATTCCACCTGGACCGATACCGAATAATGACGACCGCTTCGCCCAATATGCTGCGCCGCAGCCTGCTCGCACTCTCCCTCACTACCGCACTGGGCCTGGCGCTGCCGGTCGGTGCCGCGTTCGCTGCCGATGCGGCGGCCTACTTCCCGCCCGCCGGCGAGTGGGCCCGCAAGGACCCGGCCCAGCTGGGCATGGACCCGGCGGCCCTGGCCGCGGCCATCCAGTTCGCGCAATCGCGCGAAACCGAGCGCCCGCTCGACCTGTCCGACCAAGAAGCCGTGTTCGGCACCCGCCTGGGCTCGATGCCGACCAGGCGCGCCCACACCAATGGCGTGGTGATCTACAAGGGCTATGTGGTGGCCGAGTTCGGCGACACGCGCTTCGTCGATCCGACCTATTCGGTGGCCAAGAGCATGCTGGCGACGGTTGCCGGCGTGGCGGTGCGCGACGGCCGCATCCAGATCAATGACCCGGTGGCCAAGACCGTCAACGACGGCGGCTATTCGGCGCCACACAATGCCCCGGTCACCTGGAAGCAGCACCTGCAGCAGGAATCCGAGTGGGAAGGCGAGCTGTGGGGCAAGCATAGCAACTTCATCGGCAAGGAGGCCTTCGGCAAGGGCGAGAAGAAGCCGCGCGCGATCAAGGCGCCGGGCAGCTTCTACGAGTACAACGACACCCGCGTGAACCGCTTCGCGCTGTCGCTGCTGCGCGTGTTCGGCCAATCGGTGCCGGACGTGTTCCAGCAGCAGGTCATGGATCCGATCGGCGCTTCGTCGACGTGGAAGTGGGTTCCCTACCATAACAGCTACGTGGAAGTGAACGGCAAGCAGGTGCCATCGGTCAGTGGCGGCACGCGCTGGGGCGGCGGGATGTGGATCGACAGCTGGGACATGGCGCGCTTCGGCTACCTGTGGCTGAACGAGGGAAAGTGGGGCGGCAAGCAGATCCTGCCGGCGTCCTACGTGAAGGAAGCGCTCACCCCGAGCGCCCACGGCCCGGATTATGGCTACCTGTGGTGGCTCAATACCAAGGGGAAGAACCTGCCGGGCATGCCAACCACCGCCTTCGCGGCGCTGGGGGCGGGCAGCAACGACATCGTCGTTTCGCCCGAACATGACCTGGTAATCGTGTGGCGCTGGCATGCCGGCAATGCGGCCGAGTTCGCCACACGCGTGATCGCTGCCATTCGTAAATAACGTCATCCACAATCTGCAACGGGGGATGCTCCAATTGTGCGGAGCAAAAAGGGATTTGAATGATATATTTTTATCATTAATTCCTCCCGCGATGCGGTGTTGTGTGTCCACGATTGACCCGACAATTTATTCTTGATGTAATCCCAGGTCGGGTCAAGGTCAGGCATACGCTCCGGCATTGCCAAACACCACCAGGACACACAAGAATGAGCAAGAATATCGCCATCGTCGGCGCAGGATTCTCCGGGGCCGTGATCGCAAACCAGCTGGCGCAGGCCGGCTATACCGTCGACGTGTTCGAATCGCGTCCCCATATCGCCGGCAACTGCTACTCGGAACGCGATGCCGAGACCGGCGTCATGGTTCACGTCTATGGCCCGCACATCTTCCACACCGATAACGAGCGCGCCTGGGAATTCGTCAACCGTTATGCCGAGTTCAAGCCTTACGTCAATCGCGTCAAGGCCATCACCGGCGGCAAGGTGTTCACCCTGCCGATCAACCTGTTGACCATCAACCAGTTCTTCAACAAGACCATGGGTCCGGCCGAGGCGCAGGAATTCCTGCAGAGCCTGGGCGACAAGTCGATCGAGAACCCGACCACCTTTGAAGAGCAGGCGCTGCGCTTCGTCGGCCGCGAGCTGTACGAGGCCTTCTTCAAGACCTATACGATCAAGCAGTGGGGCCTGCACCCAAGCGAGCTGCCGGCCAGCATCCTCAAGCGCCTGCCGGTGCGCTTCAATTACGACGACAATTACTTCAACCACAAATACCAGGGCATGCCGGCCGACGGCTACACGGCGCTGGTCCAGAACATCATCGACGTGCCGGGCGTGACCGTGCACCTGAGCACGGCCTTCGATCCAGCGGACAAGGGCAACTACGCCCACGTGTTCTACAGCGGCCCGATCGATGCCTGGTTCAAGCACGAGGAGGGCCGCCTGCCTTACCGCACGCTGGACTTCGAAACCTTCCGCGCCGACGGCGACTTCCAGGGCAATGCCGTCATCAATTACTGCGACGACGACAAGAAATACACCCGCATTACCGAGCACAAGCACTTCTCGCCGTGGGAAAAGCACGAGAAGACCATCTGCTACGCCGAGTACAGCCGCCAGTGCGAAGAAAAGGACGTCCCGTACTACCCGATCCGGCAGACGCGCGAGAAGGCTCAGTTGGAGCTGTACGTCAACAAAGCGAAGAACGAAGAGAACGTGACCTTCGTCGGCCGCCTGGGCACCTACCGCTACCTGGACATGGACGTCACCATCCATGAAGCGCTGCTCACCGCCGACAAATTCCTCGACAGCGCGAAGAGCGGCGAGCGCATGCCGGCCTTCACCATCGATCCGATGGCATAACAGCGCTCAGGCCGCAAAGCCGCCGTCGATCAGCAGGTCGGCGCCGGTGACGTAAGCGGCTTCCGGCCCGGCCAGGTAGGCGACCATGGCCGCGATCTCTTCGGGGCGGCCGTGGCGCTTGATCGCCATATAGCCGTGCAGGCCGGCGCCGAACTCGGTCATTTCCGGGTTCATATCGGTGTCGACCGGGCCGGGCAGCACATTATTGATCGTGATGCCGCGCGGCCCCAGCTCGCGCGCCAGTCCCTGCGTCAGCCCGCTCAAGGCCGACTTGCTCATCGCATACACCGATCCGCCCACCATCGGCATGCGCAGCGCATTGGTGCTGCTGATATTGACGATGCGTCCGCCTTCCTTCATATGCGGCAGCGCCGCCTTCACGCCGGCGAAGACGGCGCGCACATTGACGTTGACCGTCTTGTCGAAATCTTCCAGGGTGAAGTCGTCGATCGGCCCGAACACGGCGACGCCGGCATTGTTGACCAGGATGTCGATGCGGCCATGATTCTGTGCGACACGGGCGATGGCGGCGTCGATCGCCGCCGGATCGGCGGCATCGCTGCGGATCGCCTCCGCACTACCGCCTGATGCGTGGATCTCCGCCACCAGCGTGTCGGCGGCGCCGGCCGATTGCTGGTAGGTGAGCGCCACGTGCGCGCCCTGGCTGGCGAGCCTTTTCGCGATGGCGGCGCCAATGCCGCGCGAACCGCCGGTGACGACGGCGACCTTGCCTTCGAATGCCTTGTTCATGATGACTCCCTGTGAATGATTGGACGAGTCGGCAGTATGCTGCCGACCAGGAGTTGAAACTAGCCGGCTTGACGTCGTATGACTTTCAACTCCAGGTATAAAATCCCGGGATCGCTACCATCTAGACACCGCCATGCCGGAATCGATCAGCCATCTCGTCTCGTTCATCTACAGCGCCGAGGAGCGCGGCTTTTCGCCGGCAGCGCGCCGGCTGGGCCTGAGCCCGGCCGCGGTCAGCAAGAACGTCGCCCGCCTCGAGCAACATCTGGGCGTGCGCCTGTTCCAGCGCACCACGCGCCAGCTGCGGCTCACGGCCGAGGGCGAACGCTATCTGCACGAAGTGGCCGAGCCTTGGCGCCGGATCGAGGAGGCAACCCTGGCCACGCGCCAGGGCGCCGGCCAGCCGGGCGGCACCCTGAAGATCGGCATGGCGCCGCTGGTAGGGCGGACGTATTTCGTGCCGATGCTGGAAGATTTTCTCAAGCGCTATCCGGCCATCGTCCCTGACCTGCATTTCGAGAACCGCCAGGTTGACCTGGTCAAGGAAGGCTTCGACGTGGCGATCGGCGGTGGCGTCGAGCTGAACGAGGGGATGGTGGCGCGCGAACTGACGACCGTGCGCAGCATCGTCGTGGCCAGCCCGGCCTATCTCGAGCGGCGCGGCCGGCCGCTCGATCCGGACGACCTGGCAAGGCACGACGGCATCGCCCGCCGCGCCGTGGGCAGTGGCCGGCTGCTCTCCTGGACCCTGCGCCATGACGACGGGCGGCAGGCGCCGGTCGACCTGCGCACGGCGCTGGTGTGCGACGATCCCGAGGCGATGGCGCAGGCGGCGCTGGCCGGCATCGGCATGGCGGTGCTGCCGCTGCCGCACGCGCAAGCATTCCTGCGCAGCGGGGCGCTGGTCGACGTCTTGCCGGGCTGGTTCGTGGAGGGGCGGGCGCTCTGCCTGTATTACGCGAGCCGCAGGTTGTTGCCGGTCAAGACGCGGGTGTTCATCGACTTTGTGGTCGCGCGTTTCGAGGAGCAGGGGTTGGCGCGGCAGTTCATCACGCCGGAGGGGCCGGGTGCGTAGTGCCGCATTATCTGAATGACGCAGCCCCAGAACCGTCGTTTAACGCAGCCCCAAAACCGTCGTTCCCGCGGAGGCGGGAACCTAAGTGCGCCAGATCTAGCCAGAAAAAATGTGCTGGTCCGCTACGGGCTTAGGTTCCCGCCTTCGCGGGAACGACGGGGATTTGACTGACGGGCTTAGTGGAAGTGCTCAGTCCCCACCGGTGCGTCTTCCGGCATTTCTGCATGCACCAGCTCGCCGGTCGGATCGGCGAACAGCGGCGCACCACAGTCGTCACAGTACTCGGCCACGTAACGCTCGTTGATGCGCTTGATGTGGGCCACGCCGGCGTCGTTGAGGTGGGCCGCGATCTCGTTGATCGGGGACAGCGGCGTGGCGCTGACCGCCAGCGGACCTTCCATCGGCGTGCCTTCCTCGTCTTCCTGGCCATACAGCGGCCAGACGATGCCATACACCACGTCGGCGCTCTGGCGCATGGTGAACGAGACGCGGTACTCGTCGATCTGGATGTCCGGCGACTCTTCGCCAAAGCCCGCGATCACGGCGCGCAGGTCGGACGCTTCGACGCCCAGCGTATTGGTCAGGTAGTGCACGGCGGCGCGGATCGAGATCGGGCGGATCAGTTTGTCGGCTTCGCGGCAGGCCACGTAATAGGCTTCCGGCAGCAGCAGCTCGATGCCGCATCCCGGCAGCAGGCGCGCGATATTCGCGGTGGCCTGGCTGCGCCACTGCTCGAGACTGCGGTTGCGCTCGTCGGCGAAACGCAGATGGTGCTGCGGCTCTTGCCAGCGGAACAGCGGCTCGCCGGCCCGGGCGACGATCGCAATCAAGAGGTAGCGGGTATCGGCCAGGAAGGGCGCGGTCTCGTCCAGGTGCTGGGCCGGCTTGATGGTGCCGCCCTTGTGGGCGGCGGCCGCGAGCTTTTGCGTCAGCGCCGCGGTTTCGGCGTGGGTGCGCGGCAGCTGGTCGAGCGAATACAGGGTGGGAGCAATTGCCATCTTGGTGCCGTCGGCCAGCAGGTGGGCCGAGAAGTGGGCGCCCAGGGTCGACAGCAGGTCGTTCGGGATGGTGCCGGTGGCGATCGAGAAGCGGGTCCAGGCCAGGATCGGCGCCGCGACCAGCAGGGCCTGCCAGGTAACGTCGCCGCCATCGGCCTGCTCGACCATGGTGGCCGATTCGCTGACCGCTTCGACCGTATCCATCAGCACGTCGTACGAGGCCAGGTCGTCCTTGAACAGGGCGTTCAGGGCAGCGTCGATGCCATCCTGATGATTGGTCTTGAGTAGCTTTTGCAGGCACGTGTCGAGCTGGTGTTCCCACGCACGTTCTTCAGCACGGCTGGCAGCTTGCATAAGGGCTTGCGAGAGGCTGACGAGGCGCTGGCTTTCTGCGGAAAGTTTTGGAGTTGAATCTTTGGAAGGACGACGCATGGCGCTGGTGGGTCTCTTGTCAGTGAATGTTTCGAAAGTCCGAGGGGTGATGATAAACCCATATCCCCGGTATTGTAGTTGATTCGGCTACAGGTCATGAACAATGGGTGTCATGGAGGCAGGACGAAAGCCAGACGACCGCCGCGCACGCAAACGCTTGCACAATGTGTGAACACGGTACATAATGAGAATAATTCTCATTCAAACATGTTTGGGAAGAGCGATTGGAGTGTTCATCAAGTTGTGTTTCCAGCTGTTGTTGCAGTAGCCGTCGGTGACCGGGAAAGCACTGACGGATGTTTCTCACGGAGTACCACCCCCGCCGGGCAACCGGATTCTGCCCTCCTGACATTGTCAGGAGGGATTTTTTTGTTGGTTCTACAGCAAGAAGAACGACATGATGCTGCATATTCCCGGCGTGCTGACGCCGGATCAGGTAGCCCAACTCCGCGCCCGATTGGCCGGCGCGCCGGAATGGCTCGATGGCCGCGAGAGCGTCGGCCCCCAAGGCGCGAAGGTCAAGCGCAACCGCCAGCTGGGTGAGGGCACGCCGCTGGCCGTCGAGCTGGGCCAGATCGTCAGCGCGGCCCTGATGGCGAATCCGCTGTTCTTTTCCAGTGCGCTGCCGCTGCGGGTGCTGGCGCCATATTTCAATTCATATAGCGGCGGCGAGCATTACGGGCTGCACGTCGATGGCGCGATCCGTGCCCAGCGCGGCGGTGGGGCGCCGGTGCGGGCCGATGTCTCGACCACGGTGTTCCTGAGCGAGCCCGATGAGTACGAGGGCGGCGAGCTGGAAGTGGTCGACCTCTACGGCACCCATGAGGTCAAGCTGGCGGCGGGCGACGCGATCGTGTATTCGTCGGGCAGCGTGCACCAGGTGCGGCCGGTCACGAGCGGCGAGCGGGTGGCTTCTTTTCTTTGGACCCAGAGCATGGTGCGCGACGATGGCAAGCGCGGGATGCTGTTCGATCTCGATACCCAGATCCAGAAGCTGCGGGCCCAGCATGGGGAGTCGGAGATAACGGTAGGGCTGACGGCGCATTATCACAACCTGCTGAGGATGTGGGCCGAGGTGTGACGCCGGCTTGAGGAGGCAGGTCGCTGCTTCGCTGCCAAGGCGTCAGGTATCCACGATGCCGTCATCGAGGAACTCTGTCGCGTATCAAAGGCACCCAGATCGGTAGTGCCAGAATTCATGCTTGTTCCGATGGGAAATAGCTGGAGGATGGCATGGACCTTGGTCATGAACTCGGTAGTCTTTTGCATCCTGCAACTCAGCTCGGTACCGATCACCGACCGATCCGGCTCACGCTCTTTCAGCAAGATAAACCCAGCGGCAATCTTTTACTTCCCCAGTATGTTGACGGTAATGAAACCGTGTGCGGTGGCTTTCGATACCACATCGACTGCATCACCACCTCCTCCCGGCTGCCGCTGAAGGAGCTAATCGGCTTGCCGGCTACCCTCGAGTTCGTAAATGACCGTGGGGATTTGCGGCAGGTATGTGGGATTGTCGCACAGGCGAGTTCAGGCGAATCGGACGGTGCCATCGCCAGTCACCGCGTCACGATCTGCGATGCCATGGAGATCATGGAGCAACGTGTGAATACGCGTGTATTCAGGCGCATGAGCTGGCCCAGGATCGTGCTCGTCCTGCTGGACGAATGGGTGCGGCTAAATGGTGCAATGGCAGGAGCGTTCGACTACGAATTCGCCGATGGGTTTCGGCTCGAAAACTACGCCGAGCGCGACCAGACCGTCCAGTTCAACGAATCCGATGCAGCGTTCGTACGCCGCCTCCTGGGCCGTTGCGGTATAGCATGGTTCTTTCGTCCCGGTTGTAGCCTAGCGATGCAGCCCGGCCGGCAGGATGGCGCCGCGACGGCGATACACACGCTTGTGCTGTTCGACGCCCATTGCAGGCTTGCGCGGAACGATGCTGGTGTCGTTCGCTATCACCGTGACGACGCGACCGAGCAGCGTGATTCCGTCACTCGCTGGGGAGCCATTCGCACGCTCCAGGCCGGTGGCGCCAGCCTGTTCAGCTGGGACTACAAGAATCCAGGCGCTGGCCCGGGAATGGCTACCGAGGTTCCTGGAAAAGCTGATCAAGGGCAGTCCGGCAACCAGCTGGCCGCTGGGATGCAGGAATATATAGTCGAATCGCCGCATGTCGCAGCGGATGGCGACGAGCTGTATCGCCTCGGATTGCTGCGCATGCAGCGCAAGGAGCTCGATGCGAAGCGCTTCGTCGGAGAGGGAACCGTACGCGACTTTCGTGTCGGCGAATATTTCACGCTCCAGAATCATGCCGAGATCGACGCCCGTCCTGTCGCCGAGCGCGATTTCGTTATTACCGCACTCGACATCCGAGCCCGAAACAATCTCCCGGGCCACCTCGAGGCCAGGGTACAGCGGCTGTTCGAGCGTAACGGACGGGAGCAGGCGCCGAGAGGGAATGCCGGGGCTGCGGACAACTGGAATGTCACACCTTTCCAGATGCGATTCGAAGCCGTCCGGCGCGCCGTTCCTATCATTCCCCCATTCGATCCGCGAACCGACCTGCGCGATCCGGGACTTCAGATCGCCCTCGTGGTGGGGCCCCGGAACGAAGTCGTCCATTGTGACGAGCTTGGCCGTGTCAAGATCCGGTTTCCGGCAACACGTCCTGGAGACCATGAGCATGCGGGCGGCGCTGGCGCGTCGGACACGGACGCCGATTCGGCCTGGGTAAGGGTGGCAAGCAATTGGGCAGGCAGCGGCGATTCGCACTGTGGCATTCTGCGCTCCCGAGAGTGGGAACCGAGGTGCTGGTCGCCTTTGTCGGCGGCGACCCGGACAAGCCCATCATCATTTCCCAGCTCTACAATGGGCGGGCCTTGCCTCCACCGTTGAGCAAGAACGCCAGGCTGCCGACGACGCGTTTCTTGTCGGGCATCCACAGCCAGGAAATCGGCGGTCTGCGCGCCAACCAGATCCGGTTCGATGACACGCCGGGACAAATCAGCGCGCAGTTGGCGAGCGACGACGGCGCTTCGCAACTGAATCTGGGTTGGTTGACGCACCCGAGGGGCGAGCGGAGCCATCCCCGCGGCGAAGGCGCTGAGCTGCGCAGCGATCATGCGGTGGCGATTCGTGGCGGGAAGGGAGTGCTGATCACTGCCGCCAGCAGTGCAAAGGCCGAAGGAAATCAGTTGGATCGGGCCGAGCTGATTGGACTTGCCGACGGATTGCGCGACATCGCGGACCAGCTTGCAAAGCTCGCCGAAACCCATGCCAAAGATACAGGCAACGGGCCACTGCTTAGTCAGTTGGTGGACAAGCTCAGGCATCTGGAACGCGGAACCAATGTGGGCGAGGGTGAGGCTGGCAGTGCATCTATCGTCGCGGTCACCGGACCGGCGGGGATTGTCATGGCGAGCGCGGAAAGCCTGGCATTGGGCGCCGAAAAGAATATCGACCTGATCACGGCTGCGGACACGCATCTGGCTGCCGGTGGCAGGACGTCAATGCGTGCGGCCATGGGCCTCAGCGCTTTCACGAACGACGGTGGCATCAAGCATGTTGCGGCGCGAGGCGATATCCACACGGAGGCGCAGGATGGCGCCATCAATCTGATTGCAAAGAAAGTGATGGAAGTGATCAGTAACACCGACTGGATCAACATCAAAGCCAGGAAGGGTGTCCGGATCTATGGCGGCGGCAGTGAGCTGAAGATCAGTGCTGAAGGCATTGTCGGCAACACGACTGGCAATAGTCTTATGTATGCGGCCGATCATCAGACCTTCGCCAAGAAGTCCTCTGAGGTTCAATTCCCTGACGAGCTGCCGCACCACGATATTTGCATTCCCTGCATGCTTGTGGCGGCGCGTGCACATAGCCCATTGGTGGAGGCAGAATGAACAGCGATAACGGCGAACTGTTCGTGTATCTCCTGATCGACAACGGCCTATTGCAAGAAGCTTCATCAGGCTATACCGGGGCAGGTGCGGAACGTCGTCCACCGTGGTTGGAACCAATATATGCGGAGCGGGCTCTCGAGGTCAGCCCATTCCTAATTGATATGGAAGCTGCTTATGAAGCAGGCGCCGTAGACCAGTTTATGAGCTTTGTGAATGCGCGCAGGCCCGCGCTACATGTATCGATCATTGAGACCGGGCTGGATATTGGACAGATTGCCCGGCATCTGCGCAGATTTATTTTTATCGTCGATGCCGAAGGTAAGCAATTTACGCTCAGATTTGCCGACTGTGCAGTTCTTATGTCGCTTTCGGCTGTTCTTACCGCGGCTCAATGGACAACCATGAATGCAGCGATCTCGGGGTGGCTATCGCATGATCGGTCAGGATCACTTATTCAACTGGCGTCGCCTGAGCCTTATGAACATGTACCAACGCCGTTTTTTTTGGATCGGGAACAGTTGGCATCACTAGACGAGGCTAGTGAAGTGGATCATCTCATCGCCAAAGTGAAAATGCTGCACCACGGAGAAGACCTCCCAGGTAGCGCAGCGCAGCAGTATGCGTGGGCGTGTGCGGCCCGTCAAATATGGCGCACCGAAAAGAAGATGAATCCTCAATTTTTAACAAGCTTGACTGAAGCTGCGTTGGTCACGCGAGGTGAAATTTTCAATGACAAAGAGCTCTCAGTTTATATGTCTTTAGATAGTCTCGACGATTTTCGAAAAAAATTGAGAAAATTTATCGATACGATTGAATTGTAACTACAAGCCAATAAATAAATTAAGTGATAGAAAGCTGTCTCTAGATTTATACGTTTGGAAATATTTATGAATCGAAGAAAACATTCCATTAAGTGGCGCTGCATCGGCTCACTGACCTTAGTAATGCTGTTGATCGTATTCGGGGTGGTATCCTCGAGTAAATCCTATGAGGAAGAGAAAGTTCTCGCTTCTGTTGTTGGGGTGCATCACCTTGGTGCAGATTATTTAATCAACCGGTTTTATATAAATAAACGTATTGGAGATAACGTTGGGGAAGAAGGTGGTGGCGGGAGTAGGGTGTGTTGCATAAATCTCCCGCGTGAATCGAGGTCGAATTTGACGGCAGACGTTCGTTGGAAAGTACACCATATCGTAAGGCCATCGGACTCTACTCTAGAAGAGACTGAAGAGGTCAATGGAATATACCAGGCAGAAGTGCCAATCGAGTTATATGCAGAGCCTGGCGATTTGTACGTGCATTTTTTCTCTGGCGGCCGTGTTCGGCTTGTTGTCAGTCCAAATGCCTCTGGCGGAAAGTTGCATCCAATACAGGGTGATGATTACAGGGCCAAGGAATTTGCTACGACTGGGAAGCCTATCGATGCTATTTTCAATAAAGAGGACCTAGCAGAGTTGCGGCGTGAAATTGACCGCGATCGAAAAATATACGGCGATTGGAGATAAAAATCATGACCCTTTCTAGCTTTTCCGTGTTGCCCACAAAGAAATCGCCGATAGAGAAAATTAAACGGGTGGAGTCGTCCCTTAATTATGAACTAAAAAGATGCGAAACTGTAGTTAATGTCGGGATATTCTTTGATGGTACTAACAATAACAAGGATAGAGATTCCCCGCATCGTTCGGATACAAATATTGCTCGACTTTTTGATCGATACAGTAGCAAAAGGGAAATTGGTTATCACCGAATTTACATTCCTGGTGTTGGAACGATATTTCCAGAGATTGGCGAGTTTGAAGAAAGTTCATTAGGTAGCGGTTGCGCATTTGGTTGCGAGGGACGGGTAATCTTCGGGATTCTAGAGGTTCTAGATTCTCTTCACCGACAATGCTTTGAGATCAACATGTTCGATGGAGATTCTGCCCTTGCATTATGTCGAAATGGGTCCTATGTAAAACTTAAGCGAGATCTTGCAGTTTTGGCCAAGATGGGTGAGAGTAGTGGATTGCTCGAGCCGGAAATCGGAGAGGGGAGACGATGCCAATTCTTAATAAGACAATCCAAGATTCTTGAGGAAAAACTAAAAGCTAAAAAGCCACGAATTGTCGAATGTTTCGTTGATGTTTTTGGGTTCTCCAGGGGGCAGCGGAAGCACGGGTATTCTGCAGTTGGTTAGATGAATTGCTTGTCGGCGGTCGGTTGGCTGGCATACCACTCCGTTTCCGCTTTGTTGGAATCATAGATATCGTTGCATCGGCAGGATTTTGGTCTGGCACGATCGCACTAGCTACAAAATCGACGGGAGGCCACGGAGCATGGGCGAGCGCCGAAGCCTTACGTATCCCGTCGTCAGTGGAGAACTGTGTGCATATGGTGGCAATGCATGAGCTTCGCAGGAATTTTCCTCTTGATGCCATTGGGATTGAAGGAAAACTGCAAGATGGTTGGCTGCAATATGCATATCCTGGCTCACATAGCGATGTCGGCGGAGGATATCGCCCGGGAGAGCTGGGTCTTGCGGCCGGCGACGATTCTCAGAAGCTATCCCAAATCCCGCTGAATCATATGCTCGAATGCGCGATCTCAGCCGGCGTTCCACTGAATAAGCCGAGGGCTGTGCCGGGTGAGTATGATCCGTTCGCCACTCACCCTGATCTTGTCAAAGCATTTGATGATTTTATTTCTCAGTCCATGCTAGATCCACGTCCAGTATACGAATGGTTGCAACCATATTTAAATTGGCGATGGCAGATGCGCGACCGTTTTCACACCACCAATCAGGTTAAGCAAGCAAGTAAATCTGACAAAGAAATTCTTGTGAATTTCAACAAAAGCCTAATCACGGATGCCAACATTATGTTGCGTTTCAGTAAAGGCTGGAGCATTGCAAAGCTCACGCTTGCCGCTTTTAAAACTGTGTTTCAGTCTCAAGAGAGATATGAGGTTTCGAGAATCAGGTCATTGGAGCCGGAAGCGTCTTCCGTATTGATGCGTGCTCAAAAGTCCGGGCCGACGCCCCCGTCGTTTGCGAATTTATTCGACGGATATGTGCATGATTCGCTGGCAGGGTTCAATTCACCGTTTCTGGAAAGTCCCGGTTACTGGCGGTACCGAAGGGCCTTCTTGGGTACCGATAACCATACTGTCGCTACGAACCAAGATATTGATCGGGTCCGCGGCGCAGCATGATCAAATAGAGAAGGTGCGCTATGAAAGATCAAAACGGACGAGGCGTTATCCGACTCGGCGACAAGACCACGCATGGCGGTGAAGTAATTTCCGCAGTAGCGGACTTCACTGTACTTGGCAAGCGTCTTGCCGTAGAAGGCGACGCGACTTACTGCCCCAAATGCAAAGGCCAGTTCCCGATTCAGGCAAGTGACAGCACCCGTAAGCATCAGGGAAAGCAGGTCGCATATGATCAGGACCTCACTGCGTGCGGCGCCAAGCTTATCTCGTCGATTTGACACCCTTCTGAAGTGTCGATTTGCAGCAGGAGCGAACAAATACAAAGGGCTGGAACCCTCCCGGATTCCAGCCCTTTTCGCTTGAAGCGATAGCCCGCCGTAGCGGGCCTTCCAGATTTAAGCAGCCAGCAGCTGACGCAGCACGAACGGCAGGATGCCGCCATGCTTGTAGTAGTCGACTTCGATCGGGGTGTCGATACGCAGCAGCACTTTGACTTCTTGCGATTCGCCGTTTTCGCGGTGGATCACCAGGGTCGCCAGTTGTTGCGGCTTGATCTCGCCTTCCAGGCCCTTCAGGTCGTAGGTTTCCTTGCCGGTGATGCCCAGGGTGTCGACGCTGTCGTTGCCGATGAATTGCAGCGGCAGCACGCCCATGCCGACCAGGTTCGAACGGTGGATGCGCTCGAACGAACGCACGATGACCGCCTTCACGCCCAGCAGCTGGGTGCCCTTGGCAGCCCAGTCGCGCGACGAGCCGGTGCCGTATTCTTCGCCGCCGAAGATCATGGTCGGGGTGCCCGCTTCCACGTACTTCATTGCAGCGTCATAGATCGACATCTGTTCGCCGGTCGGCTGGTGCAGGGTGATGCCGCCTTCGACTGCCGAACCGTCAGCCTTGGCCGGGATCATGCGGTTCTTGATACGCACGTTGGCAAAGGTACCGCGCATCATGATTTCGTGGTTACCGCGGCGCGAACCGTAGGAGTTGAAGTCCGCTTTCAGGACGTTATGTTCCTTGAGCCACTTGCCTGCAGGGCCGTCTTCCTTGATCGAACCGGCCGGGGAGATGTGATCGGTGGTGATCGAGTCGCCGAACACGCCCAGGGCACGGGCTGCGGTGATGCCGGTGGCGACCGCTTTCGGGGTCATCTCGAAATCGGCGAAGAACGGTGGTTCGGCGATATAGGTCGATTCAGGCCAGTTGTAGACTTGACCTTCGGTCGACGACACGCGTTCCCACAGCGCGCCAGGGTTGCCCTTGACGTCGGCATAGTTCTTCTTGAAGACTTCCGAATTCATCGCGAAGCGCATTAGTTCGCCGATCTCTTGCGAGGTTGGCCAGATGTCGCCCAGGTAGACGTCGACGCCGTTGCTGTCCTTGCCGACTGGCTCGGTCATCAGGTCTTTCGTCATATTGCCGGCGATCGCGTAAGCGACGACCAGCGGTGGCGACGCCAGGAAGTTCGAGCGGATGTTCGGGTGGATACGTGCTTCGAAGTTCCGGTTGCCCGACAGCACGGCCGACGCGACGATGTCGTTCTGGGTGATCGTGGCGTTCAGTTCCGGGGTCAGGTCACCGGCGTTACCGATGCAGGTGGTGCAGCCGTAGGCGGTCACGCCGAAGCCCAGCTTGTCCAGGTAAGGCAAGAGGCCAGCGGCGGTCAGGTATTCGGTGACCACGCGCGATCCAGGCGCCAGCGACGACTTGATGTGCGGCGCGACGGTCAGGCCACGCTCGACGGCTTTCTTGGCCAGGAGGCCCGCGGCCAGCAGCACGCTCGGGTTCGAGGTGTTGGTGCACGAGGTGATGGCGGCGATCAGGATGTCGCCGTTCTTCACGCGCACGCCGTTGGTGGTCTCGTAGACCTTGTGCAGGTCGTCCGGGTTCTTGTTGAAGCCGTTCTGGGTGGTAGGTTTACTGAACAGCTCGGTGAAGTTGTTCTTGACGTTGCCCAGCTCGATACGGTCTTGCGGACGCTTCGGGCCAGCCAGCGAAGGCGTGACGGTCGACAGGTCGAGCTCGACCACGCGGGTGAAGTCGATCTCGCCTTCCTGCGGGATGCCGAACATGCCCTGGGCCTTGTAGTAGCCCTCAAAAGCGGCCAGCTCTTCTTCGGTGCGACCCGTGCCGCGGAAGTAGTCGACGGTCGCTTCGTCCACTGGGAAGAAGCCCATGGTCGCGCCGTATTCAGGGGCCATATTGCCGATGGTGGCGCGGTCGGTGGTCGACAGCGAACGGGTGCCTTCGCCGAAGAACTCGACGAACTTGCCGACGACTTTCTCTTTGCGCAGCAGTTCGGTGATGGTCAGCACCAGATCGGTCGCGGTGCAGCCTTCGCGCAGCTTGCCCTTCAGGTTGACACCGATGACGTCCGGGGTCAGGAAGTAGACCGGCTGGCCCAGCATGCCGGCTTCGGCTTCGATGCCGCCCACGCCCCAGCCGACGACGCCGACGCCGTTGATCATGGTGGTGTGCGAGTCGGTGCCGACCAGGGTGTCAGGGTAGTACACGTCGCCCTGTTTCATGACGCCGCGCGCCAGGTATTCCAGGTTGACCTGGTGGACGATGCCGAAGCCCGGAGGGACGACACCGAAGGTGTCGAAGGCTTGCATGCCCCACTTCATGAACTGGTAGCGCTCGTTGTTGCGCGAGAATTCCAGCTTCATGTTCAGGTCGAGCGCGCCCGGCTCGCGGAAGTGGTCGATGGTGACCGAGTGGTCGACCACCAGGTCGACCGGCACCAGCGGCTCGATCTTCTTGGCGTCGAGGCCCATCTTGGCGGCGACGTTGCGCATCGCGGCCAGGTCGGCCAGCAGCGGCACGCCGGTGAAGTCTTGCAGCACGACGCGGGCCACGACGAACGGGATCTCGTCGGTACGCTCTGCGGTCGCGCCCCAGTTGGCGACTTGCTTGACGTGTTCTTCGGTGACCTTCTTGCCGTCGCAGTTACGCAGCACGGACTCGAGGACGATACGGATCGACACCGGCAGGCGCGACAGGTTCACACCGAGGTTTTCCGCCAGCGCCGGCAGCGAATGGAACTGGCCGCTCTGGCCTGCGCCGATCGGGAATTCCTTCAGTGTGTTCAGAGTGTTGCGAGACATAATCTCTCCTTCAGTGGGAATATTGTTATTTCAACAGCAGCGTTCACGGAAATAACGGGCCAGATATAACTTCGGGCGACAGAACGGCGCGGACTTCCGGGAAAGTCCGCGCCGCATCTTCAAGTCTTGCTCGCCTCCGGTTCCGCGGTCGCCACGATCGCGGACTGTTCGGCGTTCTTGCATTCATTGGCCAACTGGCGGTTGAGCTTCGAGTCGAGCAGGATGCCCTTGGACGGGATACCGATCCAGATCAGGCCATAGTGAGGATTCTCGAAGCGCAGCGCGCCGGTGGTGGTGCCGATGCGGGCCAGGCGGTGCAGGCGCTGCTTCCAGCGCAGCGCGATATGGCTGTCATCGGTATCGTTGGTATAGATAGTGATCTTGTTGCCGAGTTCGCAAGCGTATTCGGTCACCTTGGTGTCGGTGATGTCCGGCTCGTTGATTTCGAGCGGGTTCGCCGCAACTGCCGCCGCAGCGGCGGCTGCCGCAGCGGCCGCTGCAGCCGCCTGGGCCTTCTTGGACGGCTTCTTCTTGGCTTGCGCTTTCAGGACCGCTTCCGCTTTCGGATGCTTTTCCTTGGCGACGGAAGCGCTTGCCGGCGCGCACGCGACGGCGGCCGCAAGCGCGACGGCGCAGGCGGCGATCATTTTCGGGAGGAGGATGGCCATGGTCGGTTTATTCGCTGTCGGGGAGGTTGACGATTGCGGCAGCGGCTTCCGGCAGCGCGAGGCCCGCCAGTTTGGCACGCTGCAACACCGACCAATAATATCGGTAGCTCGCACGGTCGTGCAAGCGGCCATGTTGAGCAATCGGACCCCAGTCCGCCGCCATGGCCTCCGTCAAGATATTCGTCGCTTCATTGACCTCGGACAGGCGCGGCGTAAACGCCTTCAGGATCGGCTTGATCTGGTCCGGATGGATGCTCCACATCCGGGTAAAGCCGAATTCGGCGCCGGCGCGCTGGGCGTCGTTGGCAACCGTCGGGCTGTCCTTGATGTCGGTCGTGACATTGTGCGATGCCACCTTGCCATGGGCGTGGCAGGCGGCCACCATCTCGAGCTTGGCGCGCACCACCAGCGGGTGGGTGAACTGGCCCGGCGTGCGCATCGCGCTCGCGGGAATCGCCCCATAGTGGCTCGACACGAAGTCCATGATGCCGAACGACAGGCATTCGACCTGGGGCAGGGCAGCGATGTCGTAGCCTTCGCGCAGCGCGCCGTGGGTCTCGATCAGCACGTGCACCGGCAGGTCAGGGCGGCCGGCGGCCTGGGCATGCTGGTTGATCAGGTCGATCGCGCGCGTGACTTCCATCGCGCTTTCCACCTTGGGCAGCACGATGTAGGCCAGGCGCTTGGCCGCGCCGCCCACGATGAATTCGACGTCTTTCGCAAAATGGGGGCTGGCCGGCTCGTGCAGGCGCGCGCCGATGCGGTTGAAATGGTTGTCGTCGCTGTTGACGAGTTGCGCCACCAGGATGGCGTGCTCCAGTTCGCTGCCGGCGGTGGCGCCGTCTTCGCAGTCGAACGTGATGTCGAACAGGGGGCCAAGCTCTTGTTGCAGGGCCATCGATTTGCGCATCAGCTTCTCGGAACCGGCGTAGTGGTCGCAGGCGGGGAGAAGGAGTGGCTGGCGTTTGCCCTGGAATAAAACCTCGGAAGGGTGCATATCTCTCACAACATAAAACGGCCGTGCCAATTGAGTGGCACGGCGCGGTCGGCGCACGGCAAATGCCGCGCGCCAGATTGAAACTTAGCCCAGCAGGTGAGCGACGCCGGCTTTCTCTTCTTCCAGCTCTTTCAGGGTCAGGTTGATGCGCTCTTGCGAGAAGGCATCGATGTCCAGGCCCTGGACGATGGTGTATTCGCCATTCTCGGTGGTAACCGGGAAGCCGAACATGGTGCCTTCTGGGATACCGTAGGAACCATCCGAAGGGATACCCATGGTGGTCCACTTGCCGTTGGTGCCCAGCACCCAGTCACGCACGTGGTCGATCGCGGCGTTGGCGGCCGATGCGGCCGACGACAGGCCGCGCGCTTCGATGATCGCTGCGCCGCGCTTGCCGACGGTCGGCAGGAAGGTGTTGGCGTTCCATTCCTGGTCGTTGATCAGGTCCTTGACGGCGTCGGTGCCAGCGGTGGCGAAGCGGTAGTCGGCGTACATGGTCGGCGAGTGGTTGCCCCAGACGACCATCTTCTCGATGTCCTTGACGGCCTTGCCGGTCTTGGCGGCCACTTGCGACAGGGCGCGGTTGTGGTCCAGGCGCAGCATGGCGGTGAAGTTCTTGGCCGGCAGGCTAGGGGCCGATTTCATCGCGATGTAGGCGTTGGTGTTGGCCGGGTTGCCCACCACCAGCACCTTGACGTTGCGCGAAGCGACGGCATCCAGGGCTTTACCTTGCACGGTGAAGATCTGGGCGTTGGCTTCCAGCAGGTCCTTGCGCTCCATGCCTGGGCCGCGTGGGCGGGCGCCGACCAGCAGGGCGACGTCGACGTCCTTGAAAGCGGTCATCGGGTCCGAGTGGGCGGTCATGCCTTCGAGCAGTGGGAATGCGCAGTCGTCGATTTCCATCATGACGCCCTTGAGCGCCTTCTGTGCCTTCTCGTTGTCGATCTCGAGCAGCTGAAGGATGACCGGCTGGTCCTTGCCCAGCATGTCGCCGTTGGCGATGCGGAACAGCAGGGAATAGCCGATCTGGCCGGCCGCGCCGGTGACGGCGACGCGCATTGGGGTTTTAGCCATGATGAATCTCCAAAGTGGGAATGAAAACGGTTTGCGCCGAAGGTCGACGCCGAGCATACGCCTGTTTGGTTACAAATTGCCTTCACGCGGTTTGATGAAGCTGCAATGATACCAAAAGCGCTCTTCAAGCCTTCAAGGTCGAAAGACGGGTGTCGCGCGCGTACAATCATGGAAGAGTGGCGCCGACTCCCGGTCGGCCATGAGTGTATTCCTCTGCCGTTTGGTCTGTCAATTCAATATCATATGTCTTATATAAGACACATATCTAAAGGCCTCTAATACTGGACGGTCATGCACTTTTGTGGTGAAATCGCGGTCTATGAATTCCGCCCCATCCAATCCGGCCGTTGATCCTGTCAGCAGTGGCTCGCCGTCGTTCCGGCCCCTGTACCAGCAGATCAAGGCGCTGATCACCCAGAGCCTGCAGGCCGGTGAGTGGAAACCTGGCGAACTCATGCCGAGCGAAGTCGAGCTGGCGGCCCGTTTCAAGGTCAGCCAGGGCACCGTGCGCAAGGCGATCGACGAGCTGGCCGCCGAAAACCTCGTGCTGCGGCGCCAGGGCAAGGGCACCTTCGTTGCCAGCCACGCCGAAGAGCGCGCCCATTTCCGTTTCCTGCGACTGATGCCGGATGAGGGGCTCCCCCATCATCCGGAGAACCGCTTCCTCGAGGTCAAGCGCATGCGTGCGCCGGCCGAGGTCGCGCGCCTGCTCGATCTCAAGTCGGGCGACGCCGTGGTCTACATCAAGCGCGTGCAGTCGTTCGACGGCCAGCCGACCATCCTGGAAGAGCTGTGGCTGCCGGGTCAGCTGTTCAAGGGCCTGAGCGCGGAGCGGCTGCAGGAATACAAGGGGCCGATGTACGGCCTGTTCGAGACCGAGTTCGGCACGCGCATGATCCGCGCCACCGAAAAGATCCGCGCGGTGTCGGCCGACGCGGCCACGGCCGAGCACCTGAAGGTGGCGCCCGGCACGCCGCTGCTGTTGGGCGAGCGGGTGTCGTTCACCTATGGCGACAAGGCCGTCGAGCTGCGCCGCGAGCTGTATTCGACCGTGAAACATCATTATTTGAACGAATTGTCGTGAGGAGAATAAAGCTGAAAACAGTCGAGTAAATATTCTCTGTTTTCTGTCTTTTCAAATAGTTCGGAAAATAGCCAAATGGAATAAAACTCCCCTCTGCGTCAATCGCACGAATGCGATTAAAATATATTGGTTTTGGGTACGCGACGGACATGACCCGGTTCGCCGCTCGCTGTCCCGCTGGCTTGGTCCACTTTCCCGGACCAGGACGTGAAATCGGCAAGAATGCAGGGTTCATACAAAAATTTGTCATAAATGGGAGGTGTACCATCATGTCGGAAGCCGTGAGAGAAGCAAGCAAGAAAGGGCGGCCGGTGTATCGCAACGTCGGAATCGGCGATATCACGACGAAATATCGCATGCCGCCGTCGGCGATCGTGTCGATCCTGCACCGCGTCAGCGGCGCCGGACTGTTCCTGATGCTGCCGTTCCTGCTGTATTTGTTCCAGCAGAGCCTGCTGTCGGAATCGACGTTCGGCTACTTTGCCGGCATCGTGTCGCACCCGCTGGTCAAGATCATCCTGCTGGGCCTGTCGTGGGCTTACCTGCACCACTTCATCGCCGGCGTGCGCCACCTGTTCATGGACAACCACTTTGCCCTGGACAAGGATGCCGCGCAATCGACCGCGCGCTGGGTCCTGATCATCAGCCTCCTGCTGACCGCGCTGGTCGGCCTGAAATTGTTCGGAGTGTTTTAAACCATGGCAAGCAAGAATAATATCGGCCAGCGCCGCCTCGTCGTCGGCGCTCATTATGGCTTCCGCGACTGGCTGGCCCAGCGCGTCACCGCGATCCTCATGGCGGTCTATACCGTCGTCCTGCTGGCCATGTTCCTGTCCGGCCAGAATTTCACGTATGAAGGCTGGGCCGGCCTGTTCGCGAAACAGTGGTTCAAGCTGCTGTCGATGGTCACCTTCCTTGGCCTGTACTACCACGCCTGGGTCGGCATCCGCGATATCTGGATGGACTACGTCAAGAACGTCGGCCTGCGCCTGACGCTGCAATTCATCACCATCTTCTGGCTGGTGGGCTGCGTCGCCTATACCGTGCAAATTCTCTGGAGTGTGTAATCGTGGCAGCAATCAAAACTGCAATTCCAACCCGTCGTTTTGACGCGGTCATCGTGGGCGCCGGTGGTTCCGGCATGCGCGCATCGCTGCAGCTGGCCGAAGCCGGCCTGAACGTGGCCGTGCTGTCGAAAGTCTTCCCCACCCGCTCGCACACCGTCGCTGCCCAGGGCGGCATCGGCGCTTCGCTGGGCAATATGAGCGAGGACGACTGGTACTGGCATATGTTCGACACCGTCAAAGGTGGCGACTACCTGGGCGACCAGGATGCGATCGAATTCATGTGCCGCGAAGCACCGAAGGTCGTGTACGAGCTCGAGCACTTCGGCATGCCGTTCGACCGCAATCCCGACGGCACCATCTACCAGCGCCCGTTCGGCGGCCACACCGCGAACTTCGGCGAAAAGCCGGTCCAGCGCGCCTGCGCCGCAGCCGACCGTACCGGTCACGCGCTGCTGCACACCCTGTACCAGCGTAATGTCCGCGCCCGCACCCACTTCTTCGTCGAGTGGATGGCCCTCGACATCATCCGCGACGCCGACGGCGACGTGGTTGGCGTGATGGCCCTGGAAATGGAAACCGGCGACGTGATGATCCTGGAAGCGAAGACGACCATCTTCGCCACCGGCGGCGCAGGCCGCATCTTCGCCGCATCGACCAACGCCTTCATCAACACCGGCGACGGCATGGGCATGGCGGCGCGCGCCGGCCTGCCACTGCAAGACATGGAGTTCTGGCAGTTCCACCCAACGGGTGTCTCGGGCGCCGGCGTCCTGATCACCGAAGGTGTGCGCGGCGAGGGCGGTATCCTGATCAACTCGAACGGCGAACGCTTCATGGAGCGCTATGCGCCGACCCTGAAGGATCTCGCGCCGCGCGACTTCGTGTCGCGTTCGATGGACCAGGAGATCAAGGAAGGCCGCGGCTGCGGTCCGAATAAAGACCACGTGCTGCTGGACCTGCGCCACATCGGCAAGGACACCATCGAGAAGCGCCTGCCTTCGATCCTGGAAATCGGCCACAAGTTCGCCAACGTCGATGCGACCAAGGAACCGATCCCGGTCGTCCCGACCATCCACTACCAGATGGGCGGCATCCCGACCAATATTCACGGTCAGGTGGTTGCGCCTGACGGCGCCGGCGGACAGAAGATCGTCAATGGCCTGTACGCGATCGGCGAATGCGCCTGCGTCTCGGTCCACGGCGCGAACCGCCTGGGCACCAACTCGCTGCTCGACCTGGTGGTGTTCGGCCGCGCGGCCGGCAACCACGTCGTCGCGTCGAACCTGAAGCAGAAGTCGAACAAGCCGCTGCCAGCGGACGCGGCCGACTTCGCCCTGGCGCGCCTGAACAAGCTCGAGACCTCGGTGGGCGGCGAAAAAGTGCAGCACGTCGCCAACGATATCCGCGCCACGATGCAGAAATACTGCGGCGTGTTCCGTACCCAGGAACTGCTGGAGACGGGCGTCACCGAGATCATGAAGCTGGACGAGCGTCGCAAGCACGTGTCGTTCCAGGACAAGTCGAAGGTGTTCAACACCGCCCGCGTGGAAGCGCTGGAACTGGACAACCTGATCGAGACCGCCAAGGCGACCATCGTGTCGGCAGCGGCGCGTCCGGAATCGCGCGGCGCCCACGCCCACAGCGATTACCCGAACCGCGACGACGAGAACTGGATGAAGCACACCCTGTTCTTCTCGGAAGGCAACCGTCTCGATTACAAGCCTGTCGTGCAAAAACCGCTGACCGTCGACACCTTCAAGCCGAAGGCCCGTACTTTCTAATATTTTCCATGGCCGGAACCGATGTTCCGGCCCAGAACAGGTAATCAAATGGCACGCACCGTCCAACTGAAAATCTACCGCTACGATCCGGACAAGGATTCGAAGCCCTACATGCAAGACGTGACCGTCGAGCTGAAAGACACCGACAAGATGCTGCTGGACGCACTGCAGCGCATCAAGTCGGACGTCGACGATTCGCTGGCCCTGCGCCGCTCGTGCCGCGAAGGCGTGTGCGGTTCGGACGCGATGAACATCAACGGCAAGAACGGCCTGGCCTGCACCACCAACCTGAACGAGCTGACCCAGCCGATCGTGCTGCGTCCTCTGCCGGGCCTGCCGGTGGTGCGCGACCTGATCGTCGACATGACCAACTTCTTCAAGCAGTACCACTCGGTCAAGCCGTACCTGATCAACGATTCGATCAAGCCAGAGAAAGAGCGCCTGCAGTCGCCGGAAGAGCGCGAAGAGCTCGACGGCCTGTACGAATGCATCCTGTGCGCCTGCTGCTCGACCTCGTGCCCGTCGTTCTGGTGGAATCCGGACAAGTTCGTCGGCCCGGCCGGCCTGCTGCAGGCCTACCGCTTCATCGCCGACTCGCGCGACGAAGCGACCAACGACCGCCTGGACAACCTGGAAGATCCTTACCGCCTGTTCCGCTGCCACTCGATCATGAACTGCACGGACGTGTGTCCGAAGGGCCTGAATCCGAACAAGGCGATCGGCAAGATCAAGGAATTGCTGGTTCGTCGCGCCATTTAAGGCGTGTTACGCATGCGGCGGCCGGTTTGGCGCCGCATGTGGTGTGCAGACGTGCGTTTGGCGGCGCGATGTTTCGGGCGCCGGTTGAACGCGTCGGCAGCAAAGCTGCCAACCCTACGTCGGGTTGACGGGTCCTCCCGCCGACGCGTTCAACGAACGTGTGCATACCTCGTTCGGCATTAAATATGCCGAAGCAATACAGTAAAAGTACCGTACTGCCGAATCGCGGCAGCCGGAGTATGATGTCGAACCCACAACGGACTCTAGTGTGAAACCTAGTGCAAACGCGCATCAATCCGATCCCGCCAACCGTGCCCGCCTGCGTTGGCGCGCACGCCGGGGATTGCTCGAGAACGATCTGATTCTCACGCGCTTCCTCGATGCGCACGAAGAAGAACTGACCGACGAAGAGGTCGATGCGCTGACCCGTCTGCTCGATCTGGCGGACAACCCGTTGATGGACCTGCTGCTGGGACGCTCCGAGCCTTCCGGCGAAGTCGACCTGCCGCATGTGCGTGCCTTGCTGGCGCGGTTGCGGCAAGCGTAAGCGAAATTGGGCATCCGGTCTGCCTCGCGGGCTGGTCGCGGCGCCCTCCGGTTTCGTTTTATTTTGTAGAACCCACTCCCACAAGAAGGAAGTGCCATGAACATCTCTGATACCAAAGCCACCCTGTCGTTCTCGGACGGCAGCCCGTCGGTCGACATGCCAATCTACAAGGGCACCATCGGCCCGGACGTCGTCGACATCCGCAAGCTGTATGCCCAGACCGGCAAGTTCACCTACGATCCTGGCTTCATGTCGACCGCCGCTTGTAACTCGAGCATCACCTACATCGACGGTGACAAGGGCGAGCTGCTGTACCGCGGCTACCCGATCGAGCAACTGGCCGTCAACTGCGACTTCCTGGAGACCTGCTACCTGCTGCTGAACGGCGAACTGCCGAACGCAGAGCAGAAGGCGACGTTCAGCGACACCGTGACCAAGCACACGATGATCCACGAGCAGATGAACTTCTTCTTCCGTGGCTTCCGCCGTGATGCGCACCCGATGTCGGTGCTGGTCGGCACCGTCGGCGCGCTGGCCTCGTTCTACCACGATTCGCTGGACATCAACGACGCCAAGCAGCGCGAGATCTCGGCGATCCGCCTGATCGCCAAGCTGCCGACGCTGGCCGCGATGGCCTACAAATACTCGGTCGGCCAGCCATTCATGTACCCGCGCAACGACCTGTCGTACAGCGCCAACTTCATGTACATGATGTTCGGTAATCCGTGCGAAGAGTACAAGGTCAACGACGTTCTGGTGCGCGCCCTGGACCGCATCCTGATCCTGCACGCGGACCACGAGCAGAACGCATCGACCTCGACCGTCCGTCTGGCCGGTTCGTCGGGCGCCAACCCGTTCGCCTGTATCGCAGCCGGCATCGCCTGCCTGTGGGGCCCTGCCCACGGCGGCGCCAACGAAGCCGCACTGACCATGCTGAAAGAAATCGGCTCGGTCGAGAACATCCCGGCCTTCATCGAGAAGGTCAAGGACAAGAACTCGGGCGTCAAGCTGATGGGCTTCGGTCACCGCGTGTACAAGAACTTCGACCCGCGCGCCAAGCTGATGCGCGAAACCTGCCACGAAGTGCTGGAAGAGCTGGGCCTGCAGGACGACCCACTGTTCAAGCTGGCGATGGAACTGGAAAAGATCGCCCTGAACGACGAATACTTCGTGTCGCGCAAGCTGTACCCGAACGTCGACTTCTACTCGGGCATCGTGCAATCGGCCCTGGGCATCCCGACCTCGATGTTCACCGGCATCTTCGCCATGGCCCGCACCATCGGCTGGATCGCACAGTGGAACGAAATGATCGCCGATCCAGAGCAGAAGATCGGCCGTCCACGTCAGCTGTTCGTCGGTTCGCCGGTGCGCGACGTGCCAGCGATCGACAAGCGTTAATCACGACGCGGCGTCATCGGAAAGCGGGCTTCGGCCCGCTTTTTTTATCCGCTGCTTTTTCTCGCGGTCCGGGGCTCCCAGTCGCACACAGCCGTAGCCTGGTCGTCAGAGCATGAAAAAGTGGTACTCTCGCCTTCGTCCACTTATTTGCCGAAGGAAAGATATGCGTCTCATGCGTTTTGCCCCGCTTTTTGCCCTGATTGCGGTCGCACTGGCCGCGGGTATCGCCGACGCGTCGCCCACCGACCCACGCAACGGCGCCGAATTCACGACCCTCGCACAGCCGCAGGCGACCCAGGCGAGCGGCAAGAAGGTCGAAGTGATCGAGTTCTTCGCGTATCACTGCGGCGCCTGCAACGCATTCGAGCCGACCCTCGTCAACTGGGCGAAGAAGCAGGGCGACAATATCGTCATGCGCCGCATCCCGCTGCCGTTCCAGGGGCCGCTCGACCCGGAAGCGCGCCTGTACCTGACCTTGGAAGCGATGGGCAAGGTCGAGGATTACCACCACCGCGTGTTCCGCGCCGTGCACGTCGAACGCAAGCGCCTGATGAAGGACGACGACATCATCGCCTGGGCCGCGGCGAACGGCCTGGACAAGGCGAAATTCATGGGGGCGTGGAACTCGTTCGGCGTGCAGACCAGGCTCAAGCGCCTGTCGCAGATCGCCAACGCCTACAAGGTGAGCGGCACGCCGACGGTCGTCATCGACGGCAAGTATGTCGTGTCGCCCGATGCGGTGCGGCAGGCCAACAAGATCCAGGATGTGGGCCAGTTGATGACGGCGACCGGCCAGGTGCTCGACGCACTCGTGACCAAAGCGGCCGCCAGCAAGTAAACAAGCCATCGTCCAGATCAGCTGCCGGTTGACTGGACGGCAAAGCGGGCTATACTGCGCTAATCGTCCCAGCCGCCCGCCATGAATCCATTTTGCCTGCCACCGTTTGACGCCACATCGCCCCTGGGCGATGGCGGCGTGCGCGTGCGTGTGGCATCGCGTCGAGCGGCGCACCTTTCCAGCCTCGACCTCGCCCGGCTTTCCCGGGCTCGGTGAGGAACACGGCAGGCCAGCGCCTGTCCATCCTCCCGGGCCGCCTCCATTCACTGAATCGCCGCATCGACCATGCGGCGCCGTCATCATTCTTGACCTTATCCGGTCATTTTGTGGAGAACACATGAAACCTTCCATCGTCGTATCCTGGCTCGACCTCGAGCGTCTCGAACGCATCCTCGACCGCCTTCCCGCCGCGCAAGCCAATGCGCGTGACGCCCTGTTGAGCGAACTCGAGCGTGCTGAAATGGTCGAGCCGTGGGACATGCCGCCCGACGTCGTCACCATGAACTCGCGGGTGCGCTTCCGCTTCGCCGGTTCCGACGAAGACGTGACCATGACCCTGAGCTATCCGAAAGACATGAAGGACAGCGGCGAGCAATTGTCGGTGCTGACGCCGGTCGGCACCGCCTTGCTGGGCTTGCGCGTCGGCGCCAGCATCACCTGGCAACGCCCGGGCGGCGGCACTTTCGAGGCCGTCGTGCTCGACATCGACTACCAGCCGGAACGGGCAGGGGAGTTGCATCGATAGCGGGATGTGGGCGTGGTGTGTTGCGAGCACATTTGCATGTGTACAATAACTGCGCTCAAACTCTATCGAAGGGACTTTTCGTGAAACGCTTCCTGACCGCCTGCTTGCTGTGCCTGGGCTTGATTGGCGCCGCCAATGCCGCCACCGATGCCGAACTGACGAAGCAGGTCAACGCCTTCGTCGACGAATGGCATGACGACGCGGCGAACACGCGGATGGCCTATTTCGACAAGATCGCCAAGGACGGTGTCTACATCGGCACCGACCGCAGCGAGCTGTGGACCCGCGACGAATTCAAGGCTTGGTCGAAGAAGTATTTCGACGCCAAGTCGGCCTGGACTTTCAAGGCGACCCGCCGTAACGTCTATGCGTCCGCCGACAAGTCGCTCATCTGGTTCGATGAATTGCTCGATACAAAGAACATGGGCCATGCGATGGCCAGCGGCGTGATCCGCAAGACCACGACCGGCTTCGAGCTCGTCCACTATCAGCTGTCGCTGGCGGTGCCGAACGAGGTGATCGACCAGGTCACCGGCATCATCGCCAAGCAAGAGAAGAAGGCTAAGAAGTAAGCAAGTGAACCAAGCTTATATAGGTCGCTTCGCCCCATCGCCCTCCGGCCCGCTGCACGCCGGTTCGCTGGTGGCGGCGCTGGCCAGCTACCTCGACGCCCGCTGGCACGACGGCACCTGGCTGGTGCGCATCGAAGACGTCGACGAGGGCCGCAGCGTGCAAGGTGCGGCCGAGGGAATCCTCGCGCTGCTGGACGCGCTGGGCATGCATGCCGACGGCGAGATCGTCTGGCAAAGTCAGCGCAAAGACCTGTACCAGGCGGCGGCGGAGCGAATCGCGCTAGACACCTATCCCTGCGGCTGCAACCGGCGCGAGATCGCCGATTCGCGCCTGGGCTTTGCACCCGACGGCGCGGCGATCTATGCCGGCACCTGCCGCCACGGCCTGGGGCCGGACCGCACCATGCGCAGCCTGCGGGTTCGCGTACCCGAGGCCGGCCTTGACGAGATCACCTTCATCGACCGTTTCGCGGGCACGGTCACGCAGCACCTGGCGCTCGACTCGGGCGACTTCGTGCTCAAGCGCGCCGACGGCTTCTGGGCCTATCAGTTGGCGGTGGTGGTGGACGATGCCGAACAGGGCGTGACCGACGTCGTGCGCGGCGCCGACCTGCTCGATTCGACGCCGCGCCAGATCTTCCTGCAGCGCCTGCTGGGCGTGCCGACGCCGCGCTACCTGCACGTGCCGGTGGTGCGCAACGAGAACGGTGAAAAATTGTCGAAGCAGACCGGCGCGCTGGCGGTGACGGCGGGGGACGAAGCCGCCGCCGTCGCCGCACTGGTGCAGGCAGCCCGTTACCTCGATCTGGACCTCGACTTCGCGCCAGCGCAGCCGTGCTCGCGCGAGGACTTCTGGCAGGCGGCAATCCCCGCCTGGGGCCGCCTGCTGGCGCGCCGCGCAGCCGCGCAAGCTATTTCGCCAGGCGCGGCTGCGGAGTAAAGCCGCGCCGCGCCAGCAGCGCCAGCATGCCCAGGCCCATCCCCATCATCGCCCACGTATGCGGCTCCGGAATCGGGGCCGCGACCGCGAAACCGCGGATTTCGCCGCCCGTATAGCGCTCGGTATGGATGTTGATGTAGGCCTGGTTGCCGTTGAACGCATCGATCAGCGCGCCGCTGGCCAGCTGCGGCGTGCCGCCGTTGGCGGCCAGGAAATCGGGATTGTAGGTCGCCGGGTCGCCCAGGTCGAAGTTGGCCGTATAGGCGCCGGCCGTGACTTGCAGCGGGAAGCCGGTGAAGGGGATGGCGACCGGCGCCACGCCGCGGAAGGCGTCCACCGTGCAGCAGTGGATGTGGGCGCTGATGGTCGGGCTGGACAGGTCGCGGAACGGGACCTCGGCGCGCAGGATGAGGTCGTCGATCTCGAAGGCCGAGACGCTCGATCCCGGCGAACCGTTGGGAATGTCTTCGGCGGGACCGCTGGCTACCGCACGGTAGTAGACCGGCGCGGCCTGGCTGGTGGCAGCGGCAACTGTCGACGCGGCCAGCGCGAACGCGGTGAGGGCTCGTTTCATGGCACACCTCCTGATCAGGAAAGAAACCAATCGCTCCGCCGGATTGGCGGCAGTGCCCAAAAAATTAGCACAGGAGGAGTGGCCCGCCCACACCGTACGGGTGGTCAAAGGCTGCTGAGAAATCTCGGCAGTTCAGGCAAGTGCGACATGGCTATTGAGGATTACGCAGGATGCTGATCCGCCCGTCCGCTTCGAGAAAGGCGCATTTCATCTCGGGACGGGGGCAGTCGGCCTCGCGCAGCGCTACTTCGACGTCGCTGTCGGAGAGGCGGCAGCGCTTCATGACCTTGTCGAAGAACACGCCGTCGCGGCCGATCAGCACGGGGCTGCCCTCGATGATTTCCTCGAGCTTCCTGCTGCGGGAAGTGACGAAGGCGAATAGCACGGTCAGCGCCACCAGGGTCGCGGCGATGATCAGGCCACCGAACAGCGATTCGTCGCCGCCGGTCATCGAGTTGGATACCGCCTCCGACAGCAGCATCACCACCAGCAGGTCGAACGGTGTGAACTGGCCGACGGTGCGGCGGCCGGACAGGCGCATCATGATGAGGAGCGCGCAATACACGATGGCGCCGCGCGCAATCAGTTCCCACCATGGAAGATCGAGACCAAACATGAGCCCTCCGCAGGCATGACACGGTTCAGCTCATTGTAATCAATCTATTAACATTACGACTTTCAGTTGGGCGGTCCTTGCGCCGCTTCCCACGCCGCCAGCGCGGCTTCATAGCGCGCCAGCGCCTCCTCGTACAGGTCGAACACGCACGGCACGCAGCCGCTGCGGCAGCAATCGTCGAGGTCGGGCGCGACGGGAGGTTCAGGGCGGGGGCTGGTCGGGGCGGGTGACGTCATTTGCCCAGCATAGAGGATGCCGGGCCTGGCGTCGACCGCGCTCAATCCGCGCGATGGTAACTGCGCAGGTGAAACACCATCTTGCCGCCTTCGTTCTCGCACACGCCGCCCATGCCTTCGCCGGGACGCATGGTCAGGTTCAGCCTGGTGCCATCGATCTTGCCCTGGCAGGCCGCGTGGAAGGCGGCGGGAATCTCGGGCAGGTCGATCTCGGGTGGTGCCGGTGGCGCCGGTGGGGCGGGCCTGGCCGGAAGGGCTGGCGCCGGCTGGCCGACGATCGCCGGCGGGGCTGGCGGCGCGGGTGGCGTGGGCGGTGCCGGCGGCACTGGCGGTTTCGGGCATTTGCCGCGCGCCGCTTCGCACACATAGTGGATGCCGGCTTCGGCGGTGGTGGCGCCCAGCGCCAGCATGGCGGCCAGGATCAGTGGGATGGTTCTCTGCATGGTCTTTCTCCTCGGTGGCGATGAACACCATCGTGCATCCCGAATGTGGAGAAAAAATGGAGGCTAGAGATCGCAGCGGTAACCGAGTCCGTAGATCGAGCGGATCGGTTCCAGGCCAGGGGCGACGGCGTCGATCTTGCGCCGCAGGTTCTTGACGTGGCTGTCGATGGCGCGGTCGGTAGCGTCGAGGTGGTCGGCCCTTGCCGCGTCGAGCAACTGGGCGCGCGACAGCACCTGGCCGGGACGGCGCGCCAGGGCTGCCAGGATCGCGTACTCGCTCGGCGTTAGTTCGAGCACTTTGCCGTGGAGTGTGACGCGGAGTGCGGCTTCGTCCAGCGCCAGCACGGACGCAGCCTCCGGCGTGCCGCTGCGGCGCAGGATGGCCTTGATGCGCGCCATCAGCTCGCGCGGGCTGAACGGCTTGCACAGGTAATCGTCGGCGCCCGTTTCCAGGCCCAGCAGGCGGTCGACTTCTTCCACCCGCGCCGTCACCATCACGATCGGCACGCTGGAAAATGTGCGCACCGCACCGCACAGCGCCAGGCCGTCCAGGCCGGGCAGCATCAGGTCGAGGACGACCAGGGCCGGCGGTGCGCGCCGGATCGCTTCAAGCGCCACGAGGCCGTCGCCGAACACGGCTGGCGCATAGCCCGCGGCCTGCGCGTAGTCGGCGATGACGGATGCCAGTTCGGGTTCGTCTTCGACGATCATGATGGCCACGCTCATGCGTGTTCCTTTTCGTCCAAAGGCAGCGACACGGTCACGCGCAGGCCGCCGAGCGGCGAATGGTCGAAGGCGAGGGCCGCGCCTTGCGCCTCGAGCAGCCGCCGGCACAGGGCCAGCCCGAGTCCGGCGCCGCCATGCTCACGGCTGCGCGAGGCATCGACCCGGTAGAAGCGCTCGGCCAGCCGGGCCAGCGCTTCGTCCGGCACGCCGGGCGCGCTGTCGTCGAGCAGCAGGTGAAGGCGGCCGGCGTCGGCATGCGCGGCGAGGCGCACGATGCCTCCAGCCGCGGTATAGCGCAGGCTGTTCTCGAACAGGTTGGCCAATACCTGGCGCAAGCGGTCCGGGTCGGCCAGCACGCGCGACTGTGTGGGCGCAGCGGCAATGTCGAGCGCGATCCCGGCCGCCTGGAAGCGCGCGGCAAAGGCGCCGGCTTCGCTGGCTGCCAGCGCCCACAGGTCGAGCGCTTCGCGTCGGCATTCGAGTGCGCCGACGTCGGCGCGCGCCAGCGCGTACAGCTCGTCGATCAACCTGGTCAGAGACCTCACCTGGCGCCCCATGGCGTCGATGGCTTGCGGCGTGGGCTGGCGCACGCCGTCCTGGATCGCTTCCAGCTGCGCGCGCAATACCGCCAGCGGGGTGCGCAGCTCGTGCGAAGTATCTGCCACCCACTGGCGGCGTGCCGTTTCGGCGCCGTCGAGGCGCTCGGCCAGCACATTGAAATGGCGCGCCAGCGCGCCCAGTTCGTCGCTGCGCGTGTCAGGCAGGCGCACGCCATAGTCACCGGCGGCGAGCGTGGCGGCGCCGCGCGCGAGCTGGTCGATCGGATGCCGGAAGTGGCGCGCCAGCAGGGTCGCGGCCAATGCGCTGAGCACGACGGCGACCGCGCCGATCAGCCACAGGCTGTGCTGAAGCTGGGACAGGAAGGCGTAGGCCATCGCATCGCTCGGCCGGTGGCTGCGCGCCACGCCGAGGTAGCCGACGGTGCGGCCATCGACCTCGATCGGGCGCTGCGCCAGTGGCAGCGTGCCGGGAAGGCGTCCGGCCAGGTAGCCGCCCGTGGCGTCGAGCAGTGTGATGCGCGTGTGCAGATCCTGGGTGACGCCGGTCGGCGCGGGTGGCGGCAGCGGGGGAAGTGGAGGCGCCGGTGGCGCGGGAGGGACCGGGGACACCGGCATGGCGGGCGGAGCGGGCGGCGCCGGCGCGACCGGCATGACCGGTGCGACAACATGGCTCGTCTGCAGACGCGCCAGTTCTTGCGTGATCCAGCCGCGCCGCGCGTCGCCGCCAGGCACGAAAGTCCAGTCGCCATGGTCCCGGTACTGGCGCGCCACGGCGTTCGACAAGCCGTCCAGCCGGTCGAGTTCGATGCCGACGGCGTAGTCGCCAAAACTGCCCAGGACCTTGTGCCGCAGTAATAAGACACCGGCGCCGGCCACCGTGAGAATGGCGAGCAGGACAGCGATGAAAAGACGGTGCCCGATGCCGATCTTCATATTGCCGCAAAGAGATAAGGGTGTCTCGGCGTAGCCCATTTCTTCCGCAGGGCTTCCATTTTATTAATTATCATTCTACAAACTGGCAAATTCATATCTGATTTTTCTTTCAGTATGCCAGTCCAGACGCATGGGCCAGTGGGGCAGACTCCTACAGGAGCACTGCCGGTTTTTGGTGTTCAGCGCGCCTTCAGGTGGCTACGATGGAGTCCTTCGAGTCAGCACTGCTGACATGTGTTCACGATGAAAAGGAGTCAATCATGGCAAACAATTCGCGTAACAACAACCCACAGGGCAACAACCAACACTCGCAGCAAGGCAATAGCCAGAGCGGTAACCAGGGCAATCAAGGTAGCGGCAAGCAAGGTTTCGCATCGATGGATCCGGAGCGCCAGCGTGAAATCGCCAGCCAGGGCGGTCGTGCATCGCATGGGTCGAGCAACCAGCAGAGCGGCAACAACCAGGGCAGCCAGCAGAGCAACCTGAACCAGGGCAGCCAGCAAAGCGGCCGCAGTCAGGGCAGCCAGCAAAAGGGCGTCCAGGGTGGCACGCCGGAACAGCACGCCGAAGCAGGGCGTCAAAGCCACAAGAACGACAAACGCTGACGCTGTGTTAGCTCAGCAATATTGATCGATACCGCCGGCAGTGCCGGCGGTTCTCATTCCTGTCTAGTAGACGTCGCGCCGGTAGCGACCGTCTTCCATCATGGCCTCGACCTTATCGAGTCCGAGCGCCGACACCAGCGCATCGTGCACGCCGCCAGCCATGCCTTGCAGGCTGCCGCAGACATAGATTGCCGCGCCATCCGCGACCCAGCGGCGCAGTTCTGCCTGGTGCGCATTCACCAGGTGCTGCACGTAGAGCGCCTGCCCCTCGTCGCGTGAAAACGCCAGGTCTAGCCGCGCCAGCATGCCGCCTTCACGCCAGGCTTCCAGTTCCTCGCGGCAGAGATAGTCGTGGGCCGCATTGCGCTCGCCGAACAGCAGCCAGTTGCGGTCCGTTCCGGCATCGATGCGCGCCTTGAGCAGCGAACGCAATCCGGCCAGGCCGCTGCCGTTGCCGATCGCGATCAGGGGACGCCCCGCATTCGTGCCCAGCCGGAAGCGCGCATGGGCGCGCACGCGCAGGCGGATCGTGTCGTTCGGGCCCGCGCACACGCACAGCCAGCCCGATGCCGCGCCCGGCGTGCCGTCCTCGCGCGTCTGCAAACGCACCAGCAGTTCGAGCCGGCCCTCGCCCGGCACCGAAGCGATCGAATACTCGCGCGGGTGGTCGGGGTCGAGCGGCGCGCTGACCTGGGCCAGGTCGCCCGCTTCCCAGGCGGGCAGCTGGCCAGCGCGCGGCGCCAGGGCGATGCGGTACAACGGCGCGCCGGCGCTGCCGGGATTGAGCTGGATACGGCTGGCGATGCGCCATTCGCCGTAGGCCGGCGCTTCCCAGTCCGGCGCATCGCTGGTGCCGGCCAGGTGGCTCAGGTGGTGCTGCCAGGCGGCCAGCGCCTCGGGCGCGCCGCGGTCGACGTCGATCCGGTCGAACAGCGGCGTGGCGCCGCGCTGGCGCAGCCAGGCGTCCAGCGCGCGGCCGAAGCCGCAGTAATTGGTATACGTCGCGTCGCCCAGCGCCAGCACGCCATAGTGCAGCCGCGACAGGTCGAGTGCTTCGCCCATCGTGTGGCCGGCAAAGCGCGCGGCCGTATCCGGCGCATCGCCCTCGCCATAGGTGCTGCAGATGAACAGCACGCGCGAGGCTGCGGCCAGCTGCGCGGCCTCGACGGTCGACATGCAGGCGGCGCGCGCGTCCAGGCCCCCCAGGGCCAGGGTGGCGGCGGTGCGTTCGGCCAGGAATTCGGCGCTGCCGGTCTGGCTGGCGTGCACCACGAGCCAGTCGGCCGCGCCGCCGCTGGCCCGGGTGCGCGCCAGGCGGCTGCGCCAGATGCCGAGGCACATGGCGAAATAGACGCCGGACAGCGCGAGCGCGCCGCCCCAGCGCAAGGGTTCGATCGTCAGCATCATTGCAGTAAGGCGCGCCAGTCGCTGGACGTAGTATCGACCAGGTCGCCAGGTGCGCGCACCAGGAAGCGCGCCGCGATGCCGCGCGCCTCGGCGAAGGCGAGGCCCTCGTCGGGACCCAGCACCGTGAGCGCGGTGGACAGCGCATCGGCCGCCATGCAGGTGGGCGCGAGCACGGTCACCGAGGCGACACCATTGGCAACCGGATGGCCGCTGCGCGGATCGAGGGTGTGCGCGGCGCGCCGGGCGCCGTGTTGAAAGTAGCGGCGGTAGTCGCCCGAGGTGGCGATTGCCAGGCCATGCAGGGCAACCACGGCCTGGTTGGCGGAGCCGTTGGCATCGGGGACGCCTTCGATCTCTACCCACCACGGCTCGCCATTGGCCTTGGCGCCGGCGCCGCGCAGTTCGCCGCCGGCCTCGACCAGGTAGTGACGCACGCTGCGCTGTGCCAGGCAGCGCGCCATGCAGTCGACGGCATAGCCCTTGGCGACGGAAGAAAAATCGAGAAGGGCGCCGCCGGGCTGCAGCAGGCGGCGGCCAGCACGGTCGAGCGTCGGCTGGCTGGCGGCCCGCTGCGCCAGCACGGCGCCGATCGCGGCCGCATCCGGCGCATAGAAGCCGGCCTGGTCGTAGCGCCGGGTGGCGCCGAAGCCCCACAGGTTCACCAGCTGCCCGCCGGCCGGATCGTAGGCGCCGCCGCTGTCTTCATGCACCCGCAGCGCGTAGTCGGCGACTTCGAAGAACTGCGGCGGCAGCGGATGCCAGCTGCCGGCCGGGGCCTGGTTGTAGCGCGACAGCAGGGAGTCAGGCTCCCAATGACTCATCTGCGCGACGATCTCGTCCAGTTCACGCTGCAGGGCGTGCGTCAAGGCGGCGCCGTCGGCGCCGGGCGGCAGCATCAGCCGCGCCGACCAGCCGGTGCCCATCGCGGTGCCGGACGTCGTGTACAAGGTGCTGCCGCCGGGCGGCAGCGCCATGTCGACTTCCAGCGGAACGAGAACGTCGCGCATCGTACTTATTGCGGCAGGACTTCGAGCGTGGCCGCGTAGCTGTAGCGCTTGGCGCCCGGCTGCGGTTTGCCTTCGCCGAACGGGAAGCCGGCGCTGAGCCAGTACATATTCGCGGCCGGAACGGTGAACGAGGCCTCGCCCTTGGCGTCGGTCGTCAGGCGCTGCTCGCCCGACGCACCGCGGTATTTGACGGTGCCCTGCACGATGCTGAACGGCAGGTTCGCGACCGGCTTGCCGTCGAGGTGGAAACGCACGCGGATCGGCTCGCCGACGCGCAGGTCGGACGGATTGGTCAGCGGGATCATTTCCAGGCCTTCGCCGACCGGCTTCAGGGCGGTGTCGTTCTGCTTGTTGGCCGACACAAAGGTTTCATTGCGCGAGTGGACGGCGGTGGTCTGCACGTCGGTGGCGCCGGCGGGAATCGCCACCGCCGGGCTGCCGGCGGCGCCGCGGAAGCGCTTGGTTTCGCCGTTCAGCTTGTAGCTGCCCATCAGGTTGTTGTTGACGATCGCCAGGCGATAGGTGCCGTCCTTCGGCAGGCGCAGGTCGAGCGTGCTGCGGTACTTGCCGACCACGGCGCCTTCGGCCTTGGCCTGCACGCCGTCCGGATCGGTGACCACCAGGTTGTCCAGGCGCAGCGGGTGGTGGTTGAACTCGAACACCTCGTTCGAGATCGCGGCGTCGATCGTGACCCAGGCTTCCTTCGAATCGACCATGGCGGTATTCGGCAGGATCCAGGCGCGGTGGGCCTGGGCCGTCATCGAGGCGCCGGCGAGCATCAGGCCGACGATGGCGGCCTTGTAGAGTTTATTCTGTTGCATGGTGTTCTCCTGATTGTGTGTATTTATCGTTATTGGATCTGGAGCGACACGGCGCCCAGTTCTTCCTTGCCCGCCGCGTTCGCCGCCAGCTTGCCCTTGCCGGTCCAGGTGAACGGCACCTTGACCACTTCGCGTCCGCCCGCCTCGCGCGCCGCTTCCACCACCAGCTTGTATTCGCCGGCCGCCAGCTTGTCGATGCCAAACCTGGCGCCGTCGAACTTCATGGTGTGGGTGCCGGGCGCGCGGGTGGCGCCGCTGACGCCGGCGATCGGCAGGGTGGCGTCGCGGCCCGCCTTGCGCCACCAGGTGCGCAAGTCCTTGACCCATTTCTCGCCGCCCTTGTCCTTCATCTTGACGTCGTACAGCACGGCCAGGTTGGACGCGATGCTCTGGTCGGCGCCCTCGATCCAGATCGCCACATAGGGCTTGTGATATTCGGCCACGTTCAGCTGCGGCACGTCGAACTTGACGGACAGGTCGGCGCCCATGGCCCAGCCCGACGCGAGCGGGAGGGTGAGGGCGAGCGAATGGGACAGTTTCATTCTTGGTCTTCTCTCAGGTTGATGGATCAGTGGACGAACAGGAGCGCCAGTACGATCGGCAACACGATGCCGAAACCGACCACCGGCCAGGTCGACGGCCGCTTGGCCGCGTGGTATTTCATGATCAGAAAGCCCGTGATGCAGAACACCACGCAGGCGACGGCGAAGATGTCGATGAACCAGCTCCACACCGCGCCCGTGTTGCGGCCCTTGTGCATATCGTTGAGCCACGAGATCCAGCCGCGGTCGGTCTTCTCGAATTCGGCGCTGCCGTCGACGGCGATGCGCAGCCAGGCGTCGCCGCCGGGGCGGGGCAGGGCGACGTAGGCGTCTTCTTCGCTCCATTCGGCGCGCTTGCCGCGCACGTCGACCGGGAAGACGCCATTGGTCCAGTCCGCGATCTCGCTCGGCAGCGGCACTTCGGCGTCGGCGTGGTCTTCGGCATAGGCCTGCAACTGGGCCCGCAGCGGCTCGGGCAGCGTCGCCTTCAGGCGCGTGACGACCGGCTTGGCCTCGATCAGGGTGGCGTTGTTCAGGGTCAGGCCGGTAAAACTGAACAGCAGCATGGCCATCAGGCAGATGGCCGAACTGATCCAATGCCACTGGTGCAACTGCTTGAGCCACATGGCGCGGCTGGCGCCGGGCAGGGCGCTTTCAGGCTCGGCTTTGTTCTTGAGGGGAGTTGCGGATGAAGACATCCTTAAATGATAACGATTATCATTTACATGGTCAACTCAGCAGTGAAATGAATGCCAAAAGTGCGACGCTGAAAAACACATTTTGAAATAAATAATTTGTTCGACCAAGGTCTGCCTTGGTCAAGATCATGCGTTACAATAATGTGCGCAAATTGGCAGGATTTTGCACACGTATTTTGGTACTGAACAGTCCTTCCCCCACAACTTGATGTCTTGAAGTGCAATCCGCTAACCGGTCAGGCCGTGTCGCGGAAGGTTTTAAACAACCCGCCCAAACCTCGCGAAGCGCGAAAAGAAAGGTGAGCAAGAATGATGCAACAACATAACGCCAACTCCTACCTGTTCGGCGGCAATGCCCCGTACGTGGAAGAGTTGTACGAGGCCTATCTGGATAATCCGACGTCGGTGCCCGAAAACTGGCGCGCCTATTTCGACCAGATGCAACACGTGCCGGCAGTCGACGGCTCGAACCGCCCCGATGTGGTGCACTCCTCGGTGGTAGCCTCGTTCGCGGAACGCGCCAAGCAGGGTCCGATCCGCACCGTCGTCGCTTCGGCCGACTCCGAACTGGGCCGCAAGCGCGTCGCCGTCACCCAGATTACCGCCGCCTACCGTTACCTCGGATCGCGCTGGGCCAACCTGGACCCGCTGCAACGCCAGGAACGTCCGCCACTCCCAGAGCTCGATCCCGCCTTCTACGGCTTCACCGAAGCCGATCTCGACACCGTTTTCAATATCAGCAACACCTACTTCGGTCAGGAAACCGCGCCACTGCGCGATATCCTGAACATGTTGCGTGATACCTACACCCGTTCGATCGGCGCCGAGTTCATGTACATCAGCGATCCGACCGAAAAGCGCTGGCTGCAAGAGCGCCTGGAATCGATCCGCTCGACCCCGACCTTCAGCGCCGAAAAGAAAAAGCACATCCTCGAACGCCTGACCGCGGCCGAAGGCCTGGAACGCTATCTGCACACCAAGTACGTCGGCGCCAAGCGCTTCTCGCTCGAAGGCGGCGAATCGTTCATCGCCTCGATCGACGAAGTGATCCAGCGCGCCGGTGAAAAAGGTGTCCAGGAAATCGTCATCGGCATGGCCCACCGTGGCCGCCTGAACGTGCTGGTCAACACCCTGGGCAAGAGCCCGGCCGACCTGTTCGAAGAATTCGAAGGCAAGCACGCCGACGACCTGCCGGCTGGCGACGTGAAATACCACCAGGGCTTCTCGAGCGATATCTCGACCCCGGGCGGCCCGGTCCATCTGTCGCTGGCGTTCAATCCGTCCCACCTCGAGATCGTCAACCCGGTGGTCGAAGGTTCGGTCAAGGCGCGCATGATGCGTCGCGGCGACAAGAAGGGCAAGGAAGTGCTGCCGATCCTGGTGCACGGCGACGCTGCGTTCGCCGGCCAGGGCGTGGTCATGGAAACCCTGAACCTGGCGCAGACCCGCGGCTACGGTACCGGCGGCACCGTCCACATCGTCATCAATAACCAGATCGGATTTACCACGTCGGATCCGCGCGATGCGCGCTCGACCCTGTACTGCTCGGACGTCGTCAAGATGATCGAAGCGCCGGTGCTGCACGTGAATGCGGACGATCCTGAAGCCGTCGTGCTGGCCAGCCAGATCGCGCTCGACTACCGCGCCGAGTTCGGCAAGGACGTCGTGGTCGACATCATCTGCTACCGCAAACTGGGCCACAACGAGCAAGATACGCCGGCCCTGACCCAGCCGCTGATGTACAAGAAGATCGCCAAGCACCCGGGCACCCGCAAGCTGTACGCTGAAAAACTGGCTGCGCAGGGCACCATCGAAGCCGACGGCGGCGACAAGCTGGTCGCCGCCTTCCGCGACGCCATGGACGCCGGCAAGCACACGGTCGATCCGGTGCTGACCAACTTCAAGGGCAAGTACGCCGTCGACTGGGCGCCGTTCCTGAACAAGAAGTGGACCGACGCCGCCGACACCGCCGTGCCGGTCACCGAACTGAAGCGCCTGGCCGAACGCATTACCAAGGTGCCTGAAGGTTTCAAACCGCACTCGCTGGTCGACAAGGTGCTGGCCGACCGCGCCGCCATGGGCCGCGGCGAAGTCAACCTCGACTGGGGCATGGGCGAACACTTGGCCTTCGCTTCGCTGCTGGCCTCGGGCTACGCGATCCGCCTGTCGGGCCAGGACGCCGGCCGCGGCACCTTCGTGCACCGCCACGCCGTGCTGCACGACCAGAACCGCGAGCGTTGGGACCAGGGCATCTACCTGCCGCTGGCCAATGTCTCTGACAACCAGGCCGACTTCACCGTGATTGACTCGGTGCTGTCCGAAGAAGCGGTGCTGGGCTTCGAATACGGCTTCTCGACCGCCGAACCGAACACCCTGACCATCTGGGAAGCCCAGTTCGGCGACTTCGTCAACGGCGCGCAAGTCGTCATCGACCAGTTCATCGCCTCGGGCGAAGTGAAGTGGGGCCGCGCCTCGGGCCTGGTCATGATGCTGCCGCACGGCTACGAAGGCCAGGGTCCGGAGCACTCGTCGGCCCGTATCGAGCGCTTCCTGCAGCTGTGCGCCGACAACAATATGCAAGTGGTCCAGCCGACCACGGCTGCCCAGATCTTCCACCTGCTGCGCCGCCAGATGGTGCGCCAGTTCCGCAAGCCACTGGTGATCTTCACGCCGAAGTCGCTGCTGCGTAACAAGGACGCCGGTTCGCCGCTGACCGACCTGGCCAAGGGCGGCTTCCAGACCGTCATCGGCGAATGCGACGACAAGATCGAAGCAAGCAAGGTCAAGCGCGTGATCGCCTGCTCGGGCAAGGTCTATTTCGACCTGGTCAACGCACGCAAGGCACGCAACAGCACCGACACCGCGATCATCCGTATCGAGCAGATGTACCCGTTCCCGCACAAGTCGTTCGCCGCCGAACTCAAAAAGTTCCCGAACGCGACCGAAGTGGTGTGGGCGCAGGACGAGCCGCAAAACCAGGGTCCGTGGTTCCAGATCCAGCACAACATCTTCGAAGGCATGGAAGATGGCCAGCGCCTGGCTTACGCCGGTCGCGCCGCGTCGGCATCGCCGGCAGTGGGTTATGCGGACAAGCACATCGCTCAGCAGAAAGAACTGCTGGAGACCGCGTTCTCGAAGCTCAAAGGTTTCATCCTGACCAAGTAATCGGTCAGATAAGGTAAAACCACGGCCCCCGCGACCCGTGCGCGGGGGTACTTGCAAAGAATAATTACTGGAGTTTTAAAAAATGGCACAAATCGAAGTCAAGGTCCCTGTTCTGTCGGAATCCGTTGCTGAAGCAACCCTGCTGTCGTGGCACAAGAAAGTCGGCGAATCCGTGTCGCGCGACGAAAACATGATCGACATCGAGACCGACAAGGTGGTCCTGGAACTGCCGGCGCCAAGCGCCGGCGTGATCGTGCAACTGCTCAAAGCCGACGGCGCGACCGTCGTCGCCGGCGAAGTCATCGCCATCATCGATACCGAAGCATCGGCGCAGACCAGCCCGATCGCGGTCAAGGCTATTCCCTCGGCAGCGCCAAACGCGCCGATCGAAGCCGCACCAGCCGCCGCGCCAGCTGCTGATCAATCGAAAGCAGGCGTCGCCATGCCGGCCGCCGCCAAGATCCTGGCTGAGAACAATATCTCGGCGTCGAGCGTCGAAGGCTCGGGCCGTGACGGCCGCGTGACCAAGGGCGACGCCCTGGCCGCCGCAGCCGGCAAGCCAGCCGCAGCGCCTGCTGCCGCACCGAAGGCAGCCCTGCAGCAAGTCTCCGCACCGGCGCCAGGGAACCTGGGCGACCGTCCGGAAGAACGCGTGCCGATGAGCCGCCTGCGTGCCCGTATCGCCGAGCGCCTGCTGCAATCGCAATCGACCAACGCCATCCTGACCACCTTCAACGAAGTGAACATGGCTCCGGTCATGGAACTGCGTAACAAGTACAAGGACAAGTTCGAGAAAGAACACGGCGTCAAGCTGGGCTTCATGTCCTTCTTCGTCAAGGCTGCCGTTGCCGCACTGAAGAAGTACCCGATCCTGAACGCCTCGGTCGACGGCAACGACATCGTCTACCACGGCTACTTCGATATCGGCATCGCCGTCGGTTCGCCACGTGGCCTGGTGGTGCCGATCCTGCGCAACGCCGACCAGATGACGATCGCCGAGATCGAAAAGAAAATCGGTGAGTTCGGTCAGAAAGCCAAGGACGGCAAGCTGACCCTGGACGACCTGTCGGGCGGTACCTTCTCGATCTCGAACGGCGGCGTGTTCGGCTCGATGCTGTCGACCCCGATCATCAACCCACCGCAGTCGGCGATCCTGGGCGTGCACGCGACCAAGGACCGCGCCGTCGTCGAAAACGGCCAGATCGTCATCCGTCCGATGAACTACCTGGCAATGTCGTACGACCACCGCATCATCGACGGCCGCGAAGCCGTGCTGGGCCTGGTCGCGATGAAGGACGCGCTGGAAGATCCGGCCCGCCTGCTGCTGGACCTGTAATTCATCACGTGCCGGCGCCACATCGTTCATCGATGCGCGCGCCGGCTTGCTGTTTGCCGGAGAACGTCATGCTGTCAGATGAAATCAAGCGGCTGCACGAGCTGCACCAGGCCGGCGCGCTGTCGGATGCCGAATTCGAGCAGGCCAAGGCGCGCATCCTGTCGGGTGCGTCGACCGTCAGTCTCAGCAAGGAACCGCCCACTACGGAGCGGATTTCCTTCGACCAGCATCGCGACGACCTGCTGAGCGGCCTGCGCCGTTCGCGGCTCGACCGCTGGCTGGGCGGCGTGTGCGGCGGCCTGGCGCGCACCTACGGTCTCGAATCGTGGGTCTGGCGCCTGATCTTCGTGCTGTTCGTCCTGACGTTCGGCTTCGGCATCCTGATATACCTGCTGTTGTGGGTATTCATTCCGGAAGAATAAACACGTTTGATGCGTACGAGTGCTTCACGAATCCGCGTCTCCAGCACGTCGTTCCCGCGAAGGCGGGAACCCAAGTCTTCCGAGCCGCTGGCTGATTCGAACGCAGCCACTGTGCGGAGAAACTTGGGTCCCCGCCTTCGCGGGGACGACGTTCCAAGGGCTAGGGCAGAGGCAACGAATCGAACTTAACAAGGAATCAAAGTAATGAGCGATAAACAATTTGACGTCGTCGTGATCGGCGGCGGTCCTGGCGGCTACATCGCCGCCATCCGCGCTGCCCAGCTGGGCTTCAAGACCGCCTGCATCGACGAGTGGAGCAATGCCGCAGGCAAGCCTGCCCCGGGCGGCACCTGCACCAACGTCGGCTGCATCCCGTCGAAAGCGCTGCTGCAATCGTCGGAACACTTCGAGCACGCCGGCCACGCCTTCGCCGACCACGGCATCAAGGTCTCGGGCCTGGAGCTCGACCTGCCGACCATGCTCAAGCGCAAGGACACCATCGTCAAGCAGAACAACGACGGCATCCTGTTCCTGTTCAAGAAGAACAAGGTCACCTTCTTCCACGGCCGCGGCGCCTTCGCCGGCAAGGCGGAAGGCGATGCGGGCTATACCATCAACGTCTCGGGCCCGACCCTTGAGACCATCACCGCCAAGAACGTGGTCGTGGCGACCGGTTCGAACGCACGCCAGCTGCCGGGCGCGGAATTCGACGAGAAACTGATCCTGTCGAACACCGGCGCACTGGCGATCGACGCCGTGCCGGGTAAGCTCGGCGTGATCGGCGCCGGCGTCATCGGCCTGGAAATGGGCAGCGTGTGGCGCCGTGTCGGCGCCGACGTCACGGTGCTGGAAGGCCTGCCGACCTTCCTGGGCGCGGTCGACGAGCAGATCTCCAAGGAAGCGCACAAGCTGTTCACCAAGCAGGGCCTGAAGATCAACCTGGGCTGCAAGATCGGCGCGATCACCAAGGGCGCCAACGACGTCACCGTGGAATATACGGATTCGTCCGGCGCGGCCTCGACGGCCGTGTTCGACCGCCTGATCATCTCGATCGGCCGCGTGCCGAACACGATCGGTCTGGGCGGCGAAACCGTCGGCCTGCAGCTCGACGAGCGCGGCTTCGTGGTGGTCGACGACGAGTGCCGCACCAGCCTGCCGGGCGTGTGGGCGGTGGGCGACGTCGTGCGCGGCCCGATGCTGGCGCACAAGGCCGAAGAAGAAGGCGTGGCGGTTGCCGAGCGCATCGCCGGCCAGCACGGTCACGTCAACTTCAACACGATTCCTTGGGTCATCTACACCTCGCCGGAAATCGCGTGGGTCGGCAAGACCGAGCAGCAGCTCAAGGCCGAAGGCGTGCAGTACAAGGCCGGCACCTTCCCGTTCATGGCCAACGGCCGTGCGCGCGCGCTGGGCGACACCTCGGGCATGGTCAAGTTCCTGGCCGATGCCACGACCGATGAAATCCTGGGCGTGCACATCGTCGGCCCGATGGCCTCCGAGCTGATCTCGGAAGCCGTGGTCGCGATGGAGTTCAAGGCCTCGTCGGAAGACATCGCCCGCATCTGCCACGCGCACCCGTCGCTGTCGGAAGCGACCAAGGAAGCCGCGCTGGCAGTCGACAAGCGTTCGCTGAACTTCTAAGCAAACAGGAACATTCGCCGGCGCGGTTCACGCGGCGCCGGCGAACGGTATCCCGTAATGTGGGCGGGCTTCCCCGCCCACATTACGTTTACAGCGGTAAGAATATGAACGTTCAAGAGTATTACCAGCACGCGCTGAACGAGCGCGGCTTCAAGTCCGACCCGGCGCAGCAAATGGCGGTCGACCGCCTGCAACAGGCGTACGACGACTGGGTCCACTACAAGGCCCAGCGGTCGTCCGCTTTCAAGCGCCTGATCAACCGTCCCGACGTGCCCAAGGGCGTGTATATGTGGGGCGGGGTGGGGCGCGGCAAATCCTTCCTGATGGATTCGTTCTACCTGGTGGTGCCAGTGGTGCGCAAGACGCGCCTGCACTTCCACGAGTTCATGCGCGCCGTGCATGGCCAGCTGGATGAACTGAAGGGCGTGGCCGATCCGCTCGACGAAGTCGCCAAGCGCATCGCCAAGAAGTATCGCCTGATCTGCTTCGACGAATTCCACGTCTCGGACATCGCCGACGCGATGATCCTGTACAACCTGCTCAAGGCCCTGTTCGACAATGGCGTCTCCTTCGTGATGACCTCGAACTACGAGCCGTCGACCCTGTATCCGGACGGCCTGCACCGCGACCGCATGCTGCCCACCATCGCGCTGCTGCAGGACAGACTCGACGTGCTGAACGTCGACGCCGGCAACGACTACCGCAAGCGCGCGCTGGAGCAGGTAGAGGCCTATTACACGCCGCTCGACGCGGCGTCCGACAAGGCGCTGCGCGACGCCTATGCCAAGGTGGCCGATACCGCCGACGAATCGCCGATCGTGCACATCGAAAAGCGCGAGATCCGCGCGCTGCGCCGCGCCGGCGGCGTGATCTGGTTCGACTTCGCCACCCTGTGCGGCGGCCCGCGCTCGCAGAACGACTACCTGGAACTGGCCAGCCAGTTCCATACCGTGGTCCTGTCCGGCATCCCGGCGATGTCGGCGGCCCAGTCGTCCGAGGCGCGCCGCTTCACCTGGCTGATCGACGTGTTCTACGACCACAAGGTCAAGCTGATCATGTCGGCAGCGGTCGAGCCGGAAGAGCTGTACACCACCGGCCAGCTGGCGAACGAATTCCACCGGACCGTATCGCGTATCATCGAGATGCAGTCGCGCGAGTACCTGCTCGCCGAACGGCGCGGCGCGGCCGACGCCATTGCATGATCGAAAGGAACACCATGACGAGACAACCGATGCTGCGCTTCACCGCAATCGCCGCCTCAATCTCCCTGACGCTGCTGCTGGGGGCTTGCTCGAACACCGAGCTGGTGCCGGAGGAAACGCCGCCGGCGCCGACCACCTCGGCCGAACAGGCCGAAGGGCGCCTGGCGGCGGTCGCCGCGGAGCGCGCCGCGATCGAGGCGCGCTATGCCGAACGCGAAGTGGTTTGCTACGATAAATTCTTCGTCAACCGCTGCCTGGACGAAGCGCGCGAAGAGCGGCGTGCGGCCCTGGTGACGCAGCGCGCGATCGAGATCGAGGCCTCGCTTTATCTGCGCCGCCTCAAGGTAGACGAGCGCGACAAGGCGATCGCCGAGGCCGACGCCGCCTATGCGCAAGAAGAAGCCAAGTTGGCGGCCGATCCGCCGCCGGTGAAGGCTGCGGCCAGCACCGCGCCGCCGCCGCGCACCAAGCCGGGCGAATCGCGCGTGGTACGCAGCCAGCAGCGTGCCCAGGAAAGCGCGGCGAACGCCGAGAAGGAAGCCGCCGAACGCGCCGCGAATGTCGCGGCCTATGAAGAGCGCCGCCGCAAGTCCGAAGAGCGCCAGAAGGAAGTCGCGCGCCGCGTGGCCGAACGCGAAGCCAAGGCCGCCCAGCGCGCGGCCGAGGAAGCCAGGCGCGCCAACGGCAACGGGCCGGCGCCGACCAATAGCCAATAGCCTCAACCGTCGTTTCTGCCAGTGGCAGGAACGACGGGGCGAGGGCTACCGGCTCAAGCTGGCGGTCGCCGTTGACGCCAGCGACGACCCTGGTCAGGCGAACGATCCATCCTGGGCCGGCTTGACCAGCTTCACGATGGCCATGGTGCAATTACCGCCTTTGCCCTGCGAGCGCTCGGTGGCCTTGTTGATGAGCATCTCGGACGCCTGGCGCGGCGTTGTCCTGGCGGTCACGGCCGCCAGTTCGGCGTCGGTGAAGAAATGCCACAGGCCGTCCGAGCACAACAAGAAGCTGTCGCCCGCCGCCAGGCCCGTGTGGCTGCCAGTCGTGACGAAGGGTTCCTTGCGGCTGTTTCCCAATACATTGAGCAAGAGCTTGGAGCGGCGGTGGTTGCGCGCCGCGTCGGGCGGCAGGCGGTCGCTGCCGATCAGGTGCTCGACGTAGGCGGTGTCGCTGGTGCGCACCGCGCACTTGCCGTGCTCGAAGCGGTAGAGACGTGAATCGCCCACGTGGGCCCAGACCGCCTCGCCGTGCGGGCTGATCACCAGGCCGACGAAGCTGGCGTGGACTTCGGCCTGGGTGGCCACGGCGTTCATCTTGATCACCGTGTGGGTCTCGCTGATCATCTCGTGCAGCAGTTGTGCCAGGCGCTCGATGCCGGGGCGGTCGCCGGGCTTGAATGCGTCGAAGACCTGGCGCGCCGTATGCAGCACCTGGTCGGCCCCGGCCGGGCTGGCGACCCCGTCCGACAGCACCGCCAGCACGTAGCCGGGGGCGCGGGCGCCGGTGAACAGGGCGGCGCGGTCGTTTTGCTGGGGGCGGTTTCCGATATGTTGCGCGGTGCCCGCTTCGATCTTGTAAGAAGTCATAAATCCGTGTTTTCCGGGACGCTAACGCCATTCTTTGTTGGCGGCAACCTCCGCCTCGATTAAACTATGCACTGAGAAGCCACCAGCTTGCAAGTTAATGTTGTAGCAACAACATAGCAAAATCCGGAGCGCCCGCCTTGGCCGGCGCTTTTCGCCATTCTTTCCCGTAACTGCATCCAACATGACCGACGTCCAGGACATACAACGCCGTATTATCGAACTCGATGTGGAACACCGCGACCTCGACGCCGTGATCTCCCTGTTGACGGCGGACGGTCATGCCGACCAGTTACAACTGCGCCGCCTCAAGAAGCGTAAACTGCAGCTCAAAGATCATATTACGCTGCTGAAGATGCAGCTGGTACCCGATATCCCCGCCTGATTCATTCCCAGGCCCAACGAAACCACGTATTTTGACCGACCAACTTTCTGCTTCTCCGGATGCGGTGGAGACTATTGCTCCCGCAGCCCCGGAAACCCAGGCTCCCGCCGGCAAGTACGACGCCGACGTCGATCGCCTGTTCGGTGCGGGCGGCCCGCTCGCGCCGGCCGTCGGCACCTTCAAGCCGCGCCAGTCGCAGACCGAGATGGCCAAGGCCGTGGCCCAGGCTATCGCCGACCAGCAGGTGCTCATGGCCGAGGCCGGTACCGGCACGGGCAAGACCTTCGCCTACCTGGTGCCGGCACTGCTGTGGGGCGGCAAGACCATCGTCTCGACCGGCACCAAGAACTTGCAAGACCAATTGTTCCTGCGCGATATCCCGACCGTGCGCGCCGCCTTGCGCGCGCCGGTCTCGGTCGCCCTGCTCAAGGGCCGTTCGAACTACGTCTGCCATTTCCATCTCGAGCGCACCCTGCAGAACGGGCGCCTGACGTCGCGCGACGACGTTGGCCACCTGCGCGAGATCTCGCGCTTCATCAAGATGACGAGCTCGGGCGACAAGGCCGAGCTGGCCAAGGTGCCCGAGACCGCCACCGTGTGGAACCTGGTCACCTCGACCCGCGATACCTGCATGGGCGCCGAGTGCCAGTACTACCAGGATTGCTTCGTGATGAAGGCGCGCAGGGAAGCACAACAAGCAGATGTGGTGGTGGTCAACCATCATCTCTTCTTTGCCGACGTGGCGCTGAAGGATACCGGCGTGGCCGAGCTGCTGCCGTCGGCCAATACCATCATCTTCGACGAGGCGCACCAGCTGCCCGACGTCGCGACCCTGTTCTTCGGCCAGTCGGTCTCGACCTCGCAAGTGTTGGAACTGTGCCGCGACGTGCTGGCCGAGGGCCTGGCCCATGCACGCGGCGGCCCGGACTGGGCCAAGGTGGTGACCGTGGTCGAAAAGGCCGCGCGCGACCTGCGCCTGTCCTTCGGCGACGGCAACCTGCGCTTGTCGCTGCCGCAGATCATGCCGACGTCGCAGTTCTTCCCGGCCCTGGACAAGCTGAAAGAAGAAATCGCCGGCATGATCACGGTGCTCGAAGAAAACGCCGCGCGCGCCGAAACCATCGAGGCCTGCCGCCTGCGCGCGCACGAGCTGGCCGCCTCGTTCGACGGCTGGAAGCCCGACCACAAGGCGCCGGCCAACGAGCAGGCCGTGCTGTGGGCCGAGGCTTTCTCGTCCTCGCTCCAATTGCACAAGACGCCGCTGTCGATCGCGCCGATCTTCACCAACCAGCGCGAAGGCACGCCGCGCAGCTGGATCTTCACCTCGGCCACGCTGGCGGTGAAGAACGATTTCAAGCATTTCTCCGATCAGCTCGGATTGACCGGCGAGCCGGCCAAGACCTGGCCCAGCCCCTTCGACTACGAGAACCAGGGCATCCTGTACGTGCCGACCGGCTTGCCTGAACCGCAGGCGGCCGTGTACACCGACGCCGTGGTCGATGCCGCCTTGCCGGTGATCGAGGCGGCCGGTGGCCGCACCTTTTTCCTGTGCACGACGATCCGCGCGGTCAATAAAGTGGCCGAGCGCCTGCGCACCGAGTTCGCCGAGCGCGGCTGGGATTTCCCGCTATTCGTGCAGGGCGAGCGGGGCCGCACCGAACTGCTCGATTCCTTCCGCAATGCCGGCAATGCGGTGCTGGTCGGCAGCCAGAGCTTCTGGGAAGGCGTCGACGTGCGCGGCGAGGCGCTGTCGCTGGTGATCATCGACAAGCTGCCGTTTGCGCCGCCCGACGATCCGGTGCTGGCTGCGCGCATCGAGGTGATGGAAAAGCAGGGCATGAACGGCTTCATGCACCATCAGTTGCCCGAGGCGATCATTACCCTCAAGCAGGGCGCCGGCCGCCTGATCCGCGACGTCGACGACCGCGGCGTGCTGATGATCTGCGATCCGCGCATCATCACCAAGCCCTATGGCCGCCGCATCTGGCAGAGTCTGCCGTCGTTCAAGCGCACGCGGGTGCAGGAAGAAGTGATCCAGTTCTTCCGGCCGGTCGAAGAGGCGGACGAGAACGTCGCCTGACCGTGCTTCAGGGCACGATCACGACCTTGCCGATGACCTTGCGCGCCGCCATATCCTGCAGCGCCTGCGCGGTGTCGGCAAGGCGGTAGCGCTGCGAGACCAGCGGTTTCAATTTCCCTTGCGCGATCCAGCCGGTGATGCGCGCCATCGCCGCCAGGTGCGCATCCTGTTCCTTGCGCGTAAAGTCGCCCCAGAACACGCCCACCACCGACGCCCCTTTCAGCAGCATCAGGTTCCACGGCAGGCGCGGGATCTCGCCGGCCGCGAAGCCCACCACCAGGTGTCGCCCGCGCCAGGCGATCGAGCGCAGCGCCGGCTCGCTGTACTTGCCGCCGACCGGATCGTAGATGACGTCCGGGCCATTGCCGTCGGTGGCGGAGCGGATCGCTTCGCGCAAGTCCTCGGTTTCATAATTGATCAGCACGTCGGCGCCGTGCGCCTTGCACGCCGCCAGTTTCTCGTCGCTGGACGCGGCCGCGATCACGCGCGCGCCGAGGGCCTTGCCGATCTCGATCGCCGCCAGGCCCACGCCGCCGGCCGCGCCCAGCACCAGCATCGTCTCGCCCGCCCGCAAGGCGCCGCGGTCGGCGATCGCGTGATAGGAGGTGCCGTAGGTGAGCGTGATGGCGGCGGCGACGTCAAAGTCCATATCGTCCGGCATCGGGAGGAAGGCGCTGCCTGGCGCCACGGCCTGCTCGGCGAAGGCGCCGGTGCGGGTGAAGCCGATCACGCGCTGGCCGGGAACGAAGCCGTCCACGCCGGCGCCGACGGCGCGCACCACGCCCGCGAACTCATTGCCCGGCGTGAAGGGAAGGGGAGGACGCACCTGGTACTTGCCCTGGACCGTCAGCACGTCGGGGAAGTTGACGCCGGCCGCCTTCACGTCCACCACGACGTCGCCAGGGCCGGCGACCGGCTCCGGCAAGTTGTCGAGCACCAGGCTGTCTGGCGGTCCCCAAGCGGTGCAGCGTACGGCTTTCATTGCTTCCTCACAGTTTATTGGCGGAGTTGTTGGCGGGGCGAATTATGCCTTAAGAAAGAGAGCGAATCTTCGTCGCAAGGCCCGTGTCCGCTTGTCCGTCCGCAAAGCCGGCATGGGGCTGCGCGCTAGAGTCTTGGGATGTGGACGCTGCGCGCGCCCAGCACAAGAGGACAAGCATGGCAATCCGTTACGGTTGTTTCTTCAGTTATGCCCACGGCCGGCACGCGCTGATGCAGCGCTTCAAGTCGGCCCTGGCCGACGCCCTGCGCTGCTATCTCGAACCCTACTTGGACAACGAACACGAACTGTTTATCGATACCGAGCAGCTGGGCGGCGGCGACGATCTCGACAGCAAGATCGCACGCGCCATGTGCGAGAGCGTCTGCATGATCCTCATCTATACGCCCAAGTACGAGGCCCACGCCTACACGCGGCGCGAGTACGAGGCCATGCGCCTGATCGAGGCCGAGCGCGGCAAGTGGTACACCCTGCCGAGCCGCCTGATCATCCCGGTCGTCATGACGCGCCACCCCGAATCGCTGCCGCTCCAGATCAGCGACGCGCGCTTCTACGTCGACTTTTCGCACTACACGATGGCCACGCCCGATCTCATGTCGAATCCAGACTTCTTGCCGGACATTGACAAGATGGTCAAGCGGATCGCAGCCCATTATGCATGTCAAAAAAAGCATACTCCACTCGACCACGACTGCAACCATTTCGTGCTTCCCGCTGTCCCACCAGAATGGCGCGATGTTCCAGAACTGACGTTTCCAAAAGAATGAGGAGCCATATGGACCAACAAGGTATCTCGCTTCCGCCGCTGGCCATGCCCGGCGCGGTGACGAGCTTCTATGCCTACGAGGGCGGCGCGGCGCGCAATGCCGTGCTGGCGGCGCTGGCGCTGCAGCTGGCGGGTGGGGACGCCGAGGCGCCGGTGCTGGTGATCGACTGGGATCTCGAGGCGCCGGCGCTGCACCGTTATTTCGCGGTGCCGGCCGATGAACCGTTAGCCGGGCTGCCTGTCTCGCTGCCTGCTTCCCAGTCTGCCTCCCAGCCCGACACCGGGCCGGCGTCCGCGCACCTGGCGGGGCTTCCGGGCGCGCATGCCGCCGACGACGAAGCGGGCGACGCGGCGCGGCCCGGGCTGCTCGAATTCTTCGAGGCCTGCCGCGCCCGGCTGCGCAACACCGCCGGCCGCGGCGAGGAGCTGGCCGACCGCGTGATCGACGGCGTCGGCTGGCAGGCCTATCTCGAACGCGCCGACGGCCGCCGTCCCCTCTACCTGCTGCGCGCCGGACGCTTCGACGACAGCTATGCCGAACGCGCCGGCCGGCTCGACTACCCAGCCCTGTTCGACGCCTGCCCGGCGCTGTTCCGCCGCTTCGCGGCGCGCCTGGCCCAGCATTTCGGCCACGTGCTGGTCGCCACCGCCGCCGGGCGCTCGGCCGCCGTCAGCGTGTGTTCGACCCTCGTGCCCGACCGCCTGGTGGGCCTGTTCACGCCGGCGCCGGGCAGCATCGAAGGCATCGAAGGCGTGCTGCGGCGTGCCATCGACTACCGCTGCACCCATGAAGACGAACAGCGTCCTTTGTTGCTCTATCCGCTGGCCTGCAGCGCCGACGGCGCGCGCAGCGATCCGCATGCGCGCTGGCGGCGCGGCGATGCGCGCCACGGCTTGCCTGGCTACCAGCCGCGCTTCGAGGCGCTGCTGCGCGCCAGCTATGGCTGGTCGCGCGTCAACCTCGACAGCTGGTTCGACGAGACCCAGCTGGCGCTGGCTGACGCCCTGTCCACCGCCGGCCCGGCCGGCGACCGCCGTGCGCTGGCGCGCCATGCCGCGTTGCTGGCCGAATGGCTGGCGCCGGCAAGCCTTCCCTGGCAATCGCTGGCCGAAGTGCGCCTGCGCGCCGCGGTCGCGCAGGCGCGCCGGCTGGGCGGCGACGACGAGATCGGCTCGCCGCAGCTGGCCGAATACCTCGTCCGCCTGGGCGAGCTGTGCCGCCGCGAGCGGCGCCGCGAAGAAGCCCGCGCCTGTTTAGAAGAAAGCCTGGTCTTGCGTGAACGCCTGCTCGGCGACGACCATGCGGCCACCCGCCAGGGCCGCGCCGCGCTGGCCGCACTCCTGCTCGACAGCGGCGCCGTGCAAGAGGCGCGCCGCCACTACGACCTGCTGGCCCAGGCCTGCGCGCGCAAGGCCGGAGCACAAGCCGCCGAGACGCTGACGGCGCGCTCGCAGCTGGCGCGGGTGCTGGCCGCGCTGGGCGAGGGCGAGCGCGCGCTGGCGCTGCACGAGCAGGTGGTGAGCACCTGCGAACGCGCGCTCGGGGCCGAACACCCGGTCACGCTCGACTGTCTTGAAGACCTGGCCCACAGCCTGGTGCAGCAGCGTGAACTCGAACGCGCCCGCATCGTGCTCGAGCGGGTGCTCGATGCCCGCCGCAGGCGCCAGGGCGGCGAGCATGCCGACACCCTGCGCTGTGGCCAGCGGCTGGCGCTGCTGTTGGGCGAGACGGGCGAACTGGGCAACGCGCGGCGCATGCTCGAATCGGTGTTGCGGGCCCGCGAACGGCACGACGGCCTGGACGCCGCCGGCACGCTGTCGGCGCGCGAGGCGCTGGCCGAGATCCTGGCCGCCCAGGGCGATCTGGCGGCGGTGCGCAGCATCCAGGAATCGCTGGCGCGCACGCGCGAGCGGGACCTCGGGGCCGGCCATCCCGAAACGCTCAATATGCAGCTGCGGCTGGCCTCGACCCTGGGCCAGCAGGGCGAGGCCGAAGCCGCGCGCCGCCTGCGCGAACAGGTGGCCGAATTGCGCCAGCACTTGCGCGAAGTCGAAGGCGCGCCGGCGACCGGTGGCGCGCCGGACGATGCCGTGCAGGCGCAGATGCTGGAGCGGATGCGGGCTCAGGCCGGGGCGTCAGCCGCCGGGCTGCTCCCGGACGGCGTAGAGACTACCCCGCCGTCCCAGCCTGCGGCGGAAGGCATCGCGGCGCGCGGCCAGCACGCGCATGCGGCCTCGCGCGAGCATGCCGAGACCGGCCACGCGGCCGACAACCTGGGGCACAAGCTGACCCAGTTGCAGAACCTGATCGACAGCAGTAGTCCGGGCGAGGCCAGGGCGCTGGCCGACAGCCTGCGCACCTCGGTGCTGAGGCCCAGCGCCGCCCATCCGCTGCGCCGGCGCGGCGCCGCCATGATCAAGCAGGTCTATCTGCAAGAGGGCGACAAGGACGCACTGCTGTCCTTCACCCAGGACGAAGTGTCGCTGCTCGAAGGGGCCTTGATCGAGGCGGCGCGCGACAATCCGATGGCGATACGCTGACGGCGCTGCGCCAGCCTTGACGCCCGGCGCCGCTCCGGGCAAGTGCTTGGGCCGGCGTTCGTATGCCGGCTTTCTTATGCCGGCGCCCGCGGGCCTGCGCCTGATCGCTGGCTTCCAACCCGCCAGCATTGAGCCGCCATCACCCGCGTGGCGCCAGCTCGCGACCCCTTGCCGGCCTCGCATCTGCCTGCCCAGATTGACCATCACCTTCGCACGCCACGCCCTGACTTTCCCTACTGACAAGCAACTTGTAAAGACGGCATTGGCCGATTCCAGTCGAGATTGTCAGCCTGTCCAGTAAACTGTCGCATGTCCGCTTCACTGTTATCAGGCGGTCCATCGATCGTCCCGGATTATGAAATCTGGGCGTGAATTTCTACTGCCGGGCGTCGATACGGGCGTTGCTTCAGGTAAAATCTCCGCCATGCGAATCTTGATCAGTAACGATGACGGTTATCTGGCGCCTGGGCTGCAGGCGTTGGCGGACGCGCTCGCGCCGATCGCCGACCTCGTCGTCGTCGCACCTGACAGCAATCGCTCGGGCGCCTCGAATTCGCTGACCCTGGACCGGCCACTGTCGGTCTATAAATCGGCCAACGGCTTCTATTTCACCAATGGCACGCCGACCGACTGCGTGCACATCGCCCTGACCGGCATGTCCGATGCGCCGCCCGACCTGGTGGTTTCCGGCATCAATAATGGCCAGAATATGGGCGACGACACCCTGTATTCCGGCACCGTCGCCGCCGCCACCGAAGCCTTCCTGTTCGGCCTGCCGGCGATCGCCTTCTCGCAGGTGCACGGCGGCTGGGCCCACGTCGATTCGGCCGCCCGGGTGGCGCGCGACATTGTCGAGCGTTTCGCCGCCGGCGGCTTCGACATGCTGCCCAAGGCCTTCCTGCTGAACGTGAACATCCCGAACCTGCCGTACGAGGAGATCGGCCCGCTGACGCCGACCCGCCTCGGACGCCGGCACCAGGCCGAGCCCGTGATCCGCGCAGAGGATCCGCGCGGCCGCGAGATCTTCTGGATCGGTGCCCCCGGCGCCTGCCGCGATGCGGGCGAGGGCACCGACTTCCACGCGACCGCGCAAGGTCGCGTGTCGATCACGCCGCTGCAGATCGACCTGACCCACAAGACCCAGCTGGCGCTGCTGGCGGGAGGCTTGGGATGAAGGATGCGCGACCGAATTTTCCGCTGCCGCTGTCGTCGGTGACGAGCGGCGTGCGCAAACCCGGCACGCCGGCGCCGGTGCAGACGCCGCAGACCGCCACCCGCAACGCCACCAGCTATACCGGTGCCAGGACGCCGCCGTCCCCGGGCCCGGCGCCGCGCGCGCCCAGCTATGTGCAGGCGGCCAGCAGCGCGCCGGCCGCCCAGCGTTCGGACCTGGCGGCCAGCGAGGCGGTGCGCCGCGCGATGGTGGGCCGCATCGCGCGCCAGGGCGTGAGCGACCCGAAGGTGCTGATGGCGATGGAAACCGTGCCGCGCCACCTGTTCATTGAACCGGCCATGTCGGGCCAGGCATATGTCGACGCCTCGCTTCCGATCGGCCATAACCAGACGATTTCCCAGCCGTATATCGTCGCCCGCATGATCGAAGCCATGATCGGATCGAGGCATGCCGGCGGCGCGCTGGGCAAAGTGCTCGAAATCGGCACTGGCTGCGGCTACCAGGCCGCGGTCCTGTCCTTCGTCGCCAAGGACGTGTATTCGATCGAGCGCATCAAGCCCTTGCACGAGCTGGCGAAGACCAATCTGCGGCCGCTGCGGATATCGAACCTGCGTTTGCAGTATGGGGATGGTATGCTAGGCATGCCGCAGGTCGCGCCTTTCGATGGCATCATCCTCGCCGCCGCCGGACTCGAGGTGCCGCGGGCCTTGCTCGAGCAGTTGGCCATCGGCGCGCATCTCGTGGCGCCGGTCGGCGCCCAGGTGCAGCATCTGCACCGTATTACCCGCACCGGCAAATCCGAGTGGACCAGCGAAACGCTGGAAGCGTGCCACTTCGTGCCGCTGCGCCCAGGCACCATCTGAAACCCAAGAAGGGCCGCCAGGCCCGCCGTACGCCGATAAGACAATAGAATGCCAATGACACAAGCACCGCGTTTAGCCCTCCTGACGATCCTCATCGGCCTCGTGGCCGGTTGTTCCACCACCACCCGCCAGGCGCCCGTCGTCGAGCGTCCCGTGGTCGCCGCGCCAAGCCGTCCGGCACCGGCGCATGTCGAAGAAGCGCCGAAGCAGGACGAGCGCGGCATGTACACCGTGCGCAAGGGCGACACCCTGCTGCGCATCGCGCTCGACTTCGGCCAGAACTACCGCGACCTGGTGAGCTGGAACAACCTGGCCAATCCGGACGACATCAAGGTCGGCCAGGTATTGCGCGTGACCCAGCCCCAGGGCGAGCGCACCGCCAATGTACAGACCCAGCCGGTGCCGATGCCGCCGTCGGCCAGCGTGCCGCGCAAGACCGAGCCGCGCGCCGACAAGACCCCGTACAGCGACGGCAAGGTGGCTACCACCACGCCGCCGGCCACCACCGCACCGCCCGCACCGGCCACCCCGGCTGCTGCCGACGAAGCGCGCCTGAGCTGGATGTGGCCATCTGAAGGCCGCGTCGTGGCCACCTTCGACGATGGCCGCAACAAGGGGCTGGACATCGCCGGCAAGCTGGGTCAGCCGGTGGTCGCCGCCAGTTCGGGCAAGGTAATGTATGCTGGCAGCGGCATCCGCGGTTATGGTAATCTCGTCATCGTCAAGCACAGCAACAGCCTGTTGTCCGCCTATGCCCACAACCGCAAGATCGTGGTCAAGGAGGGCGACAACGTCAGCCGTGGCCAGGTGATCGCCGAGATGGGCGACTCCGACGCCGATGCGGTCAAGTTGCACTTCGAGATTCGTCAGCAGGGCAAGCCGGTCGACCCGACGAGGTTCTTGCCCGTTCGTTAGGAACGGTATGACGCAGCCGCCGCACTCGCTGGACCAGGAGGATACGGATGAGTTTCCGGACGAACCGGAAAGCGAGCGCGTGCATGTTGACGACGATACCGGCCGCGGCGACGGTGCGGCGGGCCAGGAATCGCTCGCGCGCCACGCCAGCGTCGAGACGGTCGACGAGCTGCGCAAGGTCTTGCAGGCCGAACTCGCGACCGACACCACCCAGCACTACCTGAACCAGATCGGCGCCAGGCCGCTCCTCACGGCCGTCGAGGAAGTCCATTTCGCCACCCTGGCCAAGGCTGGCGACTTCGGCGCGCGCCAGAAGATGATCGAGCATAACCTGCGACTGGTCGTCTCGATCGCCAAGCACTACATCAACCGCGGCGTGGTCCTGCTCGACCTGATCGAAGAGGGCAATATCGGCCTGATGCGCGCCATCGACAAGTTCGAACCCGAACGGGGCTTTCGTTTCTCGACCTATGCCACCTGGTGGATCCGTCAGAGCATCGAGCGCGCCATCATGAACCAGGCTCGCACCGTGCGCCTGCCCGTGCATATGGTGCGCGAGCTCAACGGCGTGCTGCGCGCCAAATACCACCTCGAAGCGCAAAAGCACGACGGCAAGGACGCCTCGAGCGAGGACATCGCCAGCCTGGTCGGCCGTCCGGTCGAGGAAGTGCAAGACATACTGACCCTGTCCGAGCACGCGACCTCGCTCGATGCGCCGCTCGACAACGATCCGCAATCGAGCCTGATGGACATGCTGCCCGACGACGGCGAAGGCAGTCCCGACACCCACGCCGAGCAGCAAGAGGTGGCGCTGCTGGTGCGCGACTGGCTGACCCGGCTGCCGGACAAGCAGCGCCTGGTCGTCACCCGCCGTTTCGGCCTCGACAACGACGATCCTGCTACCCTGGAAACGCTGGCCGAGGAGATGGGCGTGACGCGCGAGCGGGTGCGCCAGATCCAGCAGGAAGCGCTGGTCAAGCTCAAGCGTGCGATGGCGGCGCGCGGCGTGGTGCGCGATTCATTGCTTTAGCGACAACCCCTCCGGTAGCGTCCACTTCGATTCCTTGCTATCATCCGCCGTTCTTTTTTGCGCGGCCTTTGAAGCATGCGCCGCCAGCCAGGGCCAGCCCCTGCCTTCACCCCACTTTCTCATCACCATGCAAGAAATCTTCATCGACATCAAATCCCTCGACATGGACGGGCGCGGCGTGGGCCACCTCGAAAACGAGGACGGCTCGCCGGGCAAGGTGATCTTCGTCGAAGGCGCGCTGCCGGGCGAACGCGTCAGCTTCGAAACGACGCGCAAGAAAAAGAATTGGGAAGCGGGCCGCATGGTCACCCTGCAGCGCGCCTCGTCGATGCGGGTCGAGCCGAAATGCCAGCATTTCGGTACCTGCGGCGGCTGCTCGATGCAGCACCTGGAGCCGGGCGCCCAGGTGGCGATGAAGGGCCGCGTGCTGGAAGACAATCTGTGGCACATCGGCAAAGTGAAGGCCGAGATGATCATGCGCCCGATGTACGGCCCGACCTGGGACTACCGCTACCGCGCGCGCCTGTCGGTGCGCCACGTGGCCAAGAAGGGCGGCATCCTGGTCGGCTTCCACGAGCGCGGCTCGTCCTTCGTGGCCGACATCACCACCTGCGAGATCCTGCCGGACCACGTCGCGCGCCTGCTGGTGCCGCTGCGCGAGCTGATCGCGAGTCTGTCGATCTACGACAACCTGCCGCAGATCGAAGTGGCGATCGGCGAGGAAAGCACGGTGATGGTGCTGCGCATCATGGAATCGCTGACGGGCGCCGATGAAACCCTGTTGAAAGCCTTCGCCGACCAATGGGGCATCCAGTGGTGGCTGCAGACGAAAGGCCCTGACACTGCCCATCCGTTCTACCCGCTTGGCAAGGAGCTGTACTACACGCTGGCTGAATTCGGCATCCGCATGCCGTTCAAGCCGACCGACTTCACCCAAGTCAACCACCACATCAACCGGGTGCTGGTGGCGAAGGCGCTGCGCCTGCTCGACGTGCAGCCGCAAGACCGCGTGGCCGACCTGTTCTGCGGCCTGGGCAACTTCACCCTGCCGCTGGCGACCCAGGCGCGTGAAGTCGTGGGCATCGAGGGCAGCACGGCGCTCACCACGCGCGCGCTGGACAATGCCAAGGCCAACGGCCTGGCCGCAAAAACCTCGTTCTCGACCCGCAACCTGTTCGAAGTCACCAAGAATGACCTGGTGGCGCTCGGCCGTTTCGACCGCATGCTGGTCGATCCGCCGCGCGACGGCGCCATGGCGCTGGCGACGGCGCTGGCCGAGCTGCGCGAGACCCATGAAGACCTGATGCCGCAGCGCATCGTCTACGTGTCGTGCAGCCCGTCGACCCTGGCGCGCGACGCCGGCATCCTGGTGCACAAGGCGGGCTATGTGATGAAGAAGGCGGGCGTGGTGAACATGTTCCCGCACACCTCGCACGTCGAGTCGATCGGCGTGTTCGAGCTGGGCGCCAGGCCCGTGCCTGCAGTTGACGCGGTGGCCTGAGTGAGGCAGCTCGGTCGCCACGCGGCAGCCTTGCTGGCCGCCGCCGTCGCGACCGGGATGGTCGCCAGCCTGGTCCAGACCCAGGTCAATCTCGGCGAACTCACCGCGCTCGGTGCGGCAATTCCACTGTCGCTGCGGGCCTGGACTACGCTGCAAGACCTGGCGGGCTTTGGCCCGGTCATGATCGGGATCTCGTTCGCGGCGCTGTTGCCGGCCATGCTGGCCACGCATGCGGTCGAACGCGCCGCCGGGCTGGGGCGCCGTGCACCGCTGTTCGCCGTGGCGGCCGTCGCCGGCCTGTGGGCGGCATTCTGGCTGATGCTCAACGTCATTCCCATGCCGGCGATCGCCGCGACCCGCGGTGGACTCGAGCACGCCCTGATGGCTCTGAGCGGCATCGCCGGCGGCCTGGTCTATGCCCGCATGACGTTGCCGGCGCGGCAGGCCGCAGGGCCGCGGCGCCAGGTGCTGGCGGCGGCGCTGATGGCCCTCGTCCCCGCGGCGCTCTTCCTCGCCACCTCGCCCGGTGCGGCCGACAAGCTCGATGCGGTCGATCCCGCCACTTACCGGGTCGAAACCGTGGCGAAGGGACTCGATCGGCCGTGGTCGCTGGCTTTCCTGCCGGACGGTCGCCTGCTCGTTACCGAGATGGCCGGGCGCCTGCTGGTCATCGGCAGGGATGGCGCGAAGACGCCGATCGCCACCGGCGGCCTGCCGCCCGTGTTCCAGCGTGGCGGGACGATCGGCCTGATGGACGTCGCCCTTGATCCCGCCTTCGCGCGCAATGGCTTGCTGTACCTGACGATGGGCCATGGCGAGGAGGGCGCCAATGGCACGCGCCTGGCGCGGGCCAGGCTGGAGAATGACCGCCTGGAAGACGTCCGGATCCTGTTCAGCTCCACGCCGAAGCCGCGCGCCGGCAATAACGGCGGCCGCATCGCCTTCTTGCCCGATCAGACGCTGGTGCTGACGGTCGGCGACGGCAACTGGCGCCGAGAAGAAGCGCAGAACGCCGCCAATCACCTTGGCACCGTCGTCCGGCTCGACCGCGACGGCAAGGCGCCGCCCGACAATCCCTTCCTGGGCCGTCCCGGCGCCGCGCCTGAGGTCTACAGCCTCGGTCACCGCAACCCGCAGGGCATCGCCGTCGATCCGGCCACGGGCGAGCTGCTGCTCACCGAGCACGGCGCGCGCGGCGGCGACGAGATCAACCGCATCGTGGCGGGCAAGAATTACGGCTGGCCGCTCGTCACGGCCGGCATCGATTATCCGTTCGGCCGCGTGACGCCGTTCAGCCGCCTGGCCGGCTTCGAGGCGCCGTTGCTGGAATGGACGCCGTCGATCGCGCCTGCCGGCCTCGCGATCTATCGCGGCGACCAGTTCCCCGAATGGCGCGGCGACCTTCTGGTGCCGGCGCTGCGCGGCCGTGCCATTTACCGCGTCGTGCGCGATGACGACAGGATCGTCGGCCAGCAGACGCTGTTGACAGAACTGGATCAGCGTATGCGCGACGTCAAGGTCGGCCCGGACGGCGCGATCTACGTCCTGACCGATGGCGTCGATGCCAGCCTGCTGCGTTTGACGCGCCCATGAAAAAACCGGCCCGCAGGCCGGTTTCTTGTCGAGAAACAGCGATCGAGCAGTCGTCGCCGCCCACGAACACACTAGGGTCATACAGCTAGGGTCAGGTCTGACATTCAGACACGGCCTCGACAGCAAGCGTCCTTGAAGGCTGAGCTCGTGTCCAAATGTCAGACCTGACCCCGTTGTTGGTTGTGACCCCGTTGTTGGTTGTTCTGTGACCCCGTTGTTCTGCGATGACGGCAGGATCGTCGGCCAGCAGACGCTGTTGGCAGAACTGGATCAGCGTATGCGCGACGTCAAGGTCGGCCCGGACGGCGCGATCTACGTCCTGACCGATGGCGTCGATGCCAGCCTGCTGCGTTTGACGCGCCCATGAAGAAACCGGCCCGCAGGCCGGTTTCTTGTCGAGAAACAGCGATCGATCAGTCGTCGCCGCCCACGATGCCCAGCAGGCGCAGCAGGCTGGTGAAGATGTTGAACACGTTCAGGTAGATCGACAGGGTCGCGGTGACGTAGTTGGTCTCGCCGCCGTTGACGATGCGCTGCACGTCATACAGGATGAAGGCCGAGAAGATACCGATCGCCAGGACCGAGATCACGATCGACAGCACCGACATCTGCAGGAAGATGTTGGCCACGACCGCCAGCAGCAGGACGACGACGCCGGCCATCAGCCAGCTGCCCATGCCCGAGAAGTCGCGCTTGGTGGTGGTGGCGATGCTGGCCATCACGGCGAACACGGCGGCGGTACCGCCGAAGGCGGTCATGATCAGGCTGCCGCCGTTCGAGTAATTGAGCGTGTGGGTCAGCAGCGGCGCCAGCATCAGGCCCATGAAGAAGGTAAAGCCGAGCAGCAGGGCGACGCCCAGGCCGGAATCCTTGTTCTTCTGGATCGCCCACATGAAGCCGAAGGCAACCGCGAGGAAGATGACGAAGCCCATGATGCCGGTGAATGCGATGCCAAGGGAGATGCCGGTGAAGGCGCCCAGGACCGTAGGAATCATCGACAGCGCCAGCAGCCAATACGTGTTGCGTAACACTTTGTTACGCGTGGCCTGACCACCTTTGCTCAGGTCGATGGTACTTTGCTGTTGGGTACTAGGGTACATATAGTGCCTCCGGTTAGATAAATGGTACTTGCGAGTGCTACGCGAGGTACGTCACCTTGATCCTATCGCATCTTTCTTAACTGAAGATGAAGAAACGATCACATTGGACGGACTTTTGCCGCCACTGTAACACCATGCTTGCCACTACCGCAATATCGGATATCTGGGGCAGGTATGGTAAAATTAAAGGTTGATTGAGTCCCAAAGTTCAAACGAATTTCTCAGTTCAAAACCTTTCTTTTATTGGAGTTTTCTCATGGCAATCGAACGCACCCTGTCCATCATCAAGCCGGACGCAGTTGCAAAAAACGTGATCGGCAAAATCTATAGCCGTTTCGAAGAAGCCGGCCTGAAGGTCGTGGCTGCACGCATGGTGCAACTGTCGCGCGCTGAAGCCGAAGGCTTCTACGCAGTGCACGCTGCGCGTCCGTTCTTCAAGGACCTGGTCGACTTCATGATCTCGGGTCCGGTGATGATCCAGGTGCTCGAGGGCGAAGGCGCGATCCTGAAAAACCGCGACCTGATGGGCGCTACCGATCCGAAGAAAGCCGACGCCGGCACCATCCGCGCCGATTTCGCTGACTCGATCGATGCCAACGCCGTTCACGGTTCGGACGCTGCCGAAACCGCCGCTGTGGAAATCGCTTACTACTTCCCAGCACTGAACGTCTACTCGCGTTAATTAGTAAGGGGGAACGCAGTCCGGGCGTTCCCCGGATTGATTCCCCCGGACTAATTTAAATGAGTAACCCGCTTGCCCGCAGCCAAGGGCTGGCGCAAGCGGGTTCGGAAATATAGGAATACGATATGACAACTCTCACCAACCTGCTGGACTTTGATCCCGCGCAACTCGTCGCTTACTGCGCCGACTTGGGTGAGAAACCGTTCCGCGCCAAGCAATTGCAACGCTGGATACACCAGTTCGGAGCAAGCGACTTCGACAGCATGACCGACCTGGCCAAGTCGCTGCGCGAAAAGCTCAAGACGCGCGCTGAAGTGCGCGCACCAAGCATCGTAAGCGACAAGACGGCCAGTGACGGCACCCGCAAATGGCTGGTCGACGTCGGCAACGGCAACGCGGTCGAAACCGTGTTCATCCCGGAAGAAAACCGCGGCACGCTGTGCATTTCCACGCAAGCGGGCTGCGCCGTCAACTGCCGTTTCTGCTCGACCGGCAAGCAGGGCTTCAACCGCAACCTGACGGTCGCCGAGATCATCGGCCAGCTGTGGATGGCCGAGTTCGAGCTGCGCCGCACCAAGGGTATCGAGCCCGGCCCGAAAGGCGAACGCCAGATCACCAATGTGGTGATGATGGGCATGGGCGAGCCGCTGCTGAACTACGAGCCGACCGTCACCGCGCTCAAGCTGATGCTCGACGATAACGCCTACGGCCTGTCGCGCCGCCGCGTGACCCTGTCGACCTCGGGCGTGGTGCCGAATATCGACAAGCTGTCGCAAGACGTGCCGGTGGCCATGGCCGTGTCGCTGCACGCCTCGAATGATGCGCTGCGCGACATCCTGGTGCCGCTGAATAAAAAATATCCGCTGCGCGAGCTGATGGCCGCCTGCAAGCGCTACCTGGAATTCGCGCCACGCGACTTCATCACCTTCGAGTACTGCATGCTCGACGGCTTCAACGACAGCGACGAGCACGCGCGCGAACTGATCGCGCTGGTGAACGATCCGGTGGTCGGCGTGAACTGCAAGTTCAACCTGATCCCGTTCAACCCGTTCCCCGAGTCGGGCCTGTTCCGCTCCAAGAATCCGCGCATCAAGGCCTTCGCCGAAGTGCTGATGAACGCCGGCATCGTGACCACCGTGCGCAAGACGCGCGGGGACGACATCGACGCCGCCTGCGGCCAGCTGGCCGGCGAGGTCAAGGACCGCACCCGCGTGGCCGAGCGCATGGAAAAGATGGCCGAATACCAGAAGAAGTTCGGCGCCGATTTCGGTCGCATCGTGGAGATCCCGACCTGATGAAATTCGCCGCCGCCTGGCTCGCATTCGCATCGACCCTGTCCCTGGCTGTGCTGGCCGGTTGCGCCGGCACGGGGGCGGGCGGCGCGGCGACGGCGCGCGACGGCGAACTCAGGACCGCCTCGGACCAGACCGCGCTGGAAAAGCGCGCCTCGATCCGGGTGCAGCTGGCGGTCGGCTACTACCAGGAGGGCAAGCACGAGATCGCCCTCGACGAAGTCAAACAGGCGCTGGCGGCCGATCCGAACTACGCCGACGCCTACGGCCTGCGGGCCCTGATCTATACCTCGATGGGACAGTTTCCGCTGGCCGACGAGAACCATCGCCACGCGTTGCGGCTCGAACCGGGCAATCCCGAGTTCGCGAACAACTACGGCACCTTCCTGTGCCAGTCGGTGAACAAGCCGGCCGAGGCCTTGCGTTATTTCGATGCCGCGCTCAAGAATCCCGCCTATCAGACGCCGCTGTCCGCGCTGATCAACGCGGGCGCGTGCAGCATCAAGAACGGTAATATCGACGCGGCCGAGCGCTACCTGCTCGAGGCCCTGCGTCTGAACCCGACGCAGCCGGCGGTGAATGCCGGCCTGGCGCGGGTGTACTACGAGCGGCGCGACATGCAGCGCGCCGGTTTTTTCGTGAATCGCCTGATCGAGACGGCAAGCATCGAGACACTGCCGGCCGACGCGCTCTGGCTCGCGCTGCGCGTACAGCGCAAGCTGGGCGACCGGACCCATGAAGCGACGTTTGCGGCCCAGCTGCGGCGGCGCTTCCCCGGTTCGCCCGAATACGCGGCGTTCGAGCGAGGCGCTTTCGACGAGTAAGCAAAAGAACAAGCTCAACTAGAAGCTCACACGGACAAGGACGAGGACAATGAACGAGCAAGCAGATCAGCCGGCTACGCCAGGCAACCAGCCCGGCATCCCTGGCAAGACCCTGCAATCCCAGCGCGAGGCGATGGGCTGGAGTGTGGAACAGGTGGCGGACCAGCTGAAGCTGGCCCCGCGCCAGGTGGTGGCGCTGGAAGCGGGCGATTACGCCGCGCTACCGAGCCCGGCCGTGACACGCGGTTTCGTGCGCGCCTACGCCAAGCTGCTCAAGGTCGACGCCGCGCCGCTGGTGTCGATGATCGAACTGAATATGCCGCCGGAAGCCCAGGCCGGCGCCCCCATCAATGCCGGCGCTGTGCGCCGCGAACAGCGTCCGGCCACGTTCTCCCAGACCCGGTTCCCGATGGGCGGCAAACGCAACCGCCTGCCGCTGGGCTGGATCGCCGCCGCCGTGGTGGTGGCCGGCGCCGCCGTCGCGGCCTGGCAGTTCGATCTGATTCCGAACCTGCAGCGCGATGGCCAGGCGGACGACGCCACGGTGCTCGAGAATCCTGCCGCCGGCGTCGTTGCGCCGGGCTCGGCGCCCGCGCATGGCGCTCCGCAAGGCCTGATCAATCCGTCGGTGCCGCTGATCTCGGTGCCGGCGCCGGCCGGAGAAGGCGCGCCGTCAGCGGCGCCGGCCACGGACACGCCGGCAACGCCGGCCGCACCGACTGCGCCCGTGACCACGACGCCGCCAGCTGGAACGCCAGGCGCCGCCGCGCCTGGCGCCACCCCGGCCCCCAGCGTTGCGACCGCCGCCGTCGCCGTAACCGCGGTGCCGGCCGCCGCCGGCGCCAACACCCTGGTGCTGAACGTGCGCGAGGATTCCTGGATCGAAGTGCGCCCGAGCGCCGGCGGCCGTCCGCTGATTTCGCGCCTGGTCAAGGGCGGCAGCACCGAGTCGATCGAACTGGCCGGCCCCGCGACCCTGGTGGTCGGCGCGCCTGGCGGCGTGACCGCGACCCTGCGCGGCGCCGACATCGCGCTGCCGCCGCAGCCGGGCCGCACCATCGCGCGCGTGGCGCTGAAATAAGCTGGATCAAGTTGGAATACAAAGAATGAACTCCTTGAACGAAGCCTGCACTCCCGAGCCTACGCCGGCCGCAGCAATCCCCTCCGGCCCGCTGGCGCGCCGCGCCAGCCGCAAGGTGGCCGTCTCGCACGGCGCCCGCACCGTGTGGGTGGGCGGCGACGCGCCGGTAGTGGTGCAGTCGATGACCAATACCGATACCGCCGACGCGATCGGCACCGCGATCCAGGTCAAGGACCTGGCGCGCGCCGGTTCCGAGATCGTGCGCATCACGGTCGACACCCCGGCGGCGGCTGCCGCCGTGCCGGCGATCCGCGAACAGCTCGACCGTATGGAAGTCGACGTGCCGCTGGTGGGCGACTTCCACTACAACGGCCACCTGCTGCTGCGCGACTATCCGGAATGCGCGCAGGCGCTGTCGAAGTACCGCATCAATCCGGGCAATGTGGGGCAGGGCGCCAAGCGCGACACCCAGTTCGCCCAGATGATCGAGATCGCCGCGAAATACGACAAGCCGGTCCGCATCGGCGTCAACTGGGGCTCGCTCGATCAAACGCTCCTGGCGCGCATCATGGATGTAAACGCCGCGCGCGCCAATCCATGGAGCGCCCAGGCGGTGATGTACGAAGCCCTGATCACCTCGGCGATCGAGAACGCCGTGCGCGCCGAAGAAGTCGGCCTGGCACGCGACAAGATCATCCTGTCCTGTAAAGTCTCGGGCGTGCAGGACCTGATCGCGGTCTACCGCGAACTGGCGCGCCGCTGCGACTATCCGCTGCACCTGGGCCTGACCGAGGCCGGCATGGGCAGCAAGGGCATCGTCGCCTCGACCGCGGCGCTGTCGGTGCTGCTGCAGGAAGGCATCGGCGACACCATCCGCATCTCGCTCACGCCGGAACCGGGCGGCGACCGCACCCGCGAGGTGGTGGTGGGCCAGGAAATCCTGCAAACCATGGGCCTGCGCAAGTTCACCCCGATGGTGATCGCCTGCCCGGGTTGCGGCCGGACGACCTCGACCGTGTTCCAGGAGCTGGCGGACAATATCCAGACTTTCCTGCGCGAGCAGATGCCGGAATGGAAGAAATCCTATCCAGGCGTGGAGGCGATGAACGTGGCCGTGATGGGCTGCATCGTCAACGGCCCGGGCGAATCGAAGCACGCGAACATCGGCATCAGCCTGCCGGGCACCGGCGAATCGCCAGCCGCGCCGGTGTTCGTCGATGGCCAGAAATTCGCGACCCTGCGCGGTGAGCGCATCGTCGACGAGTTCCAGACCATCGTGCTCGATTATGTGAAGAAGAATTACAGCCGCGAGGCGGCAACGCAATAAAATACGGCCACCGGCCACGACACGATAACAACGGCCACCGGCCACAGCACGTCGTTCCCGCGAAGGCGGGAACCTAAGTTTTCCAGCGCTGCGGTAACGTATGCAAACTTGGGTTCCCGCCTGCGCGGGAACGACGAGGATCAAAAGTTAACTAATATGTCCAAACCAGAAAAAATCGTCGCCATCAAAGGCATGAACGACATCCTCCCGCAAGACGCGCCGCTGTGGGAGCTGTTCGAGAACACCACCGAAACGATCCTGAAAAGCTACGGCTATCAGAAGATCGTGACCCCGATCGTCGAGCAGACGGGCCTGTTCGCGCGCGCCATTGGCGCCGTCACCGACATCGTCGAGAAGGAGATGTATTCCTTCGAAGACTCGATGAACGGCGACCAGCTGACCCTGCGTCCGGAAGGCACGGCCAGCGTCGTGCGCGCCGTGCTCGAGCACAACCTGGTCTACGACGGCCCGCGCCGCCTGTGGTACAAGGGCCCAATGTTCCGCCACGAGCGTCCGCAGCGCGGCCGCTACCGCCAGTTCTTCCAGTTCGGCGCCGAAGCGATCGGCTTTTCGGGCCCGGACATCGACGCCGAGATGATCATGATGTCGCGCCGCCTGTGGGATGACCTGGGCCTGCAGAACGTGCGTCTCGAACTCAATTCGATCGGCAATGCCGAAGAGCGCAACCGCCACCGCGCTGACCTGATCGTGTATCTGGAAAAACACGAAGACATCCTGGACGCCGAAGCCAAGCGCCGCCTGCACAGCAATCCGCTGCGCATCCTGGATACCAAGAACCCGGCGATGCAAGAGATGGTCAACGCCGCCCCGCGCCTGCTGGACTACCTGGGCGAGGAATCGCTGGCCCACTTCAACGGCGTCAAGGCGCTGCTGGACAAGAACGCGGTGCAGTACACCGTCAACCCGCGCCTGGTGCGCGGCCTGGATTACTACAACCGCACCGTGTTCGAGTGGGTCACCGACGAGCTGGGCGCCCAGGGCACCATCTGCGCGGGCGGGCGCTACGATCCGCTGATCGAGACCTTCGGCGGCAAGCCGACCCCGGCAGTCGGTTTCGCGATGGGCATGGAACGCATCATCGAGCTCATGAAAGGGCTGGGCGAACCGGCCGAGCCGAACGTGTGCGACGTCTACATGGTCCACCAGGGAGAAGAAGCGCAGCTGCAGTCCTTCATCCTGGCCGAGAGGATTCGGGATGCCGGCCTGGATGTTGTGTTACATTGCGCAACTCCAACGGGTGCGGGCAGCTTCAAGAGCCAGATGAAGAAGGCCGATGGCAGCGGTGCGGCCTTTGCCGTCATCATCGGCCAGGACGAGATCGCGAACAATGCCGCGCAAGTGAAGACCATGCGCGGCGAGATTGGCGAACAGCAGCAGGCCAGCGTGCCGTTCGAGGAAGTGGTCGACTACCTGGTCGACCAGATTGTCGGTGGACATGTTCACGGCCCCGATTGCGACCACGACCACGACCACGTGCACAGGCATTAATCCCGGCACCGGCCACATTTTCGAACCACTCACTACAAGAATACGCACATGGCATACGATCACCAGGAACAGGAACAGCTTGATTCCTTCAAGGCGTTCTGGTCGCAGTACGGCAATATCATCATCTGGGTCCTGATTCTCGCGCTCGGCTCCTACGCCGGCTGGAACTATTGGAAAACCCACCAGCGCAACAAGTCGGTCGAGGCGTCGGCGCTGTATGACGAGCTGCAGACCTCGCTGCTGGCGAACGACAATGCCAAGGTGCAGCGCGTCGCGGGCGACATCCGCGCCAAGTACGCATCGTCGGCCTACGCGCCGATGGCGGCCCTGGCCGCGGCCAAGACCGCCTTCGAAGCGAACGACCTCAAGTCTGCCAAGACGCACCTGCAGTGGGCGGCCGAGCACGGCAACGACGAGTACAAGTCGATCGCCAACCTGCGCCTGGCCGGCGTGCTGCTGGACGAGAAGGCATTCGACGAAGCGCTGAAGGTCTTGAACGGCAAGTTCCTGCCGCAGTTCACGTCGGAAGTGAACGACCGCAAGGGCGACTTGCTGGTCGCGCAGAACAAGCTCAACGAAGCGCGCGCGGCCTATGTCGCGGCGATCGCCGCCATGGAGCCGAATGCACCGGGCCGCCAGCTGGTGCAGATCAAGCTGGAAGCGATCGGCGGCACCGTGCCGGCAGATAAGAAATCGGAAGCAGCTGCCGAGAAAAAGGCAGCCGCGTAATCCTCCCCCATGAGAGGGCCCGCGCACGCCTGACGGCGGCGCGGGCCTTGCGTCCTCTATAGTCCAGGAACAAGGTAGAACAAAATGCGTATTTGCAGCAAGCTTGTTGGTGTCGGCGTACTGGCCCTGATGACGGGTTGCTCGACCCTCAATTCGCTCAATCCATTCGCGTCTGAAAAGAAGGGCGACCAGCCGGCCAAGCTGGTCGAGCTGAAAGGCAGCATGGCCGTGCGTACAGCATGGAAACTTGATATCGGCAAGGCGCACGGCTACACCTTCTCGCCCGCGCTGACCGGCAACACGGTGGTGGTGGCCGGCGCAGACGGCGCCATCGCGCGCGTCGAAGCCGGGAGCGGCAAGCAGCTGTGGCGCATCAAGGCCGATACCGAGCTGTCGGCCGGCGTTGGCACCGACGGCAACCTGATCGTGGTCGGCGCCGACAAGGGCCAGCTGCTGGCCTTCGACATGGATGGCAAGGCGCTGTGGAAGACCCAGCTGTCGAGCGAAATCCTGTCGGCGCCGGTGGTGTCGCAGGGCGTCGTCGTGGCGCGCTCGATCGACAACCGCATCGTCGGCATCGACGCCGCCAACGGCAAGACCAAGTGGACCGTGCAAAAGGTCGCGCCGCCGCTCACCCTGCGCAATGCGCCGGGCATGATCGTGGCCGGCGGCGACGTCATCGTCGCCCAGCCGGGCGGCAAGCTGTCGTCGATGATCCTGGCCACCGGCGCGCCGCGCTGGGATGTCGAGGTGGGTGTCTCGCGTGGCGCCACCGAGCTGGAGCGCGTGACCGATATTGGCGGCGCCCCGGTGCTGTTCGAGAGCGAGGTGTGCGCCGTGTCCTATCAAGGCCGCGTAGGCTGCTTCGACCTGGTCACCGGTTCGGCCAAGTGGACGCGCGACCTGTCGTCCGACGCCGGGGTCGCCGTCGACCAATTGTATGTGTTCGCACCGGACGACAAGGGCGCCCTGCATGCCTTCACCCGCGACACGGGTTCTTCCAGCTGGAAGAACGACAAGCTGGCCTTCCGCCGCCTGTCGACCCCGCTGTCATATGGCCGCGCCGTCGCGGTCGGCGACTTCGAAGGCTTCGTGCACTTCCTGTCGCGCGAGGACGGATCTTTCCTGGCGCGCGCAGCGACCGATGGCAGCCCGATCCTGGGCACGCCGCTGGTGGCCGGCACGAACCTGATTTTTCAAACACAAAATGGAACTGTGACCGCCATCGCGGTCGAATAGAATAAAACATGAAGCCGGTAATCGCACTCGTAGGTCGTCCCAACGTCGGGAAATCGACCTTATTTAACCGCCTGACCCGTTCGCGTGACGCGCTGGTGGCCGACCTCCCTGGCCTGACACGCGACCGCCACTATGGCGAAGGCCGGATTGGCGAACGGCCATTCCTGGTCATCGACACGGGCGGTTTCGAGCCGGTCGCCAAAGAAGGCATCATGCACGAAATGGCGCTGCAGACGCGCCAGGCCGTGGCCGAGGCCGACGTGGTCGTGTTCATCGTGGATGGCCGCCAGGGCCTGACCCCGCACGACAAGACCATCACCGACTTCCTGCGCAAGAGTGGCCGCAAGGTCATGCTGGTGGTGAACAAGTCAGAAGGCATGAAGTACACCTCGGTCACCGCCGATTTCTATGAGCTCGGCATGGGCGACCCCTACGTCATCTCCGCCGCCCATGGCGACGGCGTAACCGATCTGGTCAACGAGGCGCTCGACATGGCCTTCGAAGGCCGTCCGGAAGAGCCCGAAGAGCTCGAGCCGGCCGACCACGGCTTCAAGATCGCCATCGTCGGCCGTCCTAATGTTGGTAAGTCCACATTGATCAACACCCTCGTCGGCGAGCAGCGCGTGATCGCCTTCGACATGCCGGGCACCACCCGCGACTCGATCGAAGTGCCTTTCGAACGCGACGGCAAGCGCTTCACGCTGATCGATACCGCCGGTATCCGCCGCCGCGGTAAGATTTTCGAGGCGATCGAGAAGTTCTCGGTGGTCAAGACCATGCAGTCGATCTCGGACGCCAACGTCGTGATCCTGCTGCTCGACGCCCAGCAGGATATCTCGGAGCAGGATGCGCACATCGCCGGCTTCATCCTGGAGTCGGGCAGGGCGCTGGTCGTGGCCGTGAATAAATGGGACGGCCTGCAGACGCAGGAGCGCGACGAGGTCAAGATCGACCTCGACCGCAAGCTGGACTTCCTCAGTTTCGCTAAGACCCACTTCGTGTCGGCACTGCGCGGCACCGGCGTGTCGCAGCTGATGAAATCGGTCGAAGCGGCCTATGCCGCCGCCACCGCCAACCTGTCGACGCCGCGCCTGACGCGCGCGCTGCAAGAGGCGGTCGAGAAGCAAGAGCCGAAGCGCAAGGGTACGTCGCGTCCGAAAATGCGCTACGCCCACCAGGGTGGCCAGAATCCACCGATCATCGTCATCCACGGCAATGCCCTCGAAGGCATTACCGAGCCGTACAAGCGTTATCTGGAAAAGCATTTCCGCGAGACGTTCAGCCTGGTCGGCACGCCGTTGCGGATCGAGCTGCGCAGCGGTAAGAACCCGTTTGCGAAGGACTGATCGAGGGGCGATTAAGGCTACCTTAAGCCTTAGCGGTACGACAAAAACCGGCAAAACAGGTTACAGTAGGCTTAGGGCTGCATTCGCTCACGCAGAATATGGCTCTAGCTACTTGAAAACCGGCAAATCGCCTCAAACTTTTAACTACAACAACATTACGGAGCTGTTATGAGCAACAAAGGGCAACTGTTACAAGACCCATTCCTCAACGCCTTGCGCAAGGAACACGTCCCTGTCTCCATCTACCTCGTCAACGGTATCAAACTCCAGGGCCATATCGAATCCTTCGACCAATACGTCGTTTTGCTTCGTAATACCGTGACCCAGATGGTCTATAAGCATGCTATTTCCACCGTCGTGCCGGCACGTGCCGTCAATCTTAACCTTGACTCCAACGAAGCCGAGTAAGGCCGATGGCTGACGCCCCCGGCACTCCCACCTTGCGCGCAGCGCTGGTCGGCATCGACTTCGGGACTGGCGACTTCAATGCCAGTCTCGAAGAACTGTCGCTGCTTGCGCGCTCCGCCGGCGCCGAACCGATCACCACGATCACGGCGAAGCGCAGCAGCCCGGACCCCGCGCATTTCGTCGGCAGCGGCAAGGCCGACGAAATCGCCCTCGACGCCAAGGCCCTTGGCGCCGAGATCGTCATCTTCAATCACGCTCTCTCTCCTGCCCAGCAGCGCAACCTGGAACGCCGTCTCCAGCTGCGCGTGATCGACCGCACCAGCCTGATCCTCGATATCTTCGCGCAGCGCGCCAAGAGCCACGAGGGCAAGCTGCAGGTCGAGCTGGCTCAACTGCAGCACCTGGCCACGCGCCTGATCCGCGGCTGGACCCACCTTGAACGTCAAAAGGGCGGTATTGGCCTGCGCGGTCCGGGTGAAACCCAGCTCGAGACCGACCGCCGGCTGATCGGCGAGCGGGTCAAGATGCTGCGCGCGCGCCTGGCCAAGCTGCGCAAGCAGCACGAGACCCAGCGCCGCCAGCGTGGCCGCAACAAGACCTTCTCGGTGTCGCTCGTCGGGTATACCAATGCCGGCAAGTCGACCCTGTTCAATACGCTGACGAAAGCCGGCGTGTACGTGGCGAACCAGCTGTTCGCGACCCTCGATACCACCAGCCGCCGCATGTACCTGAACGACGAGGTGGGCAGCGTCGTGATCTCGGACACCGTCGGTTTCGTGCGCGAACTTCCGCACCAACTGGTGGCGGCGTTCCGCGCCACGCTGGAAGAAACCATCCATGCCGACCTCTTGCTGCACGTGGTCGACAGCGCCTCCCCGACGCGCATGGAACAGGTCGAACAGGTCAATGAAGTCTTGCGCGAGATTGGCGCAGATCATGTTCCGCAAATTTTGGTGTGGAACAAGATCGATGCCGCCGGCCTGGAGCCTGGGGTCGAGCGTGATGAGTATGATAAGATCAACCGGGTTTTCATCAGCGCCCACAGTGGCGCCGGCCTGGATCTGCTGCGTTCGGCAATCGCCGAGGCAGCCGCGTCCGCGCCGGGGTCAGGCGGGTACGGTAACCCAGAAAACGAAGAGCAGGACGAAGCCTTCGGGCTCGCCGAGGACGACGCGTCGGTGGACGCGCACCCCGGCGGTCTTGCCGACAATATGCCAACTTCCACCCATGTCAGGCCCAACTAGCCTATGCTTGTTTCTCTACTAAAAAGATTCGGCGTCAAACTGTCGCTGAACGACCCACGCTGGGGACGCAACCCCGAAGACGACCGCAAGGCCCAGGATGGTCGCCGCCCCGGTGACGGTCCTCCCGACCTCGACCAGATGTGGCGCGATTTCAATGCGCGCCTGAACCGCATGTTCGGCGGCCGCGGCAACAATAACGGCGGCGGCGACAACGGCGGCCCGCGCGGTGAAATGCGCGGCGCCGGCATCGGCGCCGGCGTGATCGCCATCATCGTCGGCTTCATCTGGCTCGCCAGCGGCGCCTTCATCGTGCAAGAGGGCCAGGTTGGCGTCGTGACCACCTTCGGCAAGTACAGCCACTCGACGACGCCGGGTTTCAACTGGCGCTGGCCGTATCCGTTCCAGGCCCACGAGACCGTCAACACCTCGCAGATCCGCACTGCCGAGATCGGCTACCGCGCGAACGTGCGCAACAAGCAGCCGCAAGAAGCGCTGATGCTGACCGATGACGAAAACATCATCGACATCCAGTTCGCGGTGCAGTACACGCTCAAGGACCCGGTCGCCTGGTTGTTCAACAACCGCGACCAGGACGACAGCGTGCGCCAGATCGCCGAGACCGCGATCCGCGAAGTGGTCGGCCGCAACAAGATGGACTTCGTCCTGTACGAAGGCCGCGAGAAGGTCGCCGCCGACGTGCATTCGATGATGCAGGCGATCGGCGACCGCTACGCGCTGGGCGCACTGATCACTAACGTGACGATGCAGGGTGTGCAGCCGCCGGAGCAGGTGCAGAGCGCCTTCGACGACGCCGTGCGCGCCGGGCAAGACCGTGCCCGTGCCCGCAACGAGGGTGAAGCGTATGCCAACCAGATCATCCCGGCTGCGCGCGGCCAGGCCTTCCGCCTGCAGCAGGACGCCGAGGCTTACCGCTCGATGGTGGTCGAGAACGCGACCGGTAACGCCTCGCGCTTCGACCAGGTGGTGGCTGCCTACTCGCGCGCCCCGGCCGTGACCCGCGACCGCATGTATATCGACACCATGCAGCAGATCTTCACCAGCACCACCAAGGTGATGATCGACTCGCGCGCCAACAACAATATGCTGTACCTGCCGCTCGACAAGCTGATGCAGCAGCAGGCAGCCAACGACGCCCAGGTCGGCAGCAAATCCGGTCCGGTGCAGTTGCAGCAGAACGGCCAGCCGGCCGAAGTGACCCAGGCCTTGGAAGCGGTGCGCCAGCGAGACGAGCGTAGCCGCGATACCTCACGCGACAGGGAGACCCGCTGATGAACCGCCTCGTAACTATTTTCGTCGCGGGCTTCATCGCACTGATGCTGCTGTCGTCGACGATCTTCGTCGTCGACCAGCGCCGCTTCGCGATCGTGTTCGCGCTCGGCCAGGTGAAGGAAGTGATCGCCCAGCCGGGCCTGCACTTCAAGCTGCCGCCGCCGTTCCAGAACGTGATCTACCTGGACAAGCGCATCCTCACGCTGGACACGCCTGACGCCGACCGCTTCATCACGGCCGAGAAGAAGAACATCCTGGTGGATGCCTTCATGAAATGGCGTATCGAAGATCCGCGCCTGTACTACGTCAGCTTCGGCGGCGACGAAAGCCGTGCCCGCGACCGCATGTCGCAGATCATCAAGGCGGCGCTGAACGACGAGATCACCAAGCGCACCGTGCGCGAAGTGATTTCTGGCGAGCGCGCCGCGGTGATGGCGGCGGTGCAGGCCAAGGTCGTGGCCGAGGCCAAGGAGATCGGCGTCGGCATCGTCGACGTGCGTCTCAAGCGTGTGGATTACATCGAGCAGATCAACAACTCGGTGTACGAACGCATGCGCGCCGAGCGCGTCCGCGTCGCCAACGAGCTGCGTTCGACCGGCGCCGCCGAGTCGGAGCAGATCCGCGCCGATGCCGACCGCCAGCGCACCGTGATCATCGCCGAAGCCTTCCGCGACGCAGAGAAGGTCAAGGGTGACGGCGACGCGAAAGCCTCGGCCATCTACGCCGATGCCTTCGGCAAGAACCCGGAATTCGCCCGCTACTACCGTTCGCTCGAAGCCTACCGCGCCAGCTTCAAGGATCGCAGCGACGTGCTGGTGGTGGATCCGAGCTCGGAGTTCTTCAAGTACATGAAGCAGCCTGGGGCATCGGGGCGCTGATGAATAGCTCCGCTTGAGTGCGGGGCTGTTCTTGCATCACTGGGGTTCCCGCCTTCGCGGGGATGACGGTTTTGAAGCTGGGTGAGAAGCGTATAGCGCCTCTGTTCACCTCCTGCCAAAGCACGTCGTTCCCGCGAAGGCGGGAACAATGCCCTTGGCATTGTTCCCCCCAAGTCATTTGCAAACCACCACCCCACGCAGCACCTCCAACCGTGGCAGATTATCAACCTGCCACCATGTCTAGACAGCATTCCATTCCTCGATCTGCCCGTTTTCGGGTAAAATCACCGATTCGGCGTTCGCGCCATGCGCTGGCACGCCCATCGCAAATACAATCCCAACTCCCATCTGTTGCCCATGCCGAACTGGCTATTGCCTGAGAATATTGCCGATGTCTTGCCGTCCGAAGCGCGCAAGATCGAAGAGCTGCGCCGCCTGATGCTCGATAACTTCCGGCTGTACGGCTACGAGCTCGTGATGCCGCCGCTGCTCGAATACACCGAGTCGCTGCTGGCAGGCGCCGGCGAAGATACCGACTTGAAAACCTTCAAGGTCATCGACCCGCTGTCGGGCCGCCTGCTCGGCCTGCGCGCCGACATGACCACGCAGGTGGCGCGCATCGACGCCCACCTGCTGAACCGCGAATCGATCACGCGCCTGTGCTACGCCGGCAGCGTGCTGCATACCCGTCCGTCGGGCCTGCACGCTACCCGCGAGCCGGTGCAGATCGGCGCCGAAATTTATGGTCATGCCGGCCTGGAAGCCGACGCCGAGATCCAGGAGCTGGCCCTCGGCTCGCTGGCCCTGGCGGGCTTTACCAATGTGCGCCTGGACCTGGCCCACGTCGGCGTGCTGCGCGCACTGCTGAACGAAGATCCGGCCGCCAAGCGCGACGAGACCCAGATCTATTGCCTGCTGCGCGCCAAGGATGCGCCGGGCCTGGACGAGATCTCGACCAATTACTACCCGCAGACCCGCCAGGCGCTGCTGGCGCTGCCGCACCTGTACGGCGACGTCGAGGTGCTGGCCAAGGCGCGCGAACAGCTGCCGGCGCTGCCGGGCATCGGGCGCGCGCTGGCCGAACTGGCGGCGCTGGCGGCTGGCGCCATCGGCCGCGCCGACGTGGCGATCGACCTGGCCGACCTGCGCGGCTACCAGTACGAAAGCGGCGCCATGTTCGCCCTGTACGTGCCGGGCCTGCCGAACGCCGTGGCCCGTGGCGGGCGCTACGACCATGTGGGCGAGGCCTTCGGACGCGCGCGTCCGGCGACCGGCTTCTCGCTCGACCTGCGCGAACTGGCCCGGCTGCTGCCGACGGCCGAGCGCAAGCATTCCATCCGCGCGCCGTGGGGCAATGCCCCCGAGCTGAAGGAAAAAATCGCTGACCTGCGCAAGGCAGGCGAAGTCGTGATCCAGAGCATGCCTGGTCACGACAATGTTCAGGACGAGTTCGAGTGCGACCGCGTGCTCGTCCTCGAAAACGGAAATTGGATTCTCAAAAACTTAGGTTAAGTGATGTCAAATACTAACGTGGCAAAGAACGTCGTTGTCATCGGCACCCAGTGGGGCGATGAAGGCAAAGGTAAGATCGTCGACTGGCTCACCGACCACGCCGCCGGCGTGGTGCGTTTCCAGGGCGGCCATAACGCTGGTCACACCCTGGTCATCAAAGGCCAGAAGACCGCGCTGCAGCTGATCCCATCGGGCATCATGCGCGAAGGCGTGGCCTGCTACATCGGCAACGGCGTCGTGGTCTCGGTGCCGGACGTGATGCGCGAGATCGACAAGCTGCAGGCTGCCGGCATCGAAGTCGTGTCGCGCCTGAAGATCTCCGAGGCCTGCCCGATCATCCTGCCGTACCACGTCGCCATCGACAAGGCGCGCGAAGCCAAGCGCGGCGAGAACAAGATCGGCACCACCTGCAAGGGCATCGGCCCGGCCTACGAAGATAAAGTCGCGCGTCGCGCGATCCGTATCGCCGACCTGCTCAACGCGGAGCGTTTCGCCGAGAAGCTCAAGGAAAACCTGGACTACCACAACCACGTGCTGGTCAACTACCTGGGCGGCGAAGCGATCGACTTCCAGCAAACCTATGACGATGCGATGGCCCTCGTGCCGCGCCTGCGTCCGATGGTCGCCGATGTGTCGTCGCTGCTGTACGCTGCCCACAAGGCCGGCGGCAAGCTGCTGTTCGAAGGCGCGCAGGGTTCGCTGCTCGACGTCGACCACGGCACCTATCCGTTCGTCACCTCGTCGAACTGCGTGGCAGGCAATGCCGCCGCCGGCGCCGGCGTCGGCCCGAACATGCTGCACTACATCCTGGGCATCACCAAGGCCTACACCACCCGCGTCGGATCGGGCCCGTTCCCGGCCGAACTGCCGACCGACGAAGGCGTGGGCGAGCACCTGTCGCGCATCGGCCATGAATTCGGCACCGTGACCGGCCGCGCCCGTCGTTGCGGCTGGTTCGACGCCGCGCTGCTGCGCCGCTCGGTGCAGATCAACGGCGTGTCGGGCATGTGCCTGACCAAGCTGGACGTGCTGGATGGTATCGAGTCCCTTAAGCTCTGCACCGGTTACAAGATCGACGGCCGCGAGGTCGACATCTTCCCGGTCGGCGCCGAAGAAGCCGCCATGTGCGAGCCGGTGTACGAAGAAATGCCGGGCTGGACCGAAACCACCGTCGGCGCCAAGTCGATGGAAGAGCTGCCGGCCAATGCCCGCGCCTACATCAAGCGCATCGAAGAACTGGTTGGCGTGCCGATCGACATGGTGTCGACCGGCCCGGACCGTGAAGAAACCATCGTCCTGCGTCACCCGTTCGCAGCATAATCTAAGAAGAATCTGGAGTAGAAGATGAATACCCCCGTATCGACGGATAAAGACCTGTGGGTCTCCTGGGATGAATACCACCGCCTGATCGAGCGCCTGGCGCTGCAGGTCTATGAATCGGGCTGGAAGTTCGACCAGGTGCTGTGCCTGGCGCGCGGCGGTGTGCGTCCGGGCGACGTGTTCTCGCGCATCTTCGACGTACCGCTGGCGATCCTGTCGACCAGCTCGTACCGCGAAGAAGCGGGCACCAAGCAGGGCGACCTGGACATCTCGAAGTACATGACCATGACCAAGGGTCCGCTGGCCGGCCGCGTGCTGCTGGTCGACGATCTGGCCGATTCGGGCGTGACGCTGCGTAAAGTCAGCCAGCACCTGACCGAGAACTACCCGCAAGTGACCGAAGTGAAATCGGCGGTCATCTGGGTCAAGGGCACGTCGTCGATTCGTCCGGATTACTTCCTGGACGATCTGCCGCACAATCCGTGGATTCATCAACCGTTCGAAGAGTATGACGGCCTGCGCCCGCACCAGCTGGCGGCGTGGCTGAAGAAATTCGAGAAGTAAGCAGACCGCTGCGGCTGTCCAGTTAGCAGCCGCCGGCCCGTCGTCCCCGCGCAGGCGGGGACCCAAGTTTTTCAGCGCACCACTTGCTTCAAGCGAAGTGGCCGCGCAAGCGAGCTTGGGTCCCCGCCTTCGCGGGGACGAGGTCGTTTCGGGCCTCTGGTAGTATTGCGTCACCAAAACTTTTGGCATCCCAACAATAACAAGCCATGACCCAAAGCTTCTTCCAGACCTTCATCCTGCTCATCCTCGTCACTGATCCCTTCGGTAACGTTCCCCTGTTCGCCGCGGCCCTGAAAGACACGCCGATCGAGCGCCGCAACAAGATCGTGATCCGTGAGTGCGGCATCGCCTTCCTGCTGCTGCTGACTTTCATGTTCTTCGGCAAGCATTTCCTCGAAGCGCTGCACCTCTCCCCGGTCGCGCTGCGCATCGGCGGCGCCGTCATCCTGTTGATGATCGCGATCCGGATGATCTTCCCGCACCCGGACGGCGTGCTGGGCAAGAGCGAAGGCGGCGAGCCGTTCATCGTGCCGCTGGCGATTCCCGCGCTGGCCGGTCCGTCGGCGCTGGCGACGGTGCTGCTGTTTTCTTCCACCAGCTTTACCGATACGATGGTGCACGTCGCCGCGCTGGCTGCCGTGGGCATCGTGTGGCTGATGGTGTTCCTGAGCGCCGAGAAGCTGCAGCAGAAACTCGGCCCGCAGGTCATGACCGCCTTCGAGCGCCTGATGGGCCTGATCCTGACGGCGATGTCGATAGAGATGCTGCTGGGTGGTATTCGCGAATTCGTTCAGTCGTTGTAACTGTCGGTTTTCTTTACAGAGATCGCAGTGTCAGGTGTGACGCAACTTTAGTTGCTTGATTCCTAAGGAAATTATTGGCGTGGTGTGCTTTTTGCTTAGGCAGAAGCATCTTCCTTTGGATGGGAGGACACTAGACCAACTATTTCTGAAGGGATGTCAGATGAAATTCGCAAAACAACTTGCCGCCACGTTCGTCCTGGCTGCCGCGGTCATCGCACCGGCCAGCGCCAACATCGTCGTCGACGGCAGTTTCGAAGCCTTCGACGGCGAGGGCGCATGGCAAACCGAGAGCTGGAGCCGGTACGTGCGCGGCACGCAGGATGGCGGCTTCTCGGCGGGTACCGGTTGCGCTATGGGCAGCAATTTCAGCTGCACGCTCAGCCAGACCCTGGCCACTGTCGCCGGTCAGCGCTACGATCTGAGCTTCTGGTTGTACGCCGACGGCGTTGTCGACAGCAATGGCAACGTTGCGTTGAATTTCGATAACGGCTTGCGGGTCTGGTTCGGCGACGAGATCGTCCAGACGATCATCAATTTCCCGACGACGAATACGAGCGGGAGCTTCAACCCCGGTGGACCTTCGACGCTGATCACTATCAGCAATATTCTGGCGACTTCCGCATCGACCGTCCTGCAGTTCGCCGGCTACCACAACCCGGCCGGCATCTATCTCGACAACGTCATGGTCGAGGCAGTGCCTGGCGAAGAGCCGGGCGAAGTGCCGGAGCCGGGCACGCTGTCGCTGCTCGGCCTGGCAATGGGCGGACTGGCGCTGGCGCGCAGGCGCCGCATGCGCGCCGACTGAGGAGCGGGTCCTGCCGTCCTGAAGCCATCTGTGCGGGACTCGCCACCGCATTGACTCCCGTCAGATGGCGTTCCTTGACATCGTCCTCGCGAAAATCAATCATCGTTTACTCCCGGATGTGCTCAGAGGAGGTCTCGATGAAATCCGTAATGCGTGTTGCCGCGGCAATTCTGCTGGCGTTGGCAGTCGCCGTGCCGGCAAGTGCCAATATTGTCCGCGACGGCAGTTTTGAACTGAACGACGGCACGTGGGAACTCTCCGAAGGCTGGTTTCTGGGCGACGCCGGCCGCGGCGCGCACAGCGGCGTCAACTCGCTCAGTACCGGCTGCTTCGGCCCTGAATTCTCCTGTTTCGCCACCCAGGTCCTGCCGACGACGATCGGCCAGCGCTACGATCTGACCTTCTGGCTGTACGCGGACGGCGTGATCGGCCCGGGAGGCTTTCCGATATTTCAGTTTGATAATGGAATACAGGTGATGTTCGGAGACGCGCTGGCCACGGCCATCTACAACTTCCCGACCACGAACACGTCCACCGATATCACGACGGGCGGCCCGTCCACGCAGATCATCGTCCGCAACCTGCTGGCGACATCGGCATCGACGATCCTGCAGTTATCCGGCTACCACGATCCTTCGGGAATTTTCTTCGACGACATCTCGGTCGAGCTGGCGGTCAGCCAGATCCCGGAGCCCGGAACCTTGTCGCTGATCGGCATTGCGCTCGGCTGTCTCGGCCTCTGCAGGCGGCGGTGCGCACGCATGCTCTAAGCGGCAAGCAGCCTGTTCCGGGCATCCGTGCGGGAGTCGCCGGACAAATCTGGCACACTGCAATTGCGTAAACTGTACGCGACTCCCGGCACACGAATGAATCAGGAATCCGCGTCACCGACCGAATGGCTACCCTTTCTCAGTGGAGGAGGGATGATGGGCGCGATGATGCGCGCCCACGACTGGTCGGCCTCCCCACTGGGGCATCCGCGCACCTGGCCGCAGGCGCTGCGCACGACGGTCGGGCTGATGCTCAACTCGAAGTTCCCGATGTTCGTCGCCTGGGGCGGCGAGCTTGGCTTCCTGTACAACGACTCCTATATCTCGGTCCTGGGCGACAAGCATCCGGCCGCGCTTGGAAAACGCTTCCACGATGTCTGGGTCGAGATCTGGCATGACATTCACCCGCTGGTCGTGCGCGCCCTGAGGGGCGAGGCCAGCTACATGGACCGCCTGCCGCTGCGGATGCGCCGCCACGGCTACGACGAAGACACCTGGTTCCGCTTTTCGTACTCGCCCGTGCGCGACGAAGACGGCACCGTGGCCGGCATGTTCTGCGCCTGCGTCGAGATGACCGGCGAGGTGCTGGCGCAGCGCTACCGAGAAGAAGAGAACGAGCGCCTGGTGACCTTGTTCGAGCAGGCGCCCGGCATCATCGCCGTGCTGCGTGGGCCGGATCACGTGTTCGAGCTCACCAACCGCTCCTACCTGCAACTGGTTGGGCACCGCGCGCTGGTGGGCAAGGCTGCGCGCGACGCGCTGCCCGAGGTGCGGGGGCAGGGATTCTTCGAGCTGCTCGACCACGTGTACCAGACCGGCCAGCCTTTCGTCGGCCACGCGGTGCCGCTGCGCGTGCAGCGCGACCGCGATGCGCCGTTGGAAGAGCGCTTCATCGACTTCGTCTACCAGCCGATCCATGACCAGCACGGCAAGGTTTCCGGCATCTTCGTCGAAGGCAGCGACGTCACGGCGCGCAAGCGCATCGAGGACGAGCTGCGCGCCGCCAACCGCCAGAAGGACCAGTTCCTGGCGATGCTGGCGCATGAGCTGCGCAATCCGCTGGCGCCGATCACGACGGCCGCCCAGCTGCTGCAGCGCGGCCAGATGGACGCGCCGGGCATCCAGCGCGCCAGCGACATCATCGCGCGCCAGGCCCAGCACATGACGTCCCTGGTCAACGACCTGCTCGACGTCTCGCGCGTGACACGCGGCCAGGTGACCATCACCAGGGAGGCGCTGGAAGTACGCGAGATCGTGGGCGCGGCGGTGGAGCAGGTGCGCCCGCTGATGGATGCGCGTCGCCACGAACTGCACTGCGAGATCGCCTCCGGCGCGCTGCGCGTGGAGGGCGACCGCACGCGCCTGGTCCAGGTGGTCTCGAACATCCTCAACAACGCCGCCAAGTACACGGCGCCGGGCGGATGCATCGTGCTCGGCGCGCGCATCGACTCGGGTTGCGTGCGGGTGGCGGTGCGCGACAACGGGCAGGGCATCGATCCACCGATCCTGCCCTACATTTTTGACCTGTTCATCCAGGCCGAGCGCACGCCCGACCGCTCGCAGGGCGGCCTTGGGCTCGGCCTGGCGCTGGTCAAGAGCCTGGCCGTGCTCCATGGCGGACGGGTGGAGGCGCACAGCGAAGGGCTGGGCAAGGGCAGCGAGTTCGTGGTGTATCTGCCGTACCTGGCCGAGGCGCCGGAAGCGAGCACGCCGCTGCTGGACGTGCAATCGCGCGTCGCGCGCGGGCTGAGGGTGCTGGTGGTCGACGACAACGTCGACGCGGCCCAAATGCTGGGGACGCTGCTGGAGATGAACGGGTATGAGGTCGACGTCGCCTACGATGGCCGCAGCGCGCTGGCCAGCGCGCTGCATGCGCCGCCGGACGTCGCCCTGCTCGATATCGGGCTACCCGACATCGACGGCCACGAACTGGCGCGCCGGCTCCGGGCGATGCCCGAGACCACGCAGGCGCTGCTGGTGGCGCTGACGGGTTATGGGCAGGAAGAAGACCGGCAGCGCGCGCACAATGCCGGATTCGATCATCACATGGCCAAGCCGGCGGACCTGGCGAAACTGCTGGAGTTGCTGGCGGGAGTGGCAGCGTAAGGCGTCCGCACCGTGAGAAGGTAATTCTGTCCGCAGCCCAAAAACGTCGTTCCCGCGGAGGCGGGAAACCTAAGTCGTTTGAGTTTCCGCTACATGAAAACGTTGCCTCGTAGCGAGCAAGCTTAGGTTCCCGCCAAGGCGCCCGGCGAGCGCGGGAACGACGGCTGATTTCAGGCTGATAGCAAGATTACTTGCCCAACATCGACACCACATTATCCGCCCCCGGCGCCCCGAACGCCTGCTGCTTGAGCACATGCAGCTGATCGCGCACCTGCGCCGCCTTTTCGAACTCGAGGTTCTTGGCATGGTCGACCATGAGCTTCTCGAGGCGCTTGATCTCCTTGCTGATCTGCTTCTCGCTCATCGACTCGACCTTGGCCGTCGCTGCGTCGTCGTGCACGCCCTCGACCATGGCCTTCTGCGCGGCGTTGCTGTACACGCCGTCGATCATTTCCTTGATCTTCTTGTGCACGCCCCTCGGCGTGATGCCATTGGCCTCGTTGAAGGCGATCTGCTTGGCGCGGCGGCGTTCGGTTTCGTCGATCGCGCGCCGCATCGAATCGGTGATCTGGTCGCCGTACAGGATCGCCACGCCGTTGAGGTTACGCGCCGCGCGGCCGATGGTCTGGATCAGCGAACGTTCGGAGCGCAGGAAGCCCTCTTTATCTGCATCGAGCACCGCCACCAGCGATACCTCGGGCAAGTCCAGGCCCTCGCGCAGCAGGTTGATCCCGACCAGCACGTCGAAGGTGCCCAGGCGCAGGTCGCGCAGGATTTCCACGCGCTCGACCGTGTCGATGTCGCTGTGCAGGTAGCGCACCTTGATGCCGTGGTCGCCCAGGTATTCGGTGAGCTGTTCGGCCATGCGCTTGGTCAACGTGGTCACCAGCACGCGCTCGTCCTTGGCGACGCGGTCGTTGATCTCGCTCATCAGGTCGTCGACCTGCGACAGGGCAGGGCGCACGATGATCTGCGGGTCGACCAGGCCGGTGGGGCGCACCACCTGCTCGACCACATTGTCGGCCTTGCCCTTCTCGTACTCGGCCGGCGTAGCCGAGACAAAGATCGTCTGGCGCGCCTTGCTCTCGAATTCCTGGAATTTCAATGGCCGGTTGTCCAGCGCAGACGGCAGGCGGAAGCCATAGTCGACCAGGTTGGTCTTGCGCGAACGGTCGCCGCTGTACATCGCGTTGAGCTGGCCGATCATCACGTGCGACTCGTCCATGAACATCAGCGCGTCCTTCGGCAGGTAGTCGATCAGGGTCGGCGGCGGCTCGCCCGGCATCGCGCCGGACAGGTGGCGCGAGTAGTTCTCGATGCCCTTGGTAAAGCCGATCTCGGCCATCATCTCGAGGTCGAAGCGGGTGCGCTGCTCGAGGCGCTGTTCTTCGATGAGTTTGTTTTGCTGACGGAATTCCTCCAGGCGGTCGCGCAGCTCGGCCTTGATCGATTCGACCGCGCGCAGCACGGTGCTGCGCGGCGTGACGTAGTGCGAGCCCGGATACACGGTAAAGCGCGGGATCTTCTGGCGCACGCGGCCGGTCAGCGGGTCGAACAGCTGCAGCGATTCGATCTCGTCGTCGAACATCTCGACGCGGATCGCCAGCTCGGCATGCTCGGCCGGGAAGATGTCGATGGTGTCGCCGCGCACACGGAACGATCCGCGCGAGAAATCCATCTCGTTGCGGGTGTACTGCATCTGGATCAGGCGCGCGATGATGTCGCGCTGCGCCACTTTATCCTTGTGGCGCAGGGTGAGGATCATCTTGTGGTATTCGTTCGGATTACCGATACCGTAGATCGCCGACACGGTGGCCACGATGACCACGTCGCGCCGTTCCATCAGCGACTTGGTGCACGACAGGCGCATCTGCTCGATGTGTTCGTTGATCGACGAGTCCTTTTCGATGAACAGGTCGCGCTGCGGCACATAGGCCTCGGGCTGGTAGTAATCGTAGTACGAGACGAAATACTCGACCGCGTTCTGCGGGAAGAATTCTCGGAACTCCGAATACAGCTGGGCCGCCAGCGTCTTGTTGGGTGCGAACACGATCGCCGGACGGCCGGCGCGCGCGATCACATTGGCCATCGTGTACGTCTTGCCCGAGCCCGTCACGCCAAGCAGCGTCTGGTACGACAGGCCATCGTTGATGCCTTCGATCAGCCCCGCGATCGCGGTCGGCTGGTCGCCCGCCGGCTCGAACGGTTGATGCAACTTGAAAGGGGAATCCGGGAAGGTGATGACCGTCGGTTCCGGCGAAGTTGCGATGGATAAATCAGCCATGCTTACAGACCTTTGTTAGAATGAGAATCCGCCCGCGGCCTTGCACCTACAAGGGCCGCTGTCTATACAATTACTAACCCCACCGCTGCCAACCCAGCCGAAAACCGAGTTTATCACGATGACTTCCACCGCCTCTGCCAGCCTCTTCGGCGCCATTGAAATGGCCCCGCGTGACCCGATCCTGGGCATCACCGAAGCCTTCAATGCCGACACCAACCCTGCCAAGATCAACCTCGGCGTGGGCGTCTATTATGACAATAACGGCAAGGTGCCACTGTTGGAATGCGTACAGAAAGCGGAAGCGAAGCTGATGGAGCAGCCTGCGCCGCGCACCTACCTGCCGATCGATGGCCTGGCGGCCTACGACAAGGCGGTGCAAGAGCTGGTATTTGGTGCCGATAGCGACGTAATTCAAGAGAAGCGTGCGATCACCGTGCAAGCCCTGGGCGGCACCGGCGCGCTCAAGATCGGCGCCGACTTCCTCAAGCGTTTCCTGCCATCGTCCGACGTGTATATCAGCGATCCGAGCTGGGAAAACCACCGCGCGCTGTTCGAAAGCGCCGGCTTCACCGTCCATAACTATGCCTATTACGACGCGGCCACCCGCGGCGTGAACTTCGACGGCATGCTGGCCGCGCTCAAGGCCATGCCGGCCGGCGCGATCGTCGTGCTGCACGCCTGCTGCCACAACCCGACCGGCGCCGACCTGTCGCAAGCGCAGTGGGATCAAGTCATCGCCACCGTGCAGTCGGGCGGCCTGGTGCCATTCCTGGACATGGCCTACCAGGGCTTCGCCAACGGCATCGACGAAGACGGCGCCGTCGTGCGCCGCTTCGCAGCGACCGGCATGCCGCTCTTGGTGTCGAACTCGTTCTCGAAGTCGTTCTCGCTGTACGGCGAGCGCGTCGGCGCGCTGTCGATCGTCGCCACCAGTGGCGAAGAGGCGGCCCGCGTGCTGTCGCAACTCAAGCGCGTGGTGCGCACCAACTACTCGAATCCGCCGACCCATGGCGGCAAGGTCGTCGCGACCGTGCTGTCGACCCCTGAGCTGCGCAAACTGTGGGAAGAAGAACTGGCCGGCATGCGCGTGCGCATCCGCGAAATGCGCGGCGCGATGGTCGAGAAGCTCAAGGCCAAGGCCCCGGGCCACGACTTCGAATTCGTGCGCGAGCAGGTCGGCATGTTCTCGTATTCGGGCCTGACCAAGGAACAAGTGGGCAAGCTGCGCAACGAATCGATCTACGCCGTGGACACCGGTCGCATCTGCGTCGCCGCGCTGAACTCGACCAATATCGATCGCGTCGTTGACGCGGTTGCCAAAGTTCTCTAAAATCCCGGCTCTCCGCAAGCGTTACAGCGTGTGCGGAGAGCAGCAGGAGTGGCGGTTGCGATCTGTGCAAATTTGACAGAAACGTTTCAGCAGCCATATAATGCAAGCATCAATTCCCTGATAGCTCAGTTGGTAGAGCGACGGACTGTTAATCCGCAGGTCCCTGGTTCGAGTCCAGGTCGGGGAGCCAGAATTAGAAGAGGCCGCATCTGAGGATGCGGCCTTTTTCGTTTTGCGGCGTGCATGATTGGCGCTGTCGGGCACCATAGGAGATACCCGCGTGAAGCACCTTCCGAAAAGCCATGCCACCCTGATCGAGGGGCAGATGTTCCGCCTGATGAAGTCGGGGCAGGGCAAGCCGTCGATCGTGCTGATCAATGGCGCGGGCGGCCCGCTTGATGGTTGGTACAAGCTGTATCCCGAGATCGAGCAGCTGGGCACCGTGTTCGCCTATGACCGGCCCGGTGTCGGCGGCAGCCCCAAGCCGCGCGAGGCGCAGTACGGCGAGACCGTGGTGGCACAGCTGCGCCTGCTATTGCAGACGGCTGGCGTCGAGCCGCCGTTCGTGCTGGTCGGCCATTCCTTCGGCGGCCTGCACGCCAACCTGTTCGCACGCGCCTTCGCTGACGAGGTTGCCGGCGTGTTGTTCCTGGAAGCGACCGCGCCGGACGACGTCACCACGCTCAAGCAATTCCAGTCGCCGTTGCAGCGCGGCTTCATCAATCTGCTCGACCGCATATCGCCGCGCGATCGATTCGACGAGATCCGGCATGAAGCCGAGACTGTGAAGGACATCCAGGAGGCGCCCGCGTTCCCGCCGGTGCCGGTGACGGTGTTGTCGGGCACGAAGCGCCTGCCGCGCTGGATGGTGCCTGCAGCCCTCGTGCGCGAACGTGAGCGTACCCAGCTGGGGCTGGCGGCCTTGTCACCACTGGGCGAGCGGATCGAGGCGCGGCGCAGCGCCCACTTCCCGCAGCTGACCGAGCCGGAGCTGGTGCTGGACGCCCTGAGGCGCCTGGTCGCGCGGGCGAAAACCTAGTTTCACGTTTTTTCGTCGCGTGAATGCTTGCGAAATCGAAAACAGCAGGTATAATGCGGCCTCCTTTCCCTGATAGCTCAGTTGGTAGAGCGACGGACTGTTAATCCGCAGGTCCCTGGTTCGAGTCCAGGTCGGGGAGCCAGAATTGAGAAGGGCCGCATGCGAATGCGGCCCTTTTTGCGTTGGTAGCCTGGATCAGCCGCGCGCCAGCGTGGCCAGTACCTCGTCCGTGCTGCGCACCTCTGCATACTCGTCATGAAGGTTGGCCAGCGCCATCAGGTGCACCTCTTCGGCGCTGCGCCACGTGCCGCCGAAATCCTGCTTGTCGAAGGTGAAGCAGGCATCGGACACGACCACGACGTCGAAGCCCAGGTTGCCCGCCGTGCGCGCCGTCGCCTCGACCGAATTGTTGGTGCTGACCCCGGCGATCACGAGGCGGCGCAAACCCCGTGCGTGTAGCCATCGCTCGAGCCCGGTGTTGATGAAGGCGTCGGGCACGTTCTTCTCGACGACGTGTTCATGCGGCTGCGGCAGGAAGCGCTCCTGGTGCGTCGCCCCATGCTGGCCAGGCGCGAACACGGACGTCGGCGAACGGCTGATGTGCCGCACGAAGACCAGCGGCTGGCCCGCATTGCGCCAGGCGAGCTGGAGGAGTGCGATATTGTCTTCCGCCGCCGGATTGTTGCGGGGTGGAAGGGTTTGGCTGCACATCGCGTTCTGCATATCGATGATGAGCAGTGCAAGCTGTTCATGCATGGCGGTCGTCCTTGAGGGAGGGGGGCTTCAGCGCTTGCCGGACACCGGCCTGACCTTCGACGCCGCCTCGAGCGCACGCTGGCGCGCGGTCTCGACATCGTCGGCGCTCGCCAGCGCCACGCCCATGCGGCGGCGCGCGAACGATTCCGGCTTGCCGAACAGGCGCAGGTCGGCGCCCGGCACGCGCAGCGCCTCGGCCACGCCCTCGAAGGCGATGCCGGCTTCGTCCAGCTGGCCATAGATCACGGCGGAGGCGCCAGGGGCGCGCAATGCCGGGTTCACCGGCAGGCCGAGGATGGCTTTCGCGTGCAGTTCGAATTCGCTCTGCAACTGGCTCGCCATCGTCACCATGCCGGTGTCGTGCGGACGCGGGCTCACTTCCGAGAACCACACCATATCGCCCTTGACGAACAGCTCGACGCCGAACACGCCCAGCCCGCCCAGGTTGGCGGTGACCTTGCTCGCGATGTCGCGCGCCCGCTCGAGCGCCAGCGGCTGCATCGGGTGCGGCTGCCACGATTCGACGTAGTCTCCCTGCACCTGCTTGTGGCCGATCGGTTCGCAGAAGCTCGTTTCGATCTTGCCGTCGGCCCCCAGCGAACGCACCGTCAGCAGGGTGATCTCGTAGTCGAAGTCGATGAAGCCTTCGGCGATCACGCGGCCGGCGTCGACCCGTCCGCCCGCGGCGGCGTAGTCCCACGCGGCCTGCACGTCGGCGGCGGCGTCGAGCTTCGACTGGCCCTTGCCCGACGACGACATCACCGGTTTCACCACGCAAGGGAAGCCGACCGCTTCGCAGGCGTCCTGCAACTCGGCCAGGCTGCTGGCGAAACGGTAGGGCGAGGTCGCCAGGCCCAGTTCCTCGGCCGCCAGGCGGCGGATGCCTTCGCGGTTCATGGTCAGCTGGGCCGCGCGGGCGGTGGGGATGCAGGTGATGCGGCCCGCGGCTTCGAGTTCTGCCAGCTTGTCGGTGGCGATCGCCTCGATCTCGGGCACCACCAGATCGGGGCGCTCGCGCTCGATCAGGGCCTCCAATGCGGCGCCGTCCGTCATGTCGATCACGTGGGCGCGGTGCGCCACCTGATGGCCGGGCGCGTTCGGGTAGCGGTCGACGGCGATCACTTCGACGCCCAGGCGCTGCAGGGCGATGATCACTTCCTTGCCCAGCTCGCCGGAGCCGAGCAGCATGACTTTGGTTGCGACAAGGGAGAGCGGGGTGCCGAGGGTGCGGGAAGTGGTCATGATCTGTCTGATAGAGGTGGCAGGCCGCAGGTGGCGGCGAAGCCGAAACTATAGCAAAGCGGGAGGCGCAGGATCGCGTAGTGGCATCGATTCACAAGAGACGCTGGTCAAACTGCAATCGAACGGCTATAATATTGCCTCAATTCCCTGATAGCTCAGTTGGTAGAGCGACGGACTGTTAATCCGCAGGTCCCTGGTTCGAGTCCAGGTCGGGGAGCCAGAACAAGAGAAGGGCCGCATGCGAATGCGGCCCTTTTTGCTTTTGTGGCGCCACTCACGCCGCCGCGCGCTGAGCCCCGTGCCGTTGAAGTAATTCGTAGACGCCCATCCCCACCACCATCGCCACGAAGAACAGCAACGGCTTGATGCCGCCGACCAGGATCGACGCCACCGCCGGCCCGGGGCAATACCCGGCCAGTCCCCAGCCGCCGCCGAACACCAGGCTGCCCACCAGGTAGCGGGTGCCAATGCCGACCAGCAGGCCGGACGCGATCAGGGCAAGCCAGCCCGCATCGACCTCGACGTGGGGCGGCGAGGCAACCAGGCCATGGAGCAGGGGAGCGCAGGCCAGGCCCGCGAGGAACGCCATGCGCCAGCCGGTCTCGCCATGTGCCGGATGCAGCAGCCCGCCGAGAATCCCGCTGACGCCGGCGATGCGGCCGTTGAACAGCAACAGGCCGCCGGCTGCCACGCCGATCAGCAACCCGCCGGCCAGCGCCGACCATGGCGTGAAATTGACCCAGTCGATTTCCATCGTCCCTCCCCAATCCACCTTGGACTGTGGGTGCGCGCGAAAGTTGTCGCGAGCCTATCGCTCAGCGGCTCTTCTTCTTGTTGGATGTGTAAGTACGGGTGTAGAACTCGGGCGGCTTGTTTGCCACCCAGCCGATGAAGGCGGCGATGTCCTCGTGCCCACGCAGCGCGTCCCAGGTGTGATACTGCCGCAGCAGTTCGCGCTCGGTCAGCGCAGAGTGAATCTTGCGGTGGCAGATCTTGTGGATCGGGAACTGTTCCTTGCCCTTGAAGGTCTTCGGGACCAGGTGGTGGCGGTCGATATTGGCAGTCCCGAGAGGCCGTCCGCACAGAGGGCAACAGTTGTCGATCACATCCTGCTCCGGGTTGTGTTTGCTTATCGATTGCGATATGGTGCGCTAGAACGCGTTGCACAAGTCTTGACCCGATAATTTCAATGGAGAAATGCGTGTGCGCCTTGTGTAAAATAGTAAACGTGTAAAATTTGCGCTTGATTTTTGTGCAATACATTCCCTCTTTAACCTGAAAGCGACACAGTTGCATGATTGAAGACGACTCGACCCGCTGCTCCGTGTTGTTGATTGACGATGAGTCCTTTGCTCAGGACATCATCGCGCACGGTCTGAAAGGTTGCGTCGGTCATCAACTCGTGTATGAATCGGACTCGTCGCGCGCCGTCGACGTGGCGCGCCAGGTCGATGCGACCGTCGTCATCGTCGACCTGCGCATGCCGGGTGGAGTCGATGGCTTCGACGTGATCGCCAGCTTGCGCGCGCATCCGGATACCCACGACATTCCCGTCATCCTGCTCTCGTCCGAGGACGATCCCGACATCAAGGCCAAGGCCTTCGCCATCGGCGCCAGCGACTATATGGTCAAGTGGCCCGATCCGCGCGAGCTGGTGGCGCGCGTGCGCCACCACAGCGGCGCCTGCATCGCCCGGCGCGAGCGCGACCAGGCCTTCGCCTCGCTGCGCCGCAGCCAGGAAGAGCTGGCCGCCAGCCAGTCGGCCCTGCAGCAGGCGCAGAAAATGGAGGCGATCGGCCAGCTCACCGGCGGCGTCGCCCACGACTTCAACAATGTGCTGCAGATCATCGGCGGCAATCTGCAACTGCTCAGGATGGTTGGCGGCCTGAGCGATGCGGGGCGCTCGCGGGTCGAGATGGCGCTGGCCGGCGTCGAACGCGGCGCCAAGCTCGCGTCGCACCTGCTCGCCTTTGCGCGCCGGCAGCCCTTGCAGTCGATCGTGATCGATCCCGGCCATCTGCTGCGCGAGCTCGACGATATGGCGCGCCGCCTGCTGGACGCCAATACCTTTGTCCGCAGCGAGATCGCTGCTGACCTTGGCAGCACGGTGATCGACCCGAACCAGCTCAATAATGTGCTGCTTAATCTGGTCATCAATGCGCGCGATGCGATGCCTGAAGGCGGTACCCTGACCATTCGCGCCACCAATATCGGCCCGGGCGACGAACGGCCGGCGGAAGTGGCATCCGACGACTTCGTGATGATCGAGATCGCCGACACTGGCAAGGGCATGCCGCCCGAGGTGATGGCGCGCGCGTTCGAGCCATTTTTCACCACCAAGCCGACCGGGCAGGGCACTGGCCTGGGCCTGTCGATGGCCTACGGCTTCGTCAAGCAGTCAGGCGGTGAGATCGCACTGCGCAGCCAGGCAGGCAAGGGCACCAGCGTGCGTATCTATCTGCCGCGCAGCAGTGCAGCGCCGCAGGTGGCCAGCGAGCATCCTTACCACCTGCCGCTGGCCGGGGGCCTGGAAACCATCCTGGTAGTCGAGGACGAAGAAGACGTGCGCTCGTCGACCTGCGGCATCCTGTCCGCGCTCGGTTACGACGTGCTGGAGGCGGAGGACGCCGCGCAGGCAGCGGCGATCATCGAACAGGGGCGTCACATCGACCTGGTGTTCACCGACGTGGTGATGCCGGGGCCGCTCACCAGCCTGCAACTGGGCGAGATCGTGCGCAGCAAGCTGCCGGAATGCGAAGTGCTGTACACCTCGGGCTATGCCGAGGGCGTGCTGACCCATGAAGGAAAACTGGACGCATCGGTCCATTTGCTGCAGAAACCCTACCATCCGGAAGCGCTGAGCGCGCGCATCCGTCACCTGCTGCGGCGCGCCAGGCGCGCCGCCGGCAAGCCGTCAAGCGCGACTCATTTCGGCTTGATGTAGCGGTGCGAGCCTGGCGGCGGTTCGTTCAGCACCGCCCAGAAGATGCCAAGATCGGCGATCGCGCGCACGAATTCATTGAAGTCCACCGGCTTGACCACATAGGCATTCACGCCCAGCGCATAGCTGCGCACCACATCCTGCTCTTCCTTGGACGAGGTCAGCATCACCACCGGCACCGGCTTGAGGCCATCGGTGTTGCGGATTTCCTTGAGCACCTCGAGGCCGTCGACCTTGGGCAGCTTGAGGTCGAGCAGGATCACGGCCGGGCTGCCCAGCTGGCGGTCGGCGAACTCGCCGCGCCGGTGCAGGTAGTCGAGCGCCTCGGCGCCGTCGCGCACGACCACGACTTCATTGGCCAACTGGCTCTTCGACAACGCGATGAGCGTCAGTTCGAGGTCGTGCGGATTGTCTTCGACCAGAAGAATGGGTTTGAGCATGGTACGGTCTACGGATTGATGGGTTGTTTTGGAAGGGTGAAGGAGAACGTCGCCCCTTCGCCTAATGTCGAATCGGCCCATACGCGGCCGTTATGGCGCTCGATGATGCGGCGCACATTGGCAAGGCCAATGCCGGTACCCTGGAAGTCTTCCATCCGGTGCAGGCGCTGGAAGACGCCGAACAGCTTGTGCACGTAGTCGGGGTTGAAGCCAGCGCCATTGTCGGCCACGTGGAATACGAAATCGTCCGCGGTCTCGTCGCAGGTGATCCGGATCACGGCCTGTTCGCGCTCGCGCGTGAACTTGACCGCGTTCGACAGCAGGTTGTACATCGCCAGGTGCAGGAAGGCCGGGTCGGCGCAAACGACCGGCATGCCTTCGATATGCCAGTCGACCTTGCGCTGGCCGATGTCCAGGGCCAGTTTGTCGATGCAGCCCGACACCAGGTCGGTCATGTCGATGCTGGTCGGGCGCAGGGCGGCGCGGCCCATCTGCGAGAACGACAGCAGGTCGTCGACCAGCTTGCCGGCCAGGCGCGCCGACTCCTTGATGTTCTTTAAAAAGCGCTGGCGCATCGCCACGTCTTCGCTGCCGGCCGATTCGATCAAGAGGTCCGAAAAGCCTGCAATGTGGCGCAGCGGCGCACGCAGGTCGTGCGATACCGAATATGAAAACGCCTCGAGCTCCTTGTTGGCGCGGCCCAGTTCTTCAGCCAGTTCGGCCATCTGTTCGGCGCGCTCGAGCGCGATGCCCAGCAGCGCACTGCGAAACTCGGTGGTCAGCTCGATCTCGGCGGCATGCCACGGAAGGCTGTGGCCGTGGATGGTTTCGCGCCAGGCGGCGAAGCTCTGGCGCGGCGACAGGCTGGTCGGCGCGTTCGCGGCCGCCTGTTTTTCATACGGGTTGCCGGCCCATTCCACGGTCTGTACCAGCTCGGGGCGGAACCACAGCAGGTAGTGCTGGTGGATGCGCGAGATCGGCAGCGCCAGCAGGCCGCTGGCATTGCGCGTCAGGTCCCGCGCCGGCGGATACACGCCGGCCAGCTGATTGGTATGGAATACCTCGTGACCATTCACGGTGAGCCAGGTTGCCAACGAACGGATCGCCTTGTCATTCGGCGTGTCGCCATACGTCAGTATGCGGTCGTCCACCACGATCGCCACGCCGCCGGCGCGCGCGAAGCGCAGCAGTTCGGGGAACACGCCGGACAGGTTGTCGATGAAGTCGGAACCCTTGGTCAGGCGGCCCAGCATCTCGACCATGATGCGGCGCACGTCGAGGCGGAACTGCAGTTCGCGCGCATCTTCGCGCGACTCGATGCACAGCGCCAGGATCTGGCCCAGTTGCTCGCAGGCGGTACGTTTCTCGACCGACACCTGGCACGGCATGGCGTTATGGCACGAGATCAGCCCCCACAGCTTGCCCTTGACGATCAGCGACACCGACATCGAGGCCAGCGTGCCCATATTGCGCATGTATTGCAGGTGAACCGGAGAGACGCTGCGCAGGGCGGCGAAGGACAGGTCGTTGCGCGCTCTAGTGGCCGGATTGACGTCCGGGACCAGCGGGGCGGCCTCGTAGTTGGCGTCCTGGATCACACGGATCGGCGAGAGCGTGTACAGCGCGCGTGCCTGGGCCGGGATATCGCTGGCCGGGAACGACTGGCCAAGATACGAGTCGTAATCGTCCGCCTTTGACTCGGCCACCACGCGGCCATGGCCGGCGGGGTCGAACTGGTAGACCATGACGCGGCCGTAGCCGGTTACCGAACGCACGTGGTGCGCGGCCAGGTCTGTCAGGGCGGGAATGGAGGCATGGTCGCCCACGCGCGCCAGAAAGTCGGTGATCAAGGGGTACAGGTGGCGGAAATCGGCCGGCTGCGCGCGCATGACCGATTCGAATTCGGCGATCACCAGGCCGTCCCAGGCGTGCGCCAGCACGTCGAAATGCTGGCCGTTGACGGTCGTGACGGTGCCAAGGTAGGCCGGGCGCTGGCCCAGCGTGCCGCTGCCCAGTTCCTGGGCCAGTTGGGAGACGGCAGCTTCTCCGATCGCCGCGGCCAGCGGCCGGCCGATCACGGCGCCGGCGTCGACGCCGGCCCACTCGGCGAGATTGGCGCTGGCCTGCAGCACCTCGAGCGCAGGCGACAGCGTCAGCATGAACCCATGCGGCTGGATGCTGCCCGGCGTGCGGATGGGTTCGCGATCGCAGCCGGTGATGTCGAGTTGTTCGGGAGATGCCTGGATCATGAGCCGCTTTTTAACGAGCAGGGAACAAGGCCCATTGTAACGTGAAAAGCTGGTATCTCATTCTATATAGAATGTTTTTCAACATCCGATGTGCCACTGCATTGTCATTGTGGCTATCTGTCCTGATAACTGGTTATCGGCGCGCACGTACGCAATGTCGTATGGCGTGGTCAGTTAAAGCAGATGTATGATGGGCTACTTTTTTGACTCCGTAGACAAGGACGCGGTATCGCCCCATGGACACTTCTCTACCCGTCAAGCAGACGCTTACCGACGAGCAACGCTTCCAGTACCTGATCGCCGGCATCAGCGACTACGCGATCTATATGCTCGATCCGCAAGGATACGTCACCAGCTGGAATGCCGGCGCCCAGCGTTTCAAGGGCTACGTCGAGCACGAGATCCTGCAGCAGCATTTCTCCCGTTTCTATACGCCGGAGGACCGCGCCACCGGCCTGCCGGCGCAGGCGCTGGCCGAAGCGCTCGAGCACGGCCGCTACGAATCAGAAGGCTGGCGCGTGCGCAAGGACGGCGGCCGCTTCTGGGCGCATGTGGTGATCGATCCGATCCGCGACGACCGGGGTGAGCTGATCGGCTACGCCAAGATCACGCGCGACGTCACCGACAAGAAGCAGGCCGCGGACTTGCTGCGCGAGAGCGAGCAGCGCTTCCGCCTGCTGGTGCAGGGCGTGACAGACTACGCGCTCTACATGCTCACGCCCGAGGGCGTGGTGTCGAACTGGAACCTGGGCGCCCAGCGCATCAAGGGCTACAGCCAGGACGACATCGTCGGCCATCACTTCTCGCTGTTCTATACCGACGAAGACCGGCTGCGCGGCTTGCCGGCGCGCGCGCTGACGACGGCCGGCGACGTCGGCCGCTACGAGGCCGAGGGCTGGCGCGTGCGCAAGGACGGCACCCGGTTCTGGGCCAATGTCGTGATCGACGCCATCCGCGGCGACGATGGGCGCCTGCTGGGCTATGCCAAGATCACGCGCGACCTGACCGAGAAGAAGGCGGCGGCCGAGGCGCTCGACAAAGCGCAGGCGGCGCTGTTCCAGGCCCAGAAGATGGAATCGATCGGCCAGCTCACCGGCGGCATCGCGCACGACTTCAACAACCTGTTGTCGGTGATCTCGAGCGGCCTCGAGATCCTGAGCATGCAGCGCAGTCCGGGCGGCGACGCCAAGACGCTCGACAGCATGCGGCGCGCGATCGACCGCGGCGCCACGCTCACCCAGCAACTGCTGGCCTTCGCGCGCCAGCAGCCGCTGGAACCTGAAACGCGCAACGTCAACCGCATCATCAGCGGCTTCGAATCGGTGTTGCGGCGCGCCGCCAACTCGTCGATCGATTTCGTGCTCAAGCTCGACCCCAAGGCGCCGAACGCCGTGATCGACGCCGCGCGCCTTGAGTCGGCGGTGCTCAATCTTGTGGTCAACGCGCGCGACGCCATGCCGGGCGGCGGGCGCATCGTGGTCGAGACCGCGGGCGTGGCGCTGGCGCAGGGCGAGCACGCGGCGCTGGCGGCCGGCTCGTATGTGCGCCTGAGCGTGAGCGATACCGGCACCGGCATGGCGCCCGAGACCATCGCGCGCGCCTTCGAACCGTTCTTCACCACCAAGGAAGTCGGCAAGGGCACGGGCCTGGGGCTGTCGCAGGTGTATGGCTTCATCAAGCAGTCGGGCGGCGAGGTGACCATCGAGAGCACGGTGGGCGAGGGCACCAGCATTGTCATCTGGCTGCCGGCCGTGACTTCGCACGCGCACGACCTGGCCGAGATCGAGACCGAGACCGTGCTGATCGTCGAGGACGAACCCGACCTGCTGGACGTCGCGTCCTCGCTGTTTCTGAGCATGGGCTATGACGTGATGACCGCCGCCAGCGGCAACGACGCCCTGAACCTGCTGGCCAGCCGCGACGTCGATATCCTGTTCACCGACGTGGTGATGCCGAACGGGATGAACGGCATCGAGCTGGCGGCCTATACGCGCAACCACTACCCGAACGTGAAGGTGATGCTGGCCTCAGGCTACCCGCAACCGGCATTGAAGCTCGACCGCTCGCGGCTGGGGGAGTTCGCCTTCGTCAGCAAGCCGTACCGGCTGTCGGACCTGGCCCGGAGCCTGCGCAGCGCGCATTGATCGACGCCTTTTGTCTGGGCGCTGTCATCGTTAGATATGGATGAGCATTGAACTGCTGAGCTGATCCGCGGTCCAATCCTGGTCATCATCGATCGGGAGCGCACCATGAAAGCGCCGAAGTTCGAGAAGCTGTTCGCCCAGCTGCCTCAACTGAACCAGCCGCAGCGTCAGCAGGTGCTTGCCGCCCTGCATCCGGCAGCCGGGCTCGACCGGGTGGTCGCCCTCATCGGCGAGATCCGGTCAAAGGGACGGCGCTGCCCCGATTGCGCCTGCGAGCGTTGTCACCGGCACGGCCATGCCAATGACCTGCAACGCTTTCGCTGCTGCGCGTGCGGCCGCACCTTCAACGACCTGACGGGAACGCCGCTGGCGCGGCTCAGGCACAAGGGCAAGTGGCTCGATTATCTCGACACGGTGCTCGATTCACGCACAGTCCGCTCTGCGGCCAAGCGTGTCGGCGTGCACCCCAACACCACGTTTCGCTGGCGCCATCGCTTTCTCGACCGGGTCAAGGACGACCGGCCCGAGCGCCTGGTCGGCACCGTCGAGGCCGACGAAACGTTCCTGCTCGAATCGCAGAAGGGTTCACGCAAGCTCGATCGCCAGCCGCGCAAGCGTGGCGGCAGGGCCGCCCTGCGCGGCATCTCGCACCACCTCGACTGCATCCTGGTGGCGCGCGACCGTAGCGGACAAACCATCGACGCCGTCACCGGACGCGGCGCCTTGAAGGTGGCCCAGCTGGTCAGGCACTTGCTGCCAAAACTCGATCCCCAGGCGCTGCTGGTCACCGATGCCAACGCCACCTATCCCGCCTTCGCCCGTGCCCAAGGCGTCGCCCACCAGGCCGTCAATCTCAGTGCTGGCGAACGCATCCGCAATTGCGCTGGGGGCGCAATCCACGTTCAGAATGTGAATGCCTATCACCGGCGTTTCAAGGAATGGCTGGCGCGCTTCCATGGCGTGGCGTCACGCTGGTTACCCAACTACCTGGGCTGGCATTGGGCGCTCGATGGCGGGCGAGTTAGATCTGTCGAGCAACTGCTGCGTATCGCATTCGGGGCCATCAACAGGTAACGATGACAGCGCCTTTGTCTGTGAGTCCATGGTTGCCGAAGGGTCTTCATTGAAATGAGAATAATTCTCATTTAAGATGGCGGCTGTGGCGCACCTTGCGTCACCCTTCGAAAGGGGATGCCATGCTGGCCGAACAGGACGTCGATCGACTGCTATGCGAGCATGGCGCGCTGCTGCGGGCCCATGCTCAGGTTCAGGCGCGCTGCACTGTGCTGTTACGCGAGCAGGCCGAGCGCATTCGCGGCCTCGATGCACAGCTGATGCGCTCGCGCGTGGCGGCGATGCGCAGCCTCACCGCGCTGGCCTGGGAGCGCGAGGACCGCGCAGCGCTCGAAAAGGCTGCGCCTGGCCTGGAGCGGCGCGCCGCCATGGGCCGCCAGATCGAATCCCTGCAGGCGCGGGTGCACACACTGATGCGCCAGCTGCATTCGCGCGAGCTGGCCGAACATGCTTCGCGGGCGGACGAGGCTTTGCCAGTCGAGCTGGAAGCGAGCCTGCTGGCGGCCGATCTGGTGATCTGCCAGACCGGTTGCCTGAGCCATGGCGACTACTGGCGCGTGCAGGACCACTGCAAGCGCAGCGGCAAGCCCTGCATGCTGGTCGACCAGCCCGACCGGGTGCAGATCATGCGCATCGATCATCTTACAGCGCAAAAATGATGTCGCTGACCTGTTCATAGAGCTTGTCGGCCGACGGTCCCTGGTTGGGCCAGTTCAGGATGTCGAAGTGGTCGTAGCCCTTGTAGTTGCCCAGGAAGTTCCAGGCGCCGCGCACGGCGGTGCCGTCGTAGTCGCGCGCCGGGTGGCCGCCCGGCGAGCGCATGCTGATCGTGTTGACCACGCCGTCGTTCGAGAACCAGTCGCTGTCGATGCGCACCCGGTTGGGCAGGTCGAGGGTATAGCTGCCCATGCCGCGCTGCGCCACCGAGGGCACGATCCACTCGCCGGCGGAGGATTTGAAATAGGGGATCATGTCGGCGCGCGCATACTGGAACAAGGTGGTCTGGACCGGGGCGACGACGCGGTCGGTACCGTTGCAGCACCAGGCGCCGCCTTCGGTGGCCACCGTGCCGACCGAAAAATAATAGATGTGCGGCGAGGTGCGCGCCCACAAGTTAAATTCGCGCGCGCCGTCCGGCGCCAGTTCCCAGCCCGCTACCCGGTGTCCGAGCACGTCGCGCAGCGGCAGGCGGATGCCGGGCAGGATGTTGAACACGGCATCGGTCAGGGTGGTGCCGTTGTGCGGCGCCGAGATCGTGGTCGCGCTGCGGATCCAGCCGACCTTGCCGCCCTTGAACAGTTCGCCGTCGCCTTCGTCCTGGGGCGAGCCATGTTCCAGCAGTTCGATCAGCGCCCGGATCGTGGTGCCGCCCTGGCTGTGTCCGATAAAGTGGATCGGGTGGTCCTGGTCCCAGGCCGGATACAGGGCCAGCGGATAGTCTTGCGGATTATTGCGCGGATCGGCGGCCCAACATTTGCCGGGGGGCTTTTGTACCTGACCGGGCAAGCCGTGGTCGCGCACATGGGCCTTGCCATAGTCGACGCAGCCGCCCTTGATCTGGGCATACAGGTCGGCGGCGCGGTCCCAGTTGGACGAGATCGGCCCGACCGCCGCGGCGAACACGGCGCGCGGACCGCGGTAGATCTGCATCTGCGAGGCGATGTCGCCGTAGCCGCCCCAGTAGTTGAAACCGCTGTGCTGGAATTCCTCGGGCCCGAAGCCGAGGAAGCCGTGGACGAGGATGACGGGATAGTTATTCGCCGCGCTGCAGGCCGGAGCGGCAAGGATGCCCAGCGCCGTCAACAGGGCGGCGCAGGCGCGATAGAACCGAACCATCTGGCTTCTCCGTTAAATGCGTCAAGCACATTGTCGGAGGTAGGACGACGGTCGGGTTTGCGCTGCGTCGACCCGCGGCGAAGGAATTAAACTTCACGCAAGGAAACATGCGCATGCCGCTTGACAACGCCGCGTCATATTCCCTGCATGTATTACTCCCGATGATTACTTATGCGATCAGCGCACCGTGGTGCTGCCGACCGAGGTGGTCGGCTCCGAGACCGCCGTCGCCGGCGTGGCGCCCGGCAGCGGCGCGGTCGATGCGGTCGCCGCCGCCTTCTCGGCTTGCTCCAGGCGGCTATCGGTCCACACCACGTAGTCGTCGACCGAGTACAGGCGGCACGGGTCGCGGCTTTTAGCTGAGCAGGTGGCCAGCGCGCGGCCTTCCGGGTCTTCGCCTTCCTCGGCCCAGGTCCAGCCGCCGCTCGGCGACACGGCAAAGGCGCGCGGCGTCATCTTGGTCAGATATTCGCGGTAGGCGCGGCGGCCGTGCTCGGACAGGAAGGGCACGGCGTCGACGGCGTCGACACTGGCGAAATCGGTACGCGGCTGGCTCGGCGGGGCCGCGACGTCGACCACGACCGCAGTCGGCATGCCGATCTCTTTCAAAAAGCGTTCCGTATCTGCCAACCACACCTTCTCGCCGTCGCGGCTGGCCAGCATCCCATGGGCATCGCGCTTGAACGAGGGGAACTCGACCAGACGGCCGCGGCCGCCGGCCTGGAGATAGGACGCGTGCATGCGGCCCGCCAGTTCCGGCCCGAACAGCGAGTCGTTCTGGCCATACATCCACAGGCTCGGCAGCTTGGCCTTGGCGCCGTATTCGCCGAAGGCCGCCACCAGCTGCGAGCGCCAGGCGCAGCGGTCGCTGTCGTCGCGCAGGCCGCCGGCGAAATTGATCAGGCCACGCACGCCCGGCAGGTTTTCGGTGCCGAGGGCGATCGTGGCCAGGCCGCCATACGACTGGCCGGCCACCACCATGCGCTCGCCATCGACCCAGGGCTGGCTGCGCGCATAGTCGAGGGTCGAGCGGATGTCTTCGGCCTGCGTATAGCCGTTGGCCGTCATGTCGCAGCCATGGTCGCGGTAGCGGCCGCCCGACTTCGAAAAGCCCTGGCGCATCGGCACCATCACCGCATAGCCGCGCTTCACGAAGGCGCTGGCCATGTGATAGAAGCGGTCGCGCGGCTGCAGGCCGGGGCGACCGGAATCCTTGCCGTGGTTGATGACGATCAGGGGAAACGGACCGGCGCCGTTCGGCTGGAACACGGTGGTCTCGAGCGTGACGCCGCCGTCGCCAGCCGGCACCTGGACGATGCGCTCGTTCATGTGGTAATCGAGCGCCGCGGTGCTGGCAGGGACGGGAGTGGCAGGCAATTCCTGCAAGTGCGCCACGGCGGGCAGCATGGCCAGCGCGGCAATCGAAGCGGAGATCAGGGTGGACAGTGTTCTCGACATGGATGACTCTGGAAATGCGCGGTGCATATTTACTGCCATACGGAACAATTTCCGCACGGAATAAACCGAGTCTAGGACGAGTAAATCTTGAGAGCAATATCCGGTTGACCAGATCGGAAGGAATATTTTTGTGTGTGGCGAAAGTGTCATCCGACGCGTTTTTCCCTGAAGGAGTATCATCGCCCCCTGTGAGTAGCAAGGGAAATTACGCATGAGCAAGTATGCGCCGCGCGAGTGGGCACCCGACGAGCGGCCGATGATGCCCGGCTCGCCGTCGACGCCGCCCCACCCGACTCCGCTGCGCTTCGCCTACCTGTTCGTCGGCGTCCTGATCACCATTACCGGCGGTCTCGGCAATGCGCTGGTCACCGTCAACCTGGTCCACTTGCAGGGTGTGCTGGGCGCCTATTCCACCGAAACCACCTGGCTGCCGGCCGCCTATGTGATGGCCAATGCCTCGATGAACCTGCTGCTGGTGAAATTCCGTCAACAGTTCGGCCTGCGCCTGTTCACGGAGATCTTCCTGGTGCTGTATGCGCTGGTGACCTTCGCCCACCTGTTCGTCAACGATCTCGCCTCGGCGATCGCGGTGCGCGCCGCGCACGGCATGCTGGCGGCGGCGGTGTCGCCGCTGGGCCTGTATTACATCCTGCAAGGCTTCAAGAAGGAGTGGCGGCTGCGCGGGGTGGCGCTGGCGATGGGCGCGGCCCAGCTGGCGCTGCCGCTGGCCTACATCTTCTCCAACGACTTGCTGCAGATCGCCGAATGGCGCGGGCTCTACCTGTTCGAGCTGGGGCTGGCGCTGGTGTCGCTGGGCGCCGTGCTGCTGCTCAAGTTGCCGTCGGGCGACTACATCAAGGCCTTCCGGCCCACCGATTTCGTCACCTTCGCCCTGTTCGCGCCCGGCATGGCGCTGCTGTGCGCGGCGATCAGCTTCGGCCGCGTGGAATGGTGGTTCGAACGCGCCTGGATCGGGATGGCGCTGGCGGGCGCGATCCTGCTGCTGGCGGCGGCGCTATGCGTCGAGCATAACCGCGCCAATCCGCTATTGAACCTGCGCTGGCTGGCCAGCGGCAATATCGCGCGCCTGGCGCTGTCGATGCTGCTGGTGCGCATCGTGCTGTCGGAGCAGAGCGTCGGCGCGGTCGGCTTCCTGCGCGCCGTGGGCCTGGACAACGACCAGTTGCAAACCCTGTATGCGATCGTGCTGGCCGCCACGGTGGCCGGGATCGTGGTGTCGGCGCTGACCATCAACGTCAACCACCTGGTGTCGCCCCAGGTGATCGCGCTCTTGTGCATGGCGTTGGGCGCCTGGATCGACGCCCATGCCAGCAACCAGACCCGTCCCGAGCAGATGTACCTGAGCCAGAGCCTGCTCGCCTTTGGCGGCACATTGTTCCTCGGCCCCCTGGTGGTGTCGCTGCTCGGGGCCGTGATCCCCAATCCGCAAAACCTGATCAGCTTCTCGGTGCTGTTCGGCCTGACGCAAAACCTGGGCAGCCTGCTCGGTTCGAGCCTGGTGGGCACCTTCCAGGTGATCCGCGAAAAATACCATTCCTCGCTGATCGTCGAGGGCCTCTCCAGCCTGGATCCGCTGGTGGCCAGCCGCATCCAGTCCGGCGCCGCCGCGGCCGGGCGCCTGCTGGCCGACCCGGCGGCCGCGACGCGCCAGAGCCTGCAATCGTTGTCGAGCGTCGCCACGCGCGAAGCAAATATCCTCGCCTACAACGACGTGTTCCTGGTGCTGGCCATGCTGGCCGCCGCGAGCGCGGCCTGGATCTTCCTGCATGCCGTGTGGCTGCATTACTTCCCGGCGGTGAAAGCCGTGCCGACCCCCGCGCCCAAGCCGGGAACCCCACCACCACCCGACCCTGTGACCGACTGATATGCCAGAACCATCGACCGTGCCTTCCCGTTCCCGCCGCCGCATCCTGCTGAGCGCACTCGCGTTCGGCGCCATCGCCATCGCCGGCGTGTTGATCGTGCTGTATGCCTGGAACCTGCCGCCGTTTCGCAGCACCCTGCAGAGCACCGAGAATGCGCTGGTGCGCGGCCAGGTGACGATCATCAGCCCGCAACTGAGCGGCTACGTGGTCGAGGTGCGGGTGCAGGATTTCCAGATGGTCAAGAAGGGCGAGCTCCTGATGCGCATCGACGAGCGCATTCCCACCCAGCGCCTGGCGCAGGCGCGCGCCGAACTGGCCAACCGCCAGGCGGCGCTTGCGAACTTTGCCCAGAGCCAGTCGAGTGCGCGCGCCACCATTGTCCAGAACCAGGCGCTGCTGGCGTCGAACGAGGCGCAGTCACGGCGCGCCCAGGCCGACCTGCGCCGCGTGGAAGAGCTGGCGGCCGACGGTTCGCTGTCGGCGCGCGAACTCGATGCCGCGCGCGCCACGCAGGCCCAGGCCAGCGCCTCGCGCGACCAGTCGCGCGCCGCGATCGAGATCGCCCGCCAGAACCTGCGCTCGGTCGACGTCAATCGCGCCGCGCTCGAGGCGGCGGTGGCCAATGCCGAAGCGACCGTGAAGCTGGCCGAGATCGACATGGCCAACACCCGCATCACCGCTCCGCGCGACGGCCAGCTGGGGCAGGTGACGGTGCGCCAGGGCGCCTACGTGAACGCGGGCGCGCAGCTGACGGCGCTGGTGCCGAGCACAATGTGGGTCATCGCCAATATGAAGGAAACGCAGATGGCCAACGTGGCCGTCGGCCAGCCGGTGACGTTCAGCGTCGACGCCCTGGGTAACGCACGGCTGCGCGGCCACGTCGAGCGCATCTCGCCGGCGACCGGCTCGGAGTTCTCGGTGATCGCGCCAGACAACGCCACCGGCAACTTCGTCAAGATCGCGCAACGCATTCCGGTGCGGATCAGCATCGATCCGAACCAGCCGCTGGCGCAGCGCCTGCGGCCGGGCATGTCGGTGGTGACCACGATCGATACGGCGCACGCCGGAGCCGCGCGGTGAGCCGGCGCGTGCTCGCCCTGGCGGCGCTGCCGCTGCTGCTGTCGGCCTGCGCGATGGCGCCGCAGCCGGCGCCGGAATCTTCCCTGACTGTTCCTCCGGCCTGGCGCACGGCCAGCGCCGGCGACAGCGCCGCCATCGACCGTGACTGGTGGCGCGCCTTCGGCGATCCGGCGCTCGACGCGCTGGTGCGGCGTGCGCTCGACAGCAACGGCGACCTCAAGATCGCGCGCTCGCGTTTGCAGGAATACCAGGCGCGCATCCGCGTGGCCGACAGCGCGCGCCTGCCGGCATTGAACCTGTCGCTGGGGCCGACGCGCTCGCGCGCCATCGGCCCGCTCGGCGAACCGGTCGAGACCACCTCGGTGGTCGGCGCGGTGCAGGCCAGTTATGAACTCGACCTGTTTGGCCGCATCGCCGGCAGCGTCGAGGCGGCGCGCTTCGAATCGCTGTCGCAGGAGGCGGCGTTGGAAGCCGCAGCGCTGGCGGTGGCGGCGAATACGGCGTCCGGCTACCTGAACCTGCTTGGCCTGGACGCTCAGCTGGCGCTGGCGCGCGCGACGCTCGAATCGCGCGAGCGCTCGTTCGAGCTGGCGCGCCACCAGTTCGAGGTCGGCTACAGCTCGCGCCTGGAGATGTCGCAGGCCGAGGCCGAGTTGCACTCGACCGCCGCCACCGTGCCCCAGCTGGAGCGCCAGATCGCTTTGCAGGAGCAGGCGCTGAACCTGCTGCTCGGCGCCAGCCCCGGCCCGGTGGCGCGGGACGCGGAACTGAAGGCATTGCATGAACCGCGGCCGACGCCGGGGCTGCCGTCGGAACTGCTGCGCCGGCGCCCCGACATCGCCCAGGCCGAGCGCCTGGTGGCGGCAAGCGACGCCAGCCTGGCGGTGGCGCGCGATGCGCTGCTGCCGTCGATCCGCCTGACGGCCTCGCTGGGCGCGCAAGGACACAGCCTGTCGCAGCTGCTGCGCGATCCGACCGAGTTGTGGAGCATCGGCGGCAGCGTGCTGGCGCCGCTGTTCGACGCGGGCCGGCTGCGCGCCCAGGCCGAGATCGCGGGCACGGTACGCGACCGCGCGGTCTATACCTATGAATCGGTGGTGCGCACGGCGTTCGCCGAAACGGACAATGCGCTGGCCTCGATCGACGGCTTGCAGCGGCAACTGGTGGAAGCCGAGGCGCGGCGCCGGGCGGCGGGCGAGGTGCTGCGGGTGGCGGCCAACCGCTATCGCAATGGCTACGCTTCCTATCTGGAGGAGCTCGACGCCCAGCGCACGGCCTTCAATGCCGACCTCAATGCGCTGCAATTGCGCGCCAGCCTGCTGGCGGCGCACGTCGACCTGTACCGAGCGCTGGGTGGTGGATGGACGCCGGCGCAGTGACCACCTATCTCGTCGTTCCCGCGAAGGCGGGAACCCAAGTCCCTCGATACGCCGATAGCGCCGACTTGTCATGAAACGCCCGACATGCTCCACCTGCCTGCGCGCGCAATCCACCTGCATCTGCCACTGGATCGCCCACGTGGAACCGGAGGCCCGCTTGCTGGTCCTGCTGCATCCGCTCGAAGTCGGTAATGCCAAGAACAGCGGGAGATTGCTGCACCTAAGCGTGGCCGGCAGTGAGCTGGCGGTCGGCGAAGCGTTCGATGCGGAGGTGCTGGAGGGCCTGCTGCACGCCGATGGACGCACGCCGGTGCTGCTGTATCCGCAGACGCCCGATGACCGGAATATGCCACCGCCGCCGGCGCTTCCTTCGCTGCCAGCGTCGATGCTGCGCCTGGTCGTTCTCGACGCCACCTGGCGCAAGAGCCGCAAGATGCTGTACCTGAATCCGGCGCTACAGAAGTTGCCGCGGCTGGCGCTGAGCGACGTGGCGCCGTCCAACTACCGCATCCGCAAGGCGCATGCCCCGCATCAGCTGTCGAGCCTGGAAGCGGCGGCGCAGGCGCTGGGCCAGCTCGAAGGTGATGGCGGACGGTACGGAGCGTTGCTGGAGGCCTTCGACGGGTTCGTTTCGCAACAGGCATCGTACGTGCGCGCTTGAATTTGGCACGGGGGCGGCGTAATATACTGTACAAATATACAGTATTGGAGCGCCGACTATGGGCACCATCGATTTTCCACTCCAGCGCGAACCTTTCGACGACGGGCATGTCGCCCTTGCGCCGTCACCGCCGCCGCTCGCGCGCAAGGGACGTGGGGCGGTGTCGAACCTGCAAGGCCGCTACGAGGTCAACGGGCGCGAGCGCTTCGAAGACGGGTGGGCGGTCGACGAGGATGAAGCGCCGGCCTTCAAGACCGTGGTCACTGACGAGACCGCCAAGAGCATCCTGTCGCGCAATACATCGCCGGACATCCCGTTCAGCGTCTCGCTCAATCCTTATCGCGGCTGCGAGCACGGCTGCATCTATTGCTTCGCGCGGCCGACGCACAGCTATCTCGGCCTGTCGCCGGGGCTCGACTTCGAGAGCCGCCTGTTCGCCAAGGTCAACGCGCCCGAGCTGCTGCGGCGCGAGCTGGCGAAACCCGGCTACGTGCCCGAGCACATCGCCATCGGCGTCAACACCGACGCCTATCAGCCGTGCGAACGCGAGCGCAAGCTGACGCGTTCGGTGCTCGAAGTGCTGTCCGAATGCCGCCATCCGGCCGGGCTGATCACCAAGTCGTCATTGATCGAGCGCGATATCGACATCCTGGCGCCGATGGCCGCGAAGGGGCTGGCGTGCGCGGCCATCACACTGACCACGCTGGATGCGGAGATTTCGCGCACGCTGGAACCGCGCGCGGCGGCGCCGATGCGGCGGCTGCGCACCATCCGCACGCTCACCGATGCCGGTATCCCGGTGAGCGTGAGCGTGGCGCCGATCATTCCATTCGTGACCGAGCCCGAGATCGAACGCATCCTGGAAGCGGCGCGCGACGCCGGCGCGGTGGGCGCGCACTACACGGTGCTGCGCCTGCCGCACGAGGTCAATCCCTTGTTCCAGGAATGGCTGCAGGCGCACTTCCCGGATCGCGCGCAGCGGGTGATGAACCGCATCCGCGAGATGCGGGGCGGCAAGGACTACGACAGCGATTTCGCGACGCGCATGAAGGGCGAGGGCGTGTGGGCCGACCTGATCCGGCAGCGTTTCGAGAAGGCGTCGGAGCGGCTCGGTTTCTCGGATTTGCGCGGGCGCTTCGGGCGGCTCGACCGTTCGCAGTTCAGGCGGCCGCTGGTGGTGCCGTCAACGCAGAAACGGGATGCGAAAGACGCGGGGCAACTGGATCTGTTTTAGGTTGCGAGAGGGAGCGTGCGTTGGCGGCCTCCGGCGTACAATGCCGTCTGTTGCTCCTTTCTACATGCTATGGCCACCTCAGTTCCTGCAGCGCAGAGCGGACATCCCGCAAATTCCACCGGGCAGGGCGCCGCCGCAGTGACGGTGGAACAGGGCCTGCAGACCGCCGGTGTCGGCCGCTTCCAGTACCGCATTTTCACGATCTTCGGGCTGGTCTGGCTGGCCGACGCCATGCAGGTGCTGTCGATCGGTTTCAGTGCGCCGTCGATCGCCAGGACCTTCGGCTTGAGCATGCCGCAAGCCCTGCAGACGGGGACGCTGTTCTTCGTCGGCATGCTGATCGGCGCCTTCGTGTTCGGCCGGCTGGCGGACCGGATCGGCCGCCGCCCGGTGCTCCTGATCGCGGTGCTGATCGACGCCTGCTTCGGTGTGGCGTCAGCCTTCGCCCCCGACTTCACCTGGCTGCTGGCGCTGCGCTTCCTGACCGGCGTCGGCGTCGGCGCGACCCTGCCGGTGGACTACACGATGATGGCCGAATTCCTGCCCAGCGACCGGCGCGGCCGCTGGCTGGTGCTGCTCGAGTCGTTCTGGGCGCTGGGGACGATCTGCCTGGCGGTGCTGGCGCTATGGGCGGTGCAGTGGGGCGACGACGCCTGGCGCGTGATCTTCTTCGTCACCGGCCTGCCGGCCCTGGTCGGCGTGGTCCTGCGTTTTTATATTCCCGAGTCGCCCATGTACCTGCACCGTAGCGGCAAGTCCGAAGAAGCGCGCGCGGTGCTGGCGCGGGTGGCCAGGACCAATGGCCGCAATGTCGACATCCCGATGCTGCAGCCCGAACGCAGGCAGGTCACGTCGCTGTTCTCGCTGTTCCAGGACGGCCTGCGCCGCCGCAGCGTCTCGCTGTTCGCGGCATGGGCCCTGATCTCGATCGCCTATTACGGCGTGTTCGTCTACCTGCCGATCAAGCTGGGCGCCGAAGGCTTCGGCTTCATGCGCGGCCAGGAATTTTTGATCGTGCTGGCGCTGGTCCAGCTGCCGGGCTTCGCGCTGGCCGCCTATGGTGTCGAGCGCTGGGGCCGCAAGCCGACCCTGGTCGGCTTCCTGTTGCTGAGCGCCGTCGGCTGCCTTGGCTATAGCCTCGGCAGTTCCACCGCGCTGGTGGTAGGATCGACGCTCTTGATGAGTTTCGCCCTGCTCGGCACCTGGGGCGCCCTGTATGCGTTCACGCCCGAGGTCTATCCGACCCGCTTGCGCGCAACCGGCATGGGCATGGCCGGCGCGGTCGCGCGCTTTGGCGGCCTGTTCGCGCCGGCGATCGTGGCGCCGGTGATGGCGACGCACTTCACGCTGGCGCTGGTGATGCTCTCCAGCTTGTTGCTGGTCGGGGCGGTCGCCATCCTGTGCGTCGACACCGAGTCGCGCCAGCGGGCGCTGGATTGAGGATACAGAGGTGAATCGGATGGGCGTACAACAGCAGCTGGTCGACATGATCGTCTTCGTCGGCGCGGAATCGACCGGCAAATCCACATTGGCGCAGCACCTGGCGCGGCGTCTCGACGCCGGCTTCGTTCCCGAAATCGGCCGCTTCATCTGGGAAGAAAAGCAGGGCCGGCTGACGGCCGAAGATTACGTCGAGATCTCGGAACGCCACCGCGCTGCCGAAGACGAGGCGGTGAAACAGGCATCGGGTCCCTGGGTCTTCGTCGACACCAATGCGCTCACCACGCTGCTGCTCGGCCTGTGCTTCGGCCAGGTCACGGAGCCGGCGCCGCCCGCGCTGCTGCGCCATGCCGACGATTGCCGCACCCGCTACCTGCACCATTTCGTGTGCGCCGACGACATCCCGTATGAAGAAGAACCCGGCGTGCGCGAGAACGCCGACTGGAGAGCGCACATCCAGCGCCTGGTGCTGGAAGACCTCGACCGGCGCGGCATCGACTACACGGTGTTGACGGGCACGCTGGAACAGCGCGCCGCGAAGGTGATGGAAGTCCTGTCGTCGATCGAGCAGGACCGGCAGCTCAAGCGCGCAGCTGCGTAAGCTTGAGATCGGCCAGGTGCCGCTCGAGCGCGAACACATGCGGGTCGGGCTTGCCGAGTTCGCGCAAGGCTTGCGCCAGGCCCAGCAGGTATTCGCTGTTCGGCCCACTCGGGCCGCGGGCCGTGGCGATCTGGCGCGCGATGTCGACTTCGTCGGCCGGGCCGAGATAGGCTTCGTTCTCGTGCGTGGCGATGTAGACGATCCCCTCGTCGCTGCTGCCGTCGTCGAAATGCATCTCGGTCGCCAGTCGCAGGTAGCCATTCTTTTCGCGGTGATCCAGGTGCGCGAATTCTTCTGGCGTCACCAGATAGGCCATGCCGTGGCACAGCGTGCCGGCGTCGGGCACCAGGGTGACGACGCGTCCCGGCGCCGTCTCGGTGCCGCGGTGGTCGTGCGAGCCTTGCCAGAAGCGCCGCGACCAGCCGCCGATATAGGCGGGGCGCCGGTCGATGAAGGGGAAATCGGCCTTGAAGATCAGTGAACCGTAACCGAACAGCCAGACACGCTTGTGGCCGTTGAACTTGTTCATCCGCTGGTTGATCGCGATCGTATTGTGTGACATCGTGAGGTCAGGGCTAAGACAGATGCTGTTCATTGTAGCGCGCCATGCGCAATCAGCGTTGCGACCGTTTTACATATCCAAACAGGAAATTAATATAACTCTCGGCCGCCGGCGACAGCGAGCGGCCGGGGCGGGTATAGACAAAGAAGCGCCGGGTCAGCACCGGCTCATCGAGGGGACGCAACACCAGGCCGTGCAGCTTCACCAGCGGCTCTGCGTACGGCAGGCAGACCGTTACCCCGAGCCCGGCACTGACCATCGCCAGCGCCGTGGTCATGAAGGTCACCTCGTGCGCCGGTTTGATGGGCGTCTCGCGCAGCGACGCATGCATATCGTCTAATAGCCGCTCGGTGAATTGGCCCTGCAGCGAAATGAAGGGGAAATTTGCCACGTCCTGCCAGGTCAGGCGCGGCAGCGAGGCCAGCGGGTGATTCTCCGGAAACACCAGCGCGAACGGCATCTCGAACAGCTCGCGCGCCTCCAGCGGCGGCGCCGGCACCCGCTCGGGGCCGATGCCCACGTCCGCCTCGCCCGACAAGACGCGCGCGATCACGCCCTCCACTTCGGTATCGGCCAGGCGCACCTCGATCGCCGGGTGTTCCGCCCGGTAGGCGGCGATCGCCTGCGGCAACAGGGTGCACGACATCAGCTGCGGCGCCGCGATCCGCACCAGCCCCTTCTTGAGTTGCGTGTGATCGGCCACGTTAGCCAGCGCACCGTCCAGGTCATCGATCATCTGGCTAAATAGGGGGAACAGTTCGCGACCGATGTCGGTCAATACGATGCGGCGCGTGCTGCGGTCCACCACGCGCGCCCCCAGGGTCTGCTCCAGCTCCTTGATCAGCCCGGACAGCGCCGACTGCGTCACGTGGATCGCCTGCGCCGCGAGGGTGAAATTGCCGGTCTTGGCAAGGGCGACGAAGGCGCGCATCTGGCGCAGGGTTGGATTCATAAGAAAACCTGATAAATCGGGTTGAAAATACTGTTTGTATGATAGTGGCTTTTGATTTGTAATGGTGGCTACTCAGCAATAAGGAAATGCCCATGAAACTCGCCACCCTCAAATCCGGCGGCCGCGACGGCGCCCTGGTCGTCGTCAGCCGCGACCTGGTTACGTACCAAGCCGTGCCCGAGATCGCGCGCACCATGCAAGCCGCGCTGGACGACTGGGATGCGGTCGCGCCACACCTGGCAAAGGTCTACGAGCAGCTCAACGACGGCAACGCCGACGGCGCCGAATCCTTCATCGAGCAGGAATGCCACTCGCCGCTGCCGCGCGCCTACCAGTGGGCCGACGGCTCGGCCTACATCAATCACGTCGAGCTGGTGCGCAAGGCGCGCAATGCCGAAGTGCCGGCTTCGTTCTATACCGATCCGCTGATGTACCAGGGCGGCGGCGATTCCTTCGTCGGGCCCTGCGATCCGATCGCGGCCCTGTCCGAGGACTGGGGCATCGACCTCGAGGCCGAGGTGGCGGTGGTCACGGGCGACGTGCCGATGGGCGCCAGCGTGGAGCGCGCCGCAAGCGCGATCCGCCTCGTCATGCTGGTCAACGACGTCTCGCTGCGCAACCTGATCCCGAACGAACTGGCCAAGGGCTTCGGTTTCTACCAGTCCAAGCCGGCCAGCGCCTTCTCGCCGGTCGCCGTCACGCCGGACGAGCTGGGCGAGGCCTGGCACGACAGCAAGCTGCACCTGCCGCTGCTGGTCACGCTCAACGGCGCCGCCTTCGGCCGTCCGAATGCCGGCGAGGACATGACTTTCAGCTTTGCCCAGCTGGTCGCGCATGCGGCTACTACCCGCGAGCTGTGCGCGGGCAGCATCATCGGTTCGGGCACGGTGTCGAACAAACAGGGCAGCCTGCACGGTTCGAGCGTCGAGAACGGCGGGGTCGGCTACTGCTGCCTGGCCGAGGTGCGCATGTACGAAACCATCGAACAGGGCAAGCCGAAGACGCCGTACCTAGCATTCGGCGACACGGTGCGCATCGAAATGCTCGATGCCGACGGCGCCAGCGTCTTCGGCGCGATCGACCAGGAAGTCATGCTTTATAAAGAGAAGCACCAAGTGAGGCAGCGATGAAGCTCTACACCTATTTTCGCAGCTCGGCCGCGTACCGGGTGCGCATTGCGCTCAAGCTGAAGGGCATGTCCTACGATGCAGTGCCGGTGCACCTGCTCAAGGACGGCGGCCAGCACCTGCAGGACGACTACCGCAAGATCAATCCGAGCGGCCTGGTGCCGTCGTTCCAGGACGATCGCATCACGCTGACCCAATCGATGGCGATCATCGAATACCTCGAAGAGATCCATCCCGAGCCGCCGCTGCTGCCGAAGGATGCGCCGGGTAGGGGCAGGGTGCGCGAGCTGGCCCAGATCATCGGCTGCGACATTCATCCCATTAACAACCTGCGCGTGCTGAACTACTTGGTCAAGCACATGGGTCTGTCGGACCAGGCCAAGACCGAGTGGTACCGCCACTGGATCATTGAGGGCTTCCAGTCGCTCGAGGCGCACCTGGCGCGCGATCCGGGCGCCGGTCCGTTCTGCCACGGCGACCATCCGACCATCGCCGACTGCTACCTGGTGCCGCAAGTCTTCAATGCCCAGCGCTTCAATATCGACGTCTCGGCCTATCCGAACATCGACCGCATCAATTCGCTGTGCGTCGAGCTGCCGGCGTTCAGGGCGGCGCATCCGTCGCACCAGCCGGATACGGAATAGCTGCAATACGATCACGTCGTCGATGCGGTCTGATAATGCACAGCGATTGAGTCGCTGTGCATTATTTATTTATAGGCCTGCTCGTTAATATATTTTTCTCTAAAGAATGCTTATTATTCAACGAGAAAATTCTACATAATAACGACAAATTAGCTTGTTCATGTCATGGATTCCATAATTCCAGTGACCTAGAATTGATTTGCCACTTTAGAGCCGGGTAGTGCACCTGTCGGCTTCTTGCACACGATCGCGTGTGGAAGGTGGTGGCATATCAGCTTGTTTTCCCACCTATCTAATAAAGGGAAATCATGAACTTGCATAAAATAATGTATGCGTCGACGCTTTTCTTGGCGAGTAGTTTGGCGATGGCAGAGCCGGTGACATCGACTGTGGATTTTTCTCAAGGTGCGCAGGGATGGGATGGTTTGAAGAACGTGCCTGGTAGAACCTGGGTGGATACAAGCATGGGTCGTGACGCGCCAGCGTTGCGCAGCAGCCTCGATTTTTTTGGCGCCAGTTTTTTGAATAGCACTAATCAACATTATCTTGGAGATTATCGAAAACTCGGCAGCGTGAGTATCGGCCTGGACGTCGTCGCCAATTCGATCACCACCGGCGGGGGGCAATTGCCGAGAAGTCTAGTTGTAGAACTGCGCGACTATGACAACACGCCTGCGGACAAGCCCTATACCAGTGTCTGGTACAACCTGGGCGTTATCGATGCCGCTAACGGGTGGCAACACCTGTCGGTGACGATCGCGGATACCGCCGCCAGTACTTTGCCCGCAGGTTGGGGAGGATACGGTGCGTCGAATGACGGCGGTCTGCCCTCAGGCCGGACGTTTGCAGACGTGCTGTCCAGCATCGACGAGGTGGCCTTCACGACGATCGTTCCTGGAACGGGTTTCCTGTATGGGCTCTATGACATTTCGATCGACAATATTTCATTCGCCGCCGCGGCCGAGGTGCCTGAGCCGTCGAGCTACGCGCTCTTGGCGGGCGGCCTCGGTCTGTTGGGCTGTATGGCGCGACGCAGATCGCGAAGCATTCCGAGAATCTGAACGTTAGCCGGCGCTGCACACAGTATTAGCGGGGCAGGCTGTACGTTTTGCCTCCCCGCGCACAACGGTTGTGATATTCCGGATGGTCCATATCCGGGATCGTTCATTATTTAATAAACGCGCTAAACGCCGGAGAAATTTTACTAAACGATGGCGATTATGCGGTCCGAACTTTATTAACTGGTTCTCGATCGCAGGAATGATTTCTACTGAGAATAATTAAATTTCCAATAGTAAATTTGCTACATAATTATGACAATTTAGTGTCGAGATGCCGTAGACCGGTAAATATGACGGCCCTAGAATCACTTATCCATTCCCCCTGAATATATTCAGTGCACAGTAAATCGATTCCGGTTTTTGCTGGAAGGGGTGGATATTCGCCTTTTTTAAATATTCATAAGGGAAGATCATGACCTTGCATAAATTAATGTTTGTGTTGGCGCTTTCTCTGGCGGCGACCACCGTCAAGGCCGCACCGGCCTCGTCATTCGTCGACTTTTCCAACGGCGCCCAGGGATGGGAAGGCTCGCAGCCTGCCAATGGCGTAGGTGGGTCATGGATCGACACCACCCTGGGCAATGGCGCCCCTGCGCTGCACACGGTGATGGAAAATTTCGGCATCGGTTTCAGCAACCGTAACCAGAATTACGTGGGCGATTACTCGAAGCTCGGCAGCGTGACCATCGGCCTGGACATCATCGCCAATTCGATCAGTTATGTCGGCCAGCAGGTCTCGCGCAACCTGATCGTCGAGTTGCGCGACTATGACAATACGCCGGAGGGCATGCCTTACTCCAGCGTCTGGTTCGACCTGGGCGTCATCGACGCCACGCTCGGCTGGCAGCACCTGTCGGTGACGATCGAAGATACCGCGATGGCGGCCCTGCCGGCCGGCTGGGGCGGTTACGGTACGACGGATGACGCCCAGGGGCCGGGTCTCCCGCCCGGCCGTACCTTCGCCGACGTGCTGTCGAGCGTGGACGAACTGGTGTTCTCCACCCTCGTTCCCGGCTGGTTCTACGGCTTCACCGACTTCGACGTCGCGATCGACAATATCTCGGTCAGCGCTGGCGTAGCCGAGGTGCCGGAGCCGTCGAGCGTCGCGCTGATGTTCGGCGGCCTCGGCATGCTGGGCTGGATGGCGCGCCGCCGCTCGCGCCCTACGCCGCGGGGCTGACCGACAGCCAGCGGAAGGCTGGCGAACCGGATCGACGGGGCGGGATACAATCCGGCCTCGTCTTTTTTACCGGTACGCCATGACTTCCGCCGACGCCTCCAAGCCTTCTTCCCAGATTCCCGCCCCGATCCTGCAAGCCCTCGACCTGGCCGACGCTTCCTGGCGTCCCGTCCTCGTAGCCGGCCTCGAGGCCGTCGCCCGCGCCAATCCCGGCTACCTGCCGGCGCTGGCCGTCGACGACTACCTGCCTACCGAACATCGCCTGTTCGCCGCCTTCGCCCAGCCACTCGACAAGGTCCGCTACGTATTGGTGGGCGAGGGCCCATACCCGCGCGCCGCGAGCGCGACCGGCGTCTGTTTCATGGATGGGGCGGTAGGAGAGTTATGGTCCGAGAGCGGCCTGTCGAAGCCGGTCAACCGCGCGACCTCGCTGCGTAATTTCATGAAAATGCTGCTGGTGGCGAGCGGCCAGTTGCAGCCTGACGCGACCGGCGGCGCAGCGCTGGCGCCGATCGCCCAGGCGGCCAGGGACGATGGCGCGATCCAGACCCTGGCTGAACTGCAGGACAATCTGCACGGGCACGGCTTCCTGCTGCTGAACGCAGCGTTAGTGTTCCGTAAACACGTCGCGCCGGTCATCGATGCGCGCGCCTGGTTGCCGTTCCTGCAAACGGTGCTGGCGGCGCTGGGCGAGCGGCCCGAGCCACCGACCCTTGTCCTGTGGGGCAAGATCGCCGAACAACTGAAAAAGCTGCCCGAGACGGCCGCCTTCCCGCAGGCGCTGGCCGAGCATCCCTACAACCTGAGCTTCATCGGACACGCGGGTATGCAACAGCTGTTTGGCCCGATGGCGCTGTTGCGCAAGCGATAACGGCGGGCGTCGCAGGAGTCAGGCGAAAGGGGGAGAAGGTGGGTGGCCCATTTTGGGGGGCGCCAAGACAAGATGTCCGCGATTTGCTATACTTGACTAAATCGTTCAACTAATCGGGTTTTTAGCCTGGTCCCGCAAGAGAAGTCGGCGGCAGTACGGGATAGTTGGGCAAGAGGAATATTTTAACATTAACCGGGGTTGTAATGCGTCTGACCACCAAAGGCCGTTTTGCTGTTACCGCGATGATCGATCTTGCCATGCGTCAAGGCAATGGTCCGGTCACGCTGTCGGGCATCAGCCAGCGCCAGGCCATTTCGCTGTCCTACCTGGAGCAGCTGTTCGGCAAGCTGCGCCGCCACGAGATCGTCGAATCGATCCGCGGCCCGGGTGGCGGCTACAGCCTGGCACGGCCGGCGGGCAAGGTGACGGTGGCCGACATCATCATCGCCGTCGACGAGCCGCTGGATGCGACCCAGTGCGGTGGCAAAGAGAATTGCCATGGCGCCCATACCGATGGCGCCCGCTGCATGACCCACGAATTGTGGACCACGCTGAACGAAAAAATGGTCGACTACCTCGATTCGGTGTCGCTGCAAGACCTGGTCGACCAGCAGCGTCAAAAAGAACAGAACGTCGTGCACGTGCACCGTGGCGCCCCGGCCGCCGTCGGAACAAACTGAAGCTTACTGGAGTGAATTGATGAACGCGCCTTTGGACAAGAAAACCGAGCAGAGCTTCGCGACTGCGCCCCATTTCCCGATCTACCTGGATTATTCGGCCACTACGCCGGTCGATCCACGCGTCGCGGATGCCATGATCCCGTTCCTGCGCGAGCAGTTCGGCAACCCGGCCTCGCGCAGCCACGCCTACGGCTGGAGCGCTGAGGCGGCGGTCGAAGAGGCGCGCCAGAACGTCGCGAACATGGTCGGCGCCGATCCGCGCGAGATCATCTGGACCTCGGGCGCGACCGAGAGCAACAACCTGGCGCTCAAGGGCGCGGCCCAGTTCTACAAGACCAAGGGCAAGCACATCATCACGGTCAAGACCGAGCACAAGTCGGTGCTCGACACCGTACGCGAACTCGAGCGCGTCGGCTTCGACGCCACCTACCTCGAGCCGCAAGACAACGGCCTGATCACCGTCGAGCAGCTGCAGGCGGCCCTGCGTCCGGATACCATCCTGGTCTCGGTCATGCTGGTCAATAACGAGATCGGCGTGGTCCAGCCGATCGAAGAGCTGGCTGCGCTGTGCCGCTCGAAAGGCATCATCTTCCACTGCGACGCCGCGCAAGCCGTCGGCAAGGTGGTCATCGACCTCGAAAAATCGAAGGTCGACCTGATGACCTTCACCGCGCACAAGGTCTACGGCCCGAAGGGCGTCGGCGCCCTGTACGTGCGCCGCAAGCCGCGCGTGCGCCTCGAAGCGCAGATGCACGGCGGCGGTCACGAGCGCGGCCTGCGTTCGGGCACCCTGCCGACCCACCAGCTGGTGGGCATGGGCGAGGCGTTCCGCCTGGCGAAAGAAGAGATGGACGGTGAGCTGGTGCGTATTCGCGCGCTGCGCGACCGCCTGGCCAAGGGCCTGCTCGAGATCGAAGAAGTCTATATCAACGGCGACATGGACCAGCGCGTGCCGCACAACCTGAACGTCTCGTTCAACTATGTCGAAGGCGAGTCGCTGATCATGGCGGTCAAGGACATCGCCGTATCGTCCGGTTCGGCCTGCACCTCGGCCAGCCTGGAACCATCGTATGTGCTGCGCGCCCTGGGCCGCAGCGACGAACTGGCGCACAGCTCGATCCGCTTCACCATCGGCCGCTTCACGACCGAAGAAGAGATCGACTTCGCCGTCAACCTGCTGAAAGCCAAGGTTGGCAAATTGCGCGAACTGTCGCCGCTGTGGGACATGTTCAAGGAAGGGATCGACTTGAATTCGATCCAATGGGCAGCCCACTAAATCACTGAAGGAGCATCACCATGGCATATTCGGACAAAGTACTCGACCACTACGAAAACCCGCGCAACGTCGGCGCCTTCGACAAGGGCGACGATGCAGTCGGCACGGGCATGGTCGGCGCGCCGGCCTGCGGCGACGTCATGAAACTGCAGATCAAGGTCAACGACCAGGGCCTGATCGAAGACGCGAAGTTCAAGACCTATGGCTGCGGTTCGGCCATCGCATCGAGCTCGCTCATCACCGAATGGGTGAAGGGCAAGAGCCTGGACGAGGCGCTGGCGATCAAGAACACGCAGATCGCCGAAGAACTGGCCCTGCCGCCAGTCAAGATTCACTGCTCGATCCTGGCCGAAGACGCGATCAAGGCCGCCGTCGCCGACTACAAGGCGAAGCACGAGAAGGCAGCAGCGTAATGAACGTAGGGTGGACGGCTTCGCCGTCCACGCGTTCACGTTCAACGGCATTGCAGCAGCGTTGGAATATTTAGAGAAGAGCTGGAGAAGCACATGGCAATCACCCTGACCGAAAAAGCCGCGAAGCACGTCAACCGTTACCTCGAACGCCGGGGCAAGGGCATCGGCTTGCGCTTCGGTGTGCGCACCACCGGCTGCTCCGGCCTGGCCTACAAGCTCGAATACGTCGATGTGAGCGCCGCCGAAGACGCGGTGTTCGAGTCGCACGGCGTCAAGGTCTTCGTCGACCCTAAAAGCCTGGCCTACATCGACGGCACCGAACTCGATTTCGCCCGCGAAGGGCTCAACGAAGGCTTCCGCTTCAACAACCCGAACGTCAAGGACAACTGCGGCTGCGGCGAGAGCTTCCGTATTTAAGCCGATGCAGAATCACTTCGACCTGTTCCAGCTGCCGGCCCAATTCGAGGTCGACCAGGACGCCCTCGATTCCGCCTACCGCGAAGTCCAGGGCCGCGTCCACCCGGACCGCTTCGTCAATGCCACCGACGCCGAAAAGCGTGTCGCGATGCAGTGGGCGACCCGCGCCAACGAGGCCTATCAAACGCTGCGCAACCCGCAGAAGCGCGCGCAATACCTGTGCGAACTGAACGGCGTCGACCTGCAGACCGAGTCGAATACGGCCATGCCGCCTGCCTTCCTGATGCAGCAGATGGAATGGCGCGAGGAGCTCGAGGACGCGCGCGCGGCCAAGGACGCCATTGCGCTCGACCGCCTGGAAGCGCAGCTGCGCGCCGAGCGCAAGAATATCTTGGTTGCGGTCGAGCGGCAGCTCGACGCTGGCGACTACGTCGGCGCGGCACAAGGCGTGCGCTCGCTGATGTTCCTGGATAAATTCGGCGACGAAGTCCAGTACGCATTCGAGGCCATTGACGCGTAGGGTTGGCGGCTCCGCCGCCGACGCGGTGATAGTTGGAGGCAAGTTCATCCGGCGCAATAACGGAGCCGATAACAATCGCCGCGTCGGCGGCTCCGCCGCCAACCCTACGGCGTCGCAATGCGTCCCAGCGTAAAATAGCTGTCGCTCCGTCCCGGCGCAGAAAAACAATATTGGTATCACGACTATGGCACTCCTCCAAATCGCCGAACCCGGCATGTCCACCGCCCCGCACCAGCACCGCCTGGCCGTGGGCATCGACCTGGGCACCACCAACTCGCTCGTCGCCACCGTCCGTAGCGGCAGCCCCGAAGTGCTGAGCGACGAAGAGGGCCGTTCGCTGCTGCCGTCGATCGTGCGCTACCTGCCGAACGGCCACGCCAACATCGGCCACAAGGCGCGCGTGCACCAGACCACCGACCCGAAGAACACCATCGTCTCGGTCAAGCGCTTCATGGGCCGCGGTCTCAAGGACATCGCCCACGCCGAAAACCTGCCTTACGACTTCGTCGATGGCCAGGGCATGGTCCAGCTGAACACCGTCGCCGGCGTGAAAAGCCCGGTCGAGGTGTCGGCCCAGATCCTGGCCACGCTGCGCCAGCGCGCCGAGGATTCGCTGGGCGACGACCTGGTCGGCGCCGTGATCACCGTGCCGGCCTATTTCGATGACGCCCAGCGCCAGGCCACCAAGGACGCGGCCCAGCTGGCCGGCCTGAACGTGCTGCGCCTCTTGTCCGAGCCGACCGCCGCCGCCATCGCCTATGGCCTCGACCATGGCAAAGAGGGCGTCTTCGCGGTCTACGACCTGGGCGGCGGCACCTTCGACATTTCGATCCTCAAGCTCTCGAAGGGCGTGTTCGAGGTGCTGTCGACCGGCGGCGATTCGGCCCTGGGGGGCGACGATTTCGACCACCGGCTGTTCTGCTGGATCACCGAGCAGGCCAAGCTGGCGCCGCTGTCGGAGCACGACACCGCGACCCTGATGGTCAAGGCGCGCCAGGCCAAGGAACTCTTGTCGACCAATGAAGAAACGACGGTCGAGGCGATCCTGAAGTCGGGCGAGATCGTGCAGGTGTCGGTCACCGCCGAAGTGTTCTCCGAGATCACCAAGCACCTGGTCGGCAAGACCATGAATGCGATCCGCAAGGCGATGCGCGATGCGAGCGTCAATGTCGACGACGTCGACGGCGTCGTGATGGTCGGCGGCGCGACGCGCATGCCGCACGTGCGCCGCGCCGTCTCGGAATTCTTCCAGACCATCCCGCACGCCAATATCGACCCGGACCGCGTGGTGGCGCTGGGCGCCGCGATCCAGGCCGACCAACTGGCCGGCAACCGCGCCGAGGGCGACGACTGGCTGCTGCTGGACGTGACCCCGCTGTCGCTGGGCATCGAGACGATGGGCGGCCTGGTCGAGAAGATCATTCCGCGCAATTCGACGATCCCCGTGGCGCGCGCCCAGGAATTCACGACCTTCAAGGACGGCCAGACGGCGCTGGCGGTGCACGTGGTGCAGGGCGAGCGCGAGCTGGTGTCGGACTGCCGTTCGCTGGCGCGCTTCGAGCTGCGCGGCATTCCACCGATGGCGGCCGGCGCGGCGCGCATCCGCGTCACGTATCAGGTCGACGCCGACGGCCTGCTGTCAGTGGCGGCGCGCGAAATGCGTTCGGGCGTGGAAGCGTCGATCACGGTCAAGCCATCCTATGGCCTGGCTGACGACGACGTGGCGCGCATGCTGCAGGAGTCGTACAGCTCCGCATCGGAAGACATGCAGATGCGCGCGCTGCGCGAAGAGCAGGTCGAGGCCGAGCGCATCCTGCTGGCGACCCAGTCGGCGCTGGACGCCGACGTGGATCTGCTGGCGCCGGAAGAGCAGGCCGCGATTGGCCAGCAGCTGCAGGCGGTGCGCGATGCGGTGACGGCGTCGAACGACGCGTCGACCGCAGCGGGCCAACGCCAGGATGCCTTGCACAATGCGGTGCAGGCACTGGCCAGGGGCACCGAAGAATTCGCCGCCCGCCGCATGGACAAGAGCGTGCGCAAGGCGCTGGCGGGCAAGTCGCTGGACGAGATCTAACGCGATCGCCCGCACGTCGTTCCCGCGAAGGCGGGAACCCAAGTTTGCTCGCTCTGCCAGTAGCATCGATAGTAGCTGGGGCGCCAAGGACTTGGGTTCCCGCCTTCGCGGGAACGACGGATCGGAAGCAGCGGCATAGAATAAGCAGTAGCGCACCACACACAACATACCAACCGAGGTAACCCAAGTGCCACAAATCGTCATCCTCCCACACCCGGTGTTCTGCCCCGACGGCGCCGTGCTCGAAGCGCCTAGCGGCAAGTCGGTCTGCGACGTCCTGCTCGACAACGACATCGACATCGAGCACGCCTGCGACCGCGTCTGCGCCTGCACCACCTGCCACGTGATCGTGCGCGAAGGTTTTGAATCGCTGAACGAGCAGGAAGAAAAGGAAGAAGACATGCTCGACAAGGCCTGGGGCCTGGAGCCGAATTCGCGCCTGTCGTGCCAGGCGATCGTCGCGGAAGAAGACCTGGTGGTCGAGATCCCGAAATACACGATCAACCACGCCGCAGAAAAGAACCACTGAGCCGTCCATGAAGCGTGTTGAGCAAGCCAAAAAAGTCCCGGCGCCACAGGAACTGCCGCCGGAGGTTCGTCCCGGCCAGTCGATCGAGCTGCTCAAGGAGCTGCACATCCTGACCCGCGACGGCAAGTTGAACCAGGACAGCCGCCGCAAGCTCAAGCAGGTATACCACCTGTACAACTTCATCGAGCCGCTGCTGCGCGACGTGAAGAACGAGAAGGGCAGCGTCTCGCTGGTCGACCATGGCGCCGGCAAGTCCTACCTCGGCTTCATCCTGTACGACCTGTTCGTCAAGGGGCAGGAGCAGGGCTCCCACATCTACGGCATCGAGACCCGCGAAGAGCTGGTCAGCAAATCGACCGAGCTGGCCGCGCGTTTGGGTTTCAATGGGATGTCGTTCCTGCCGCTGTCGGTGGCCGAGTCGACCACCTCGACAGAACTGCCCCAGACAATAGACATCGTCACCGCGCTGCACGCCTGCAACACCGCCACCGACGACGCCATCGACTTCGCCCTCAAGAAGAAGGCCAGGCACATGGTGCTGGTGCCGTGCTGCCAGGCCGAAGTCGCCACCGTGCTGCGCAAGAACAAGGGCAATGACATCAAACGCAGCGCGCTGACCGAGATCTGGCGCCACCCGATCCACACCCGCGAGTTCGGCAGCCAGATCACCAATGTTCTGCGCTGCCTGCAGCTCGAGGCCCATGGCTACCAGGTCACGGTCACCGAACTGGTGGGCTGGGAACACTCGATGAAGAACGAGTTGATCGTCGCCACCTATAAGAACCTGCCGCGCCGCCGGCCGAGCGAACGCCTGCACGAAGTGCTGCACGAGGTCGGTCTGGATGAAATGAAGAGCCGTTTTTATACCCCGCAAGCCGAGACCACGGAATAAGAAGATGAGCCAAGACCAACAGCGCTGGATCGACCTGCGTAGCGACACCGTGACCCAGCCGAGCGCCGCGATGCGCGCCACCATGGTGGCCGCCCCGGTCGGCGACGACGTCTACGGCGACGACCCGACCGTCAACCGCCTGCAGGACTATGCGGCCGAGCTGTTCGGTTATGAGGCCGGCATGTTCGCCCCGAGCGGCACCCAAACGAACCTGATTGCGCTGATGACCCACTGCGGCCGCGGCGACGAATACCTGGTCGGCCAGGAAGCGCACACCTACAAGTACGAAGGCGGCGGCGCCGCAGTGCTGGGCAGCATCCAGCCGCAGCCGATCGCGAACCAGCCGGACGGCTCGATCGCCCTGGCGGACATCGAGGCCTATATCAAGCCGGACGATATGCACTTCGCCCGCACCCGCCTGCTGGCGCTGGAAAACACCATCGGTGGCCGCGTGCTGAGCCAGGAATACATCGCTGCGGCGACCACGCTGGCCCACGACAAGGGCCTGGCGACCCACCTCGATGGCGCCCGCATCTGCAACGCCGCCGTCAAGCAGGGCATCAGCCTGGTTGATGCCGTAAAAGGTTTCGATACGGTGTCGGTGTGCCTGTCCAAGGGCCTCGGCGCGCCGGTCGGCTCGGTCCTGCTGGGGCCGAAGTCCCTCATCGAGCAGGGCAAGCGCTGGCGCAAGATGCTGGGTGGCGGCATGCGCCAGGCCGGCGTGATCGCCGCCGCGGCCCATTATGCGCTGGAGCACAACGTCGCGCTGCTCGCCAACGACCACGATAACGCAGCCGAACTGGCGCGCGGCCTGGCCAGGATTGAGCAGCTCAGCGTCGGCACGCCGCAGACGAATATCTTCTGGATGGACGTGCCGGCCGCCGCCTGCGCGCCGCTGCGCCAGGCACTGGAGCGCGCGCAGATCCGCGCCACGGTCGGCCCGAAAATGCGCCTGGTGACGCATCTCGATATCTCGAACGCCGACATCAAGCGCACCATCGACGTATTCACCGAATTTTTCTCTGATTGGCACGCATGACCGCACCATCGAACACCGACGACGGCATCCGCCTCGCGAAACGCGTCGCTGACGTAGCGGGGTGCTCGCGCGCCGACGCCGAGCGCTATATCGCGGGCGGCTGGGTCAGCGTCGATGGCGTGGTGGCCGAAGATCCCGCCACCCGCGTCACGGCCGGGCAACAGGTCCTGATGCTGCCGGGCGCGACCCCGGTCGAGCCTGAGCCGGTCACCATCCTGCTGCACAAGCCGGCCGGCGTCGATCAGGACGCGCTGCTGGCGGCGATCGGCGCCGACACGCAAGTGCTGGACAATGGCTTCGGCAAGCCTTTCCTGCGCCGGCACCTGTTCAAGCTGGCGCTGGCGACGCCGCTCGAGACGACGGCATCCGGCCTGGTCGTGTTCAGCCAGGACTGGCGCGTGATGCGCAAGCTGGTTGAAGATGCGCCGCGCAACGAGTACGAATACGTGGCCGAGGTGGACGGAAAGATCGCCGAGGGTGGCCTCGATAAACTGGGCCGCATGTTCCGCGCCAGCTGGCAAAGCGAGGCCCGCCTGCGCATCGCGGGCAAGAACATACAGCGCGGCCAGATCGAGCGCCTGTGCGGCGACGTCGGCCTGAAGGTCACCGCGCTGCGCCGCCTGCGCATCGGCCGCATTTCCATGGGCAGCCTGCCGCCGGGCGGCTGGCGCTACCTGCGCGACGTCGAGCGCTTCTGATTCTGTACCGCTTCTACATTCTACTTATGCCAAGTTCGTTCCGCCTCGTCGCGACCAGCGTCCTGTTCTTCCTGTTGCTGGGGCCCGTGATCCCCGTGATCGAATTCACCCTGGCCACCTTGTTCACCAAGGGCCGCATCGAGCTCATGCCGTCGTTCTACCTGGCGGCGCTGCTGTTCGGCGCATTGATCGCGGGTGCGCTGGGCCTTGCCCACGGCATGCTGGTGGCGCTGGCCGTCAAGCTGGAGCCGCTGCGCCGGCGCCTGCAGACCACGCCGCGCCGTGTGCTGCTGGGGGCAGTCGCGGCGCTGACCTGCGGGCTGGCGATGACCGCGCTCACGCTCTACATCGCGCGCCATTCCTATGGCGACCTGTTGGGCGGGATGGACCCGAACAACCCGGATCCATGGAAGATCATCCGCGCCTATATGGTGATCGAGCTGTTCATCCTGCCGGCGCTGGCCTGCGGCATCCTGTTCCAGCTGCTGCCGTGGCCGCGCAAGCTGATGCAGCGCGCCGTCGAACGCGCCTGAGAAGTCATACGGCTGTCATCTTGCATCCATATGCTGTCGATTTTTCATCCTTGGAAAATCGACAACCATGTTCCTGCGTCGCCCCGCCAAACCTTCCCGTTACTTTCCGGGTTACGTCCCGATGTTGAGCGCGATCGCGCTGGCCTGCGTGCTCGCGGCCTGCGGCGGCGACGACGACGATCCGACCCCGACCACGCTCGCGCTGCAAAAGATCGGCGGCTACAACGGCGGAGCGGCCGGCGCGGCCGAGATCACGGCCTATGATGCGGGCAGCCGTCGCCTGTTCGTCGTCAACGGCGCCAACGGCACGGTCGACGTGCTCGACCTGGCGGCCCCAAGCACGCCGAAACTGATCGGCACCATCAATGTGGCCAGCCTGGGCAAGGCGGTCAACAGCGTTGCCGTGCACGACGGCCTGGTGGCGCTGGCGATCGAAGCCAATCCCAAGACCCAGCCGGGCACCGTCGCCTTCTACAATGCGGCCGACCTCAAGCTGGTCAATAGCGTCAAGGTCGGCGCGCTGCCCGACATGCTGACCTTCACGCCGGACGGCAGCAAGGTGCTGGTCGCGAACGAGGGTGAGCCGAGCGGCTATGGCGTGGCCGGCACGACCGATCCGGAAGGTTCGGTCAGCGTTATCACCGTGAACCGCGGCGGTACCCCCTCGGTGGCGACAGCCGACTTCCGCGCCTTCAACGGCCAGGAAACCGCGCTGCGCGCGCAGGGCATCCGCATTTTCGGGCCGAACGCCAGCGCAGCCCAGGACTTCGAGCCGGAATACATCACCGTCAGCGACGACGGCCGCACGGCCTGGGTGACCCTGCAGGAGAACAACGCGATCGCCATCGTCGATATCGCGACGGCCAAGGTCACCGCGGTCAAGCCGCTCGGTTTTAAAGACCACAGCGTCGCCGGCATGGGGATGGATGCGTCGGACGAAGACGGCGGCGCCAATACCAACAGCGGTTCGCCAGCCATCAAGATCGGCCCGCAGCCGGTGAAGGGCATGTACCTGCCGGACGCCATCGCCAGCTATTCGGTGGACGGCAAGCATTACCTGATCACCGCCAACGAGGGAGACGCGCGCGCCGACTGGCCGGGCTTCAATGAAGAGAGCCGCGTGCGTGCGCACTGCACGGCAGGGCTGGACCCCGCCGTCTTCGCGGACGCGGCCAACCAGATCTTCGATTCGAACCTGGGGCGCCTGCGCATCACGACGACGCCGAATGGCGGCAAGGACGGCAAGAACGCGGCAGGGCAGTGCAACGAGCTCTATACCTTCGGCGGCCGTTCGTTCTCGATCTGGGACACCGACATCAAGCGCGTCTACGACTCGGGCGACGAGTTCGAGCAGCGTACCAAGGCGCTGCCGAACGTCAAATTCAACGCCAGCAACGACAACAACGACCTGGAAGACCGCAGTGCCTCGAAGGGCCCGGAGCCAGAGGGCGCGGTGGTCGGCAAGTTCGGCAACAAACACTACGCCTTCATCGGCCTGGAGCGCGTCGGTGGCGTGATGGTGTATGACGTGAGTAAACCATCCCAGCCTTCCTTCGTCACCTACCTGAACACCCGCGACGGCGACAAGGGCGACCTGGGTCCGGAAGGCCTGACCCTGATCCCCGGACACAAGTCGCCGAACGGCAAGCCGCTGCTGATCGTCGGTAACGAGGTCAGCGGCACCACCGCCGTCATGCAGATCAACCTGACCTACTGATCCGCGCGCTTTCGCAGCAGCTGCATGCCGATCGCGGCGGCGACCACCGCCGCACCGGCCACCAGCACCTTGTTGGCCGGCTGGCTCGGCTGCGGCCTTGGTTGATTGAGGCGGCTCGGATCGGCATGCAGGCCACTGGCGCCGCGCGGCGCCTCGTATAGCGCGCCGCGCGTATCGGGCGTGCGTTCCGCCCGTTTTGCCCACGCATCCATGAAACGGTTCATGCCGGCCGCGACGAGATTCGGCGCCAGCTGGGTGGCCTTCATGGCGGCGGCGGGCGCCCCGATCACGGTCGTGTCGCGCGGGCGGCGCGCCAGCTTCACGACGGCGTCGGCCACGGTTTCCGGCGCCAGCGCGCCCGGCGGATACGAGAGATGGGCGCCGCTATAGTTGGCCGCATGGCCAAAGCCGGGCGAATCCACGAAAGTAGGGTACACGTCGCAGACGTGGATATGGCGCCGCTTGCCTACCTCGGCGCGCAGGGCTTCGCTAAAGCCGCGCAGGCCGAACTTGCTGGCCGCGTAGGCTGCGGCATAGGGTGTGGCGACGTAGCCGCCGGACGAGATCATATTGACCCAGATGCCGTGGTCCTGCTCCAAGAAGACCGGCAGCACCGCGTGCGCGTCGTTCATATGGGTGAGCAGGTTCGTTTCGATCACCTGGCGGTGGTCGTCCATGGGCACGTCGTGGTATTTGCCGACCACGCCGGCGCCGACATTGCTGAACCAGAGGTCGATCTGTCCCAGGATGGACCGCGCTTCGCGCGCGAAGGCTGCCACGGCTTTGGCGTCGGTCGCGTCGACCACCACCGTTTCGGCCCGGCCGCCTGCCTGGAAGCAGCGGCGGGCAACGTCGTCGAGGCCTTCCTTGCCGCGCGCGCCGAGCACCAGGTCGGCGCCTTCGCGGGCAAAAGCGATGGCGGTCGCGGCGCCGATGCCGCTGGAGGCGCCCATGATGACCACGCGGAGATTCGATCGCTTCATCGTTGACCTTTCATTCACAGTGAAAAGGTCGATTATTCCGCGATTCCGGAAGCCGCCGCGTTCGAATGCCGCGCGGCAAGCTAGAGGTAGGACTAGCGCTTGATCTTGGGCAGCTGGACCAGGCGGGTGCCGGCCAGGCGGTCGTGCAGGAACTGGCGGTCCTGGTCGAGGAAGGCGGTGAGCGCCCAGAGGACGATGCCGACCGTCAGCGCAACGGCGATCTCGCCCCTGGCGTGCAGCCCGAAGGCGGCGCACACGAGCAGCGCCGGTGCGAACCAGCCCCAGGCCAGCAGGAAGCGCACGATGGCCGTACGCCATGGCAGGCGCGCGTGGCCGGCCTGGACCACCTTGACGCGCCAGGTCTTCATGGCCAGCGTGTGGCCGCTGTCGCGCCAGCACCAGGTGAAGTACAGGCCCGTCACCAGGAACAGCCAGAGCTTGAGCCCATGCTGGAACAGCGGCTCCTGGCGGTTGCCGGTGAGGAGGATGTAGACCAGCACCGCCAGCATCTCGACGGCGAACAGCAGGAAGAATTCATAGACCATCACCGTCACGCGGCGCTTGACGGTCGGCGTCGGGAAGGAGGCCGCGTGCGCCGCAGTAGCCGCGCCCGGACTGGCAAGCGGCTCAGTTGCTTGCATTGGCGGCCTGCGCGGGCGCCTGCTGGCCGCCCGGGGCGGCGATCGCGCCGCCATCGGCGGCGGAACTGGCCGCCGGACCCGGCGTCGCCGGGGAAACGGGAGCAGGGACGGGCTGCGCCGCCGGCGGCACGCCCGCGGTGTCGGTCGGCACCACGGTATCCGTGCCGATCAGGATGCATTCGGCGCCGCGGCGGGTGGTGTTCGGCGGGCAGGGCGTCGGCGTGACCAGCATCGGCGCTTCAGGCAGCGCCACCGGGATGCTCTTGTGGCGCGTCGCCGCCGGGCTGTTGGCCAGCTTGCGTTTCTGGTCCGCCGACAGCTGCTTGTAGTTTTCCCAGTCGGCCGCCTTGTCGCCCTGGGCCAGGCGGCTGGTGCGGCTATAGTTCTCGCGCGCGAGTTCGCGCTGCTCGGGGGTGAGCTTCATCCACTGGCGCATGCGTTCGTGCACGCGCTGCTGCTCGAACGCGGGCATGGAGGCGAAGCGGGCCGACATTTCGATCCATTTGCGCTTGCGCGGTCCTTCCATCTGGTTCCACTCGGGTTCCAGCGGCGCCAGCGCCACTTGCTGGGCGCTGCTCAGATCGTTCCACAGGGGCTTGTCGAAGGTTTTGGGCGACTTGCGTTCGCCATCGACGACATCGGCCACCGACGGCAGTACGGACGGGGTGTCGAAACGGTCCACGATGACCCAGGCGATGACACCCGCCACCAGCACCCCGGCCACCGTTTTCAGGACGGGAAACCGTGCTTTCGAGGCGCCGGGCTTCGATGCGCGAGACTGTGAAGCGTCGTTCTTCGTCATTGCCGGCGCTGCTGCGACTCCAGATAGGCGGAAAAGCCAGGGTCGAGGTACGCGTTGAGCGGCAGTTCATCGGACAGCACGGCCGCGTCGATGTCGGCCAGCTCGGCGATCTGCTGTTGCTGTTCGTGCTGGTAGACACCGCCCATGCCGATCACCAGCGCCAGGACCGGCACCGCAACGGCCAGGCGCGACATGGCCGGGCCGCTCAGGGCATTGCCGAAGCCGGCCAGCATCTGGCGCCAGCCGGAAGGGGCCGGCTTGAAATACTCGACCGGCGCGTCCGCCTTCTTGCGCGCGAGCGCGGCGGCGCGCGCGGCGGCGAGCCGGTCGGTGGTCGATGCCGGCAGGGTATCGAGCTGTTCGTTCAGTGCATGGCGGATTTTATACGCCAGGTTGATGTCGTCGGTATTCATAGTGTGATTCCCTTGGCCTTGAGCGCTGCGGCGAGGGCGTGGGTGGCACGGGAGCAATGTGTCTTGACGCTGCCTTCGGAGCATCCCATTGCTTCGGCCGTTTCGGCCACGTCCATATCCTGCCAGTAACGCATGAGGAAGGCTTCCCGTTGACGCGTTGGGAGCTTTTGTACTTCTTCTTCGATCAAGCGCAAAGTTTGTTCACGCTCAAGCTGGTCCGCACTCGACTCTGCCGCGGCCGATCCATCTTCAGCCGCGTATGAGGCAAGTATATCAAAGTCGTCATCGTCATCTCCCTCACGGCGGCTGAAGCCCGAAAACAGGCTGACCCAGGTGTTGCGCACTTTTTCGCGGCGGAAGTAATCGAGAATCGTCGTCTGCAGGATGCGCTGGAACAGCATCGGCAGCTCGGCGGCTGGCTTGTCGCCATATTTTTCGGCCAGCTTGATCATGGCGTCCTGGACGATGTCCAGCGCCGACTCGTCCTTGCGCACCGCATACACCGCCTGCTTGAACGCACGCCGTTCGACATTCTCGAGGAAGTCGTTGAGTTCTTTATCTGTGGCCATGCGGGTTCAAGGAAGCGCTCGTCTTACTCGTGCTTTAGGGAAAACCTTCGCATCCTAGCAAAAAACGTCCTGGCCTGCACCGACATCTCACAGTGGAGGGAGACGGCAATGCTATTTGCATAACGTTCAGAAACTGCATGAAGATACGCGAAATCATTCGTTGTTCGCCTATTGGAGCGTCATTACGCTAGCAACACGACCACACCGCCTCCGCCATCATGCCGCTCGATATTCCCCGCCAAGCATTCGCTGTCCACCCCATTGTCAAAGCGCCGCTGGGCGCCGAAGTCGTCGGCCTCGACCTGTCGCGTCCCCTCAGTGCGCAAGACTTCGAACGCCTGCACCGCGCCCACCTCGACTACCACGTGCTGGTGTTTCGCGACCAGCACATCACGCCCGCCCAGCAGGTGGAGTTCAGCCGTCGTTTCGGGCAATTGCAAATTCACGTGCTGCGCAATTTTCAGCTGACGGGCCACCCCGAACTATTGATCGTCTCGAACATCCGCGAGAACGGCGAGCCGATCGGCCTGGGCGATGCCGGCCATTTCTGGCATTCCGACCTGTCGTACAAGGAAACGCCGAGCCTGGGCTCGATGTTGCATGCGCAAGAGTTGCCGGAAGAAGGCGGCGACACCCTGTTCGCGAACCAGCACACGGCCTGGGAAGCCTTGCCTGACCACCTGAAGCGCGAGGTCGAAGGCTTGCAGGCCGAGCACTGGTATCTGGCGAAGTATGAAGAGCTGCGCCAGAAAAACCCGTTCCGCCCGAAGCTCACCCAGTCCCAGATCGACGAAGTCAAGCCGGTCAGCCACCCGGTGGTGCGCACCCATCCCGAAACCGGCCGCAAGGCCCTGTTCGTCAGCGAGCACTTCACGACCCGCATCCTGGGCATATCTGAACAGCGCAGCCGTGAGCTGCTCGACGCGCTGTTCGACCACAGCACGCGCGCGCCTCACGTGTACCGCCATCACTGGCAGCCGCACGACATGGTGTTCTGGGACAACCGTTCGCTGATGCACCTGGCGGCCGGCTGTCCGGACCACCTGCGCCGCAAGCTGTACCGCACGACCATCGAAGGCGACGTTCCGTTCTGACTCAACCCGGGAAACCCATGACACTCCACAAGAAGTTCATTGCCTTCGGTGCCGCGCTGGCCCTGGCGCTGCCATCATTTGCCCAGGCCGAAGGCCAGATCCGCATCGCCGAGCAGTTCGGCGTGGTCTACCTGCTGCTGAACGTGGCGCAAGACCAGAAACTCATCGAAAAGCATGGCAAGAAGCAGGGCGTCGACGTCGACGTCGGCTGGGTCAAGCTGTCCGGCGGCGCCGTGATCAACGATGCGCTGCTGTCGGGCTCGATCGATATCGCCGGCGCCGGCGTCGGCCCCCTGATGACGATCTGGGACCGCACCAAGGGCCGCCAGAACGTGCGCGGCGTCGCCTCGCTGGGCAGCTTCCCCTATTACCTGGTCAGCACCAATCCGAACGTCAAGACCATTGCCGACTTCGGCCCGAAAGACCGCATTGCCTTGCCGGCGGTGACGGTGTCGGTGCAGGCCCGCATCCTGCAGATGGCCGCCGCCAAGCAGTGGGGCAATGCCCAGTTCAAGAAACTCGACCCGATCACCCAGACCTTGCCGCACCCGGACGCGGCCGCGGCCCTGATCGCCGGCAAGACCGAACTGAACGCCCACTTCGGCGGGCCGCCATTCCAGGAGCAAGAACTTGCCGGTAACCCGAACGCGAAAATCGTGCTCGATTCCTATCAGGTGCTGGGCGGGCCGGCCTCGGCAACGGTGCTGTATGCCACCGAAAAATATGTGAAGGAAAATCCAAAGACCTACCGCGCCTTCCTCGATGCGCTGGCCGAGGCGGCCGAGTACATCGCGACCAATCCGGACGGCGCAGCCGATGCCTACCTGCGGGTGAATAAGGGCAATATCGACCGCGCGCTGCTGCTGAAGGTGATCAAGGATCCGAAAACGCAGTTCCGCGTCGCGCCGCAGAATACGCTGGGCCTTGCGCAATTTTTGCATCAGGTCGGCGCCATCAAGAACAAGCCGGCCTCGTGGAAGGATTATTTCTTCGAGCATCCGGTCATCGCCAACGGGAGCTGACATGGTGACCCCCGTCATACCGCTGAACCTGGTCCCCCCTGAACCATTGCTGCGCGCCGAGCACGTCACCCTCGAGTATGCGAGCGAACGCGGCATCGTGCGCGCCACGGACGACGTCAGCTTCGACGTCCACCGCGGCGACCGCTTCGTGCTGCTGGGACCGTCCGGCTGCGGCAAGTCGACCTTGTTGAAAGCGATTGGCGGCTTCATCGCGCCGCGCGCCGGCAGCCTCAGCCTGTCCGGCAAGCCGATCACGGGGCCGGGGCCGGACCGCATCGTCGTGTTCCAGGAATTCGACCAGCTGCCGCCATGGAAGACGGTGCGGCAGAACGTGATGTTTCCGATGCTGGCGGGCGGCGTAGGACGAGAAGAGAGCGACAGGCGCGCCCGTCACTGGCTGGGCAAGGTCGGGCTGGCCCGCTTTGCCGACGCCTATCCGCACACCCTGTCGGGCGGCATGAAGGCGCGGGTGGCCATTGCCCGTGCGCTAGCGATGCAGCCGGCCGTGCTGCTGATGGACGAGCCGTTCGCCGCGCTCGATGCGCTGACCCGGCGCAGCATGCAGGAAGAGCTGCAGGCGCTGTGGGACGAGATCGGTTTTACCATGCTGTTCGTGACCCACTCGATCGAGGAGGCGCTGGTGGTTGGCAACCGCATCCTGCTGCTGTCGCCCCATCCGGGCCGGGTGCGGGCCGAGCTCAATAGTCACCAGTTCAGCTTGTCGAGTGCCGGTAGCCAGGAATTCCAGGCGGCGACCCAGCGCATCCATGGGCTGCTGTTCGGCGCCGGGGAAGCCGCGCCCGATGTGCGCGAGGGTGCTCACCTCGTGGCGGAGGCGCATTGATGACGACCTTGCGTGAACCGCCGATCCGCCCCGAGTACATCCTTCCATTGCGGCCCGTCGTCGCCGCGCCGGCGTCGGCAGCGTCCGTATCGCTCGACCGCTTCGGCTGGCTGAGAAAGCCCGCCATTTTGCTGGCGCTGGCCGTCGTGTGGGAAGCGCTCGCGCGCTGGTTCGACAACGACCTGCTGCTGCCGGGCGCGCTGCAGACCGGCCGCGCCTTCGTGGACGGCATGCTGTCGGGCGAGCTGATCGGCTATGTCTCGGTGTCGCTGGCGATCCTGGGCCAGGGCTTCCTGCTGGGCGTGGCGGGCTCTTTCCTGCTGACCTGGCTGGCCGTCTCGAACCGCTTCGGACGCGAGCTGATCGATACCCTGACCTCGATGTTCAACCCGCTGCCGGCCATCGCACTGCTGCCGCTGGCCCTGCTGTGGTTCGGGCTGGGCAAGGGCAGCCTGTTGATGGTGCTGGTGCACTCGGTGGTGTGGCCGCTGACCCTGAATGCCAGCGCCGGTTTTCGCGCCGTGCCCGAAACCTTGCGCATGGCTGGTCGCAATTACGGTCTCGGTGGATTGCGCATGGTGTTGCAGATCCTGATTCCGGCGGCGCTGCCGGCCATCCTGTCGGGCCTGAAAATCGGCTGGGCGTTTGCCTGGCGTACCCTGATCGCGGCCGAGCTGGTATTCGGCAGCACCTCGGGGCAGGGCGGGCTGGGGTGGTATATCTTCCAGAGCCGCAATGAACTGTTCACCGACAAGGTGTTCGCGGGGTTGGCGACCGTGATCCTGATTGGCCTGGCCATCGAGCACTTCGTGTTTCAGGCGCTGGAGAGAGTTACCGTGCGGCGGTGGGGGATGCAGCGGTGAACGCGTGGACGGCGTAGCCGGCTGCGCGCCCCGGGCCACCCTACGATCGACGCACGCCACGCTAAAACGGCGCACTTTATCGGGCTTTCGCCAAATTTGTTGCACCATTTTTGTTCATGAAGCGATTTTTATCTTTCCTTCTTGACCAAAATGGTGCGGCGCGGTAAGGTGTCCCTCACGCTTTGCATCCCCAAGGCTTTTACGTCATCCGGACCCGGCACACAAGGCCCAGTCCGGTTATGACACGCTTTCATTTGTAGGCAGTTTGCTCCGACCCGCGCCACAAGCGCGAGAGATGCGTAAGACCGCTACAGACACTCACGCTCAACGAGTTGCGCCCAGCGCCGGTGCGTAAGGACCCTACGGTGTCCGAAACATCGACGTGCACGCAGAAAGTAGTCAAGCCTGAGGGTTGTCGCGCAAAGACGCATATCGTTAGGAACGGGCATCCGATCAATCTCCCATTGGGTTTTGAAAGGAATGTACATGAGTAACGATTCAGCCGTCCCGATCACGGGCGCTGAGATAGTGGTCCGTTGTCTGGCGGAAGAGGGCGTCAAGCACGTCTTCGGTTACCCGGGCGGCGCGGTCCTCTATATCTACGACGCGATCTTCCAGCAGGACAAATTCCAGCACGTTCTCGTTCGCCACGAACAGGCCGCGGTGCACGCCGCCGACGCCTATTCGCGCAGCTCGAACACCGTGGGCGTCGCCCTGGTCACTTCCGGCCCCGGCGTCACCAATGCCGTCACTGGTCTGTCCACCGCTTATATGGATTCGATCCCGATGGTCGTGATCTCGGGCCAGGTGCCGAGCCACGCGATCGGCCAGGATGCGTTCCAGGAATGCGATACCGTCGGCATCACCCGTCCGGTGGTCAAGCACAACTTCCTGGTCAAGGATGTGCGCGAACTGGCCTCTACCATCAAGAAAGCCTTCTTCATTGCCCGTACCGGCCGTCCAGGCCCCGTGCTGGTCGATATTCCGAAGGACATCACGGTCAATAAATGCCTGTTCGAGTACCCGCGCGAGATCGAGATGCGCTCGTACCGTCCGGTCGACAAGGGCCATGCCGGCCAGATCCGCAAGGCGGTCCAGCTGCTGCAGAACGCCGAGCGCCCGATGATCTATGCGGGCGGCGGCGTGATCCTGGCCAATGCCTCGGATGAACTGAACCGCCTGGTCGAGAAAACCGGTTTCCCGATCACGAATACGCTGATGGGCCTGGGCGGATCGCGCTCTTCCGATCCGCACTTCGTCGGCATGCCGGGCATGCACGGCACCTATGAAGCGAACATGGCGATGCAGCACTGCGACGTCCTGATCGCCATCGGCTCCCGCTTCGACGACCGCGTGATCGGCAATCCGAAGCACTTCGCCTCGCATCCGCGCAAGATCATCCACATCGACATCGACCCTTCGTCGATCTCGAAACGGGTGCGGGTCGACATCCCGATCGTCGGCAACGTCAAGGATGTGCTGGTCGAACTGCTGTCGCAGCTGGACGCCGGCAATGTCTCGCCGAACACCAATGCGCTGCAGGGCTGGTGGAAGCAGATCGCCGAATGGCGTGGCCGCGACTGCCTCAAGTATCTGACTTCCGATACCGTGATCAAGCCGCAGTCGGTGATCGAGCAACTGCACCGCGTGACCAATGGCGACGCCTTCATCACCTCTGACGTCGGCCAGCACCAGATGTGGGCCGCGCAGTACTACGCCTTCGACAAGCCGCGGCGCTGGATCAATTCCGGCGGCCTGGGCACGATGGGCGTCGGCCTGCCGTACGCGATGGGCGTGCAGATGGCCAATCCGGATGCGACCGTGGCCTGCGTCACCGGCGAGGGTTCGATCCAGATGTGCATCCAGGAGCTTGCCACCTGCAAGCAATACCACCTGACGCCAAAGATCATCCTGCTCAACAACCGCTTCCTGGGCATGGTGCGCCAGTGGCAGCAGATCGACTACGGTTCGCGCTATTCCGAGTCGTACATGGATTCGCTGCCCGATTTCGAGAAGCTGGCCGAGGCCTATGGCCACGTCGGCATGCGCATCGAAAAGCCGGGCGACGTCGAGGGCTCGCTGCGCGAAGCCTTCGCCATGAAGGACCGCCTGGTCTTCATGAACTTCATCACCGACCAGAACGAAAACGTCTGGCCGATGGTCAAGGCGGGCCGTGGCCTGAACGAAATGCTGCTCGGCTCGGAGGACCTGTGATGCGCCACATTATCTCTGTCCTCCTGGAGAACGAAGCCGGCGCGCTGTCGCGCGTGGTCGGCCTGTTCTCGGCGCGCGGCTACAACATCGAAACCCTGACCGTGGCCCCGACCGAAGACGCGACCCTGTCGCGCATGACGATCGTCACTTCCGGTTCGGACGACATCATCGAGCAGATCACCAAGCACCTGAACCGCCTGATCGAGGTGGTGAAGGTAGTCGACCTGACCGAAGGCCAGCACATCGAGCGCGAGCTCATGCTGATCAAGGTGCGCGCGGTCGGCAAGGAGCGCGAAGAAATGAAGCGCACCGCCGACATCTTCCGCGGCCGCATCATCGATGTCACCGAAAAGACCTACACGATCGAGCTCACCGGCGCCAAGTCGAAGCTGGACGCCTTCATCGACTCGATCGACCGGGCTTCCATCCTCGAGACGGTCCGCACCGGCGGCTCGGGCATCGGGCGCGGCGAACGCATCCTAAAAGTCTGACCAAAAAAGCTGAATGAACGACGTAGGGTTGGCGGCTATGCCGCCGACGCGTTACGCCCGAATACCCACTAAATTACTCAAATACAGGACACCCAAATGAAAGTTTTCTACGACAAAGACTGCGACCTCTCCCTCATCAAAGGCAAGAACGTCGCCATCATCGGTTACGGCTCGCAAGGTCACGCCCACGCCCAGAACCTCTCTGAATCGGGCGTCAACGTCACCGTCGGCCTGCGCCGCGGCGGCGCGTCATGGGGCAAGGTCGAACAAGCCGGCCTGAAGGTCGCCGAGGTCGACGAGGCAGTCAAGGCTGCCGACGTCATCATGATCCTGCTGCCGGACGAGAACATCGCCGAGGTCTACAACAAGAACGTCGCCCCGAATGCCAAGCAGGGCGCGGTCCTGGCATTCGCCCACGGTTTCAACGTCCACTACGGCCAGGTCGTGCCGCGCGCCGACCTCGACGTGATCATGGTCGCGCCAAAGGCCCCAGGCCACACCGTGCGCGGCACCTACACGCAAGGCGGCGGCGTGCCGCACCTGGTTGCCGTGTACCAGGACAAATCGGGCGCGGCGCGCGACATCGCGCTGTCGTATGCCATGGCCAACGGCGGCGGCCGTGCCGGCATCATCGAGACCAACTTCCGCGAAGAAACCGAGACCGACTTGTTCGGCGAGCAGGCCGTGCTGTGCGGCGGCGCCGTCGAGCTGATCAAGGCTGGCTTCGAAACCCTGACCGAAGCCGGCTACGCGCCTGAAATGGCGTACTTCGAGTGCCTGCACGAGCTGAAACTGATCGTCGACCTGATCTACGAAGGCGGCATCGCCAACATGAACTACTCGATCTCGAACAATGCGGAATACGGCGAATACGTGACCGGCCCGCGCATCGTCACCGAAGACACCAAGAACGCGATGCGCCAGTGCCTGAAGGACATCCAGACCGGCGAATACGCCAAGAGCTTCATCCTGGAAAACAAGGCCGGCGCCCCAACCCTGATCTCGCGCCGCCGCCTGACCGCCGAGCACCAGATCGAAGAAGTCGGCGCCAAGCTGCGCGGCATGATGCCGTGGATCGCCAAGAACAAGCTGGTGGATCAGTCGAAGAACTAATTTTTTTGGCACGGTAGCGCAGCGATTACGCCACCGTTCCCTCCGACCTCCGCACGTCGTCCCCGCGCAGGCGGGGACCCAAGTCCTCATCGAGCCACTTATATAAAATTAAGTGGCTACGCGAAGAAACTTGGGTCCCCGCCTGCGCGGGGACGACGTTGTTTTGGGCATGCGGTCATTCGAACTGTTACAAATTCGACCGTAAACCTACTCATTTGCAACTGTCCATTACAAAATCACGATGGAATCATTGTGATTGGTATCGTATAAGTGCTGTCAGACATCTGTCGCAACTTATAGGAGAACAATAAATGGCTGTTTCTAAATCCCTCGTCGCCGCCGCTCTGGTCCTGGCTTTCAGCGCCGCCCAGGCGCAAAACCTGCCGTCGCCGGCCACCAGCGGCACCATGGTCGTGGTTCCCGCCTTCGGCGAAGTCAAGCACGCCAATGATCAGGCCACCGTTGTCTTCGCCGTCGAAGAGCACGACAAGGACAAGAATGCCGCCGCCGACCGCGTCAACCGCAAGATGAAGGAGGGCACCGAGATCGTGCGCCGCGCCGATCCGAATGCCGAACTCAAGACCCAGGGCTATTACACCTACCCGGTCTATCCGGAAGTGCCGCCGCAGCCAGTCGGCCGCACCACGCAGCAGCCGGTCAAGCCGGTGCCGATCGCCTGGCGCGTCGGCCAGTACCTGGAAGTGAAGACGACCAACCTGGCCGCGCTGCCGAAGACCGCCGCCGCCGCCCAGAAGGTGCTGCAGATCAATGGCGTTAATTTTGGCCTGAGCCCTGAACTCGAAAAGCGCCTGGACGACCAGCGTATCGCCGCAACCTACCGGAACCTGAACGAGCGCATCGTCTCGATCGCCAAGGCCATGGGCCGCCAGCCGACCGACGCCGTGCTCGATACGGTCGACTTCGAGGGCTCGGGCAATTACGCGGGCGATGCCGCGGCGCCGCAGGCCATGATGATGCGCAGCGCCAAGCGCGAGATGGCCGACGAGATGTCGGAACCGAGCTTCGAGCCGGGCGAAACCACGCTGCAAATGCGCGTGGTGGGCAAGGTCAAGTTCAAGTAAAAGCTGGCTGTGTTCAAGTAAGCGCCAGGCAATCGCCAGTCGGGTTAGCGTAGTGTTTCGCTAACACGTGTCCCCACCTCTATAATGTGGGGGAACTGTCGCTCGGCGACTTACTTGAATACGATTCCTTATGCCAACCTTTCCACGAAGAAGAACACCAGGGACAACGCCAAAGGGTCCACGATTTTCCCGCCTGAAAAAGCGTTTCGGCCGCCGCGCGGAAGACCGCCAGGCCGGCGAACGTGGGCGCGGCATCTACCTGCTTCCCAATGCCTTCACCACCGCGGCCCTGTTCTGCGGCTTCTACGCCATCGTCATGGCGATGAACCAGCGCTTCGAGCATGCCTGCTGGGCCGTGTTCATCGCCATGATCCTCGACGGCCTGGACGGACGCATCGCGCGCCTGACCAATACCCAGTCCGAGTTCGGCGCGCAATACGACAGCCTGGCCGACATGGTCTCGTTCGGCGCCGCGCCGGCGCTGGTGATCTATGAATGGTCGCTGCGCGGCCTTGGCAAGCTGGGCTGGATCGCGGCCTTTATCTACTGCGCTTGCGCGGCGCTGCGCCTGGCGCGCTTCAACACCAATATCCAGGTGGTGGACAAGCGCTTCTTCCAGGGCTTGCCGAGCCCAGCCGCCGCGGCGCTGGTAATCGGCTTCATCATGATGATGATCGACCCCGACATCAGCGTCAGCGCGCGCAAGGTCGATTGGGTGTCGTGGTGCATCGCCGTGTTCGCGGGCCTGACCATGGTGTCGAATGTGCCGTTCTACAGTTTTAAAGACATCAATTTCAGGAAGTCGGTGCCGTTCATCGCGGTGTTCCTGATCGCGCTGGTGCTGGCGCTGCTGGCGATCGATCCGCCCAAGGTGCTGTGGCCGATCTTCGTGGTGTATGGCCTGTCGGGCTATGCCGTGTATGTCTGGCAGAAGGCCAAGGGCAAGCCGGTTAGCATCATTCCGCTCGACGACGAGCCGGACGACGTGCGCCGCTGATGCCGGTGACTGGCTCCCGTTTGCGGTTGACGAAGACGCTCGCCGTCGCCGCGGCGGCGCTGGCTGCGCTGGTCCTGGCCGGCGCCCTGAGCGCCTGTTCACCGCTCAGCCTGGTCAATGCGGTGTCGCCAGGCGGAACGGCGCGTTCGGTCGCGACGGCCGCCTTCGGTCCCGACCCGCGCCACGTGCTGTCCATCTACCGGCCCGCATCGGGCGCAAGCAAGGCGCCGGTGATCGTCTTCTTCTACGGCGGCAATTGGGTCAGTGGCGAGCGCGACGATTATGCCTTCGTCGGGCGTTCGCTGGCCAAGCGCGGATTCGTGGTGGTGATTCCCGATTATCGCCTGTATCCACAGGCCAGCTATCCCGGCTTCCTGCACGATGGCGCGCGCGCCGTCGTCTGGACCCAGCGCCGGATCGCGGCCTATGGCGGCGATCCGAAACGCCTGTTCGTCATGGGGCATAGCGCAGGCGCCTACAACGCGGCGATGCTGGCGCTCGATCCGCGCTGGCTGCGCGAACAGGGGAGTAGCCCTGGCATCCTGCGCGGCTGGATCGGCCTGGCGGGCCCGTATAATTTCTTGCCCGTCGAGAACGAAACCACGCGTCCTGTTTTTCACTATCCCGATACGCCGCGCGACTCGCAGCCGATCGATCATGTCAGGGCCGGGGCGCCGCCGGCGCTGCTGATCGCCGCCCGCAACGACACGACGGTGAACCCGGAACGCAATACCGGCGCGCTCGCGGCCAGGATGCGCAACGCCGACGTTCCCGTGCGCGAGGAATATTACGACAACGTCAACCACGCCACCCTGGTGGCCACGCTCTCGTCCACGCTGAGCCGCCTGGCGCCAAGTCTGGACGCGGTCGAGGATTTCGTGCGCAGCGACGGCGGCCGCCGCACCGTTCCGGCAAAATAACGCTCAGAAACCGAAGCGGTCGCGCGGTTCGTACATCGGATCGGGACCATTCATCATCTGCCGCACCACGCCTTGCCCGTCGAAATGGACGTGCATGAGCGAATTCCAGACGCCGGCTTCCTTGTAGCGATAAGACCAGACTTCATAATCTTTCATGGCGACATGCGACCGCTCCGCGGGGCGGCCGACGGTGTGCAATACCTGCTCCCTGGTCGTTTGATCGATTTTAATCGTGGCAAATTTCTCGCTCGTGAGTACTTGCTCGTATGAGAGCAGGCGGCCATCCGGGCCGAGGTGCGCCATCCAGGTGTTCTGGCCCATGGGGCCGGTGGCGTATTCGAGCGTGCGAGACGCGCCATCGACATACACCGCGGTTGGCGCCCCCATCTTGGCCTGGATCACATCCTGCGTGTCGCCGGGGTTCGGCGGCGTGCGCATGGCGCAGGCCGTCAGCAGCAAGGTGGCGATGAATATTGTTCGTTTGATCATTGTGTTTTAATCGTCGCAGCACTCACCAGATGCCGCGATCCTGTGGGTTATACATGGGATCCGACGCATTCATCATCTGGCGCACCACGCCTTGCCCGTCAAAATGGACGTGCATCAATGAATTCCACACGCCGGCCTCCTTGTAGCGATATGACCATACCTCATAGTCGTGCATGGCGACGCGTGAGCGCTCGGCCGGATGGCCAAAGGTGCGCAGCATGTCGCCCTTCGTCGCATGGTCAATTTTAACAGTGGCGAATTTCTCGCTGGTCAGGACTTGCTCGTAGGAGGCGAGGCGGCCATCCGGGCCCAGGTGCGCCATCCAGGTGTATTGGCCCATGGGGCCGGTAGAGTACTCGAGGGTGCGTTGCGCGCCGTCGGTGTAGACCGCAGTAGGCGCGCCCATTTTGGACTGGATGACGTCCTGCGAATCGCCGGGATCCGGCGCCTGGCGGATGGCGCAGCCGGCCAGCAGCAGGGCAACGATTAGCGTTGTAAGTTTGCTCATCTTGTTCATGATTGTCACCTGTGTCGAGCTTGCCAGCCGGGCGGCGTCCTGTCCAATCGCTGAAGGAAGAAAGCAAACACTGGTTCGAGCCGGCGTTTTGCACTATACTGGCGGGTCTGTCCAATCCGGACAGTTATTTGATAAATCACGGTGCTCTGGGTTCCGACTCTTGCACCGCATGTGAAAGGTAACATCATGTCGGTTGAAAACATCAACAAAGCCGCGATCATCGCGGACAACGCTCGTGGCCAGAACGATACCGGTTCGCCGGAAGTCCAGGTCGCACTGCTGACCGCACGCATCAACGAACTGAACGGCCACTTCAAGGCACACCAGAAGGATCACCACTCGCGTCGTGGTCTGATCATGATGGTCAACCGCCGTAAGAGCCTGCTGGCTTACCTGAAGAACAAAGATCTGAATCGTTACCGCGACCTGATCGCCAAGCTGGGCCTGCGTAAGTAATCGTAAGCTCTTGCTTCAGACGGTTTAGTCAAAAATGCCTGCGCCAGTTGTCTGACGCGGGCATTTTTCGTTTTTGCTGTCTGGTTGTTTGTTGCAAGGCCATTTCTCTGTGGCCCGTGGTGAGAGGTGAACGACAGCTCCTGAAAATCTGTCGGTAAAATGAAAGGGATTACCCAATGTTTAATAAAGTTACGAAAACCTTCCAGTACGGTCAACACACGGTCACCCTGGAAACGGGTGAAATCGCGCGCCAGGCAAGCGGCGCCGTCGTCGTGTCGGTCGAAGACACCGTCATCCTGGCAACCGTGGTTGCACGCAAGGACGCCAAGCCGGGCCAGGATTTCTTCCCGCTGACCGTCGACTACATGGAGAAAACGTACGCTGCGGGTAAGATCCCTGGCGGTTTCTTCAAGCGCGAAGGCCGTCCTTCCGAAAAAGAAACGCTGACGTCGCGCCTGATCGACCGTCCGATCCGTCCGCTGTTCCCGGAAGGCTACCTGAACGAAGTCCAGGTCATCATCCACGTGCTGTCGGTCAACCCTGAAATCGATCCGGACATCCCTGCGATGATCGGCGCCTCGGCAGCCCTGTGCATCGCCGGCATCCCGTTCGCCGGTCCGATCGGCGCCGCGCGCGTCGGCTACGCGAACGGCCAGTACATCCTGAACCCGACCACCACCGAGCTGAAAACCTCGCAGATGGACCTGGTCGTGGCCGGCACCGAAACCGCCGTCCTGATGGTGGAATCGGAAGCCCAGCAACTGTCCGAAGAAGTCATGCTCGGCGCGGTCGTGTTCGGCCACGAGCAAATGAAGGCCGTGATCGACGCGATCCACGACCTGGTCGCCGAAGGCGGCAAGCCGGAAGTCGAATGGGCGCCGGCGCCAAAGAACGAAGAACTGATCGCCCGCGTTGGCGAACTGGCCGGCGCCAAGGTCCGTGACGCCTACCAGACCCGCGAAAAATCGGCGCGCCAGCAGAAGCTGAAGTCGCTGTCGTCGGAAGTGATGGCCGAGCTGTCGGCACAAGGCGTCGCCGCCGATGCTGGCGATGTCGGCAACATCCTGTTCGACATGGAAGCCAAGGTCGTGCGTTCGCAGATCCTGGACGGCGAGCCACGCATCGACGGTCGCGACACCCGCACCGTGCGTCCAATCTCGATCCGCTCGAGCGTCCTGCCGCGCACCCACGGCTCGGCCCTGTTCACCCGCGGCGAAACCCAGGCGCTGGTCGTTGCCACCCTCGGCACCGCCCGCGACAGCCAGAAGATCGACGCGCTGATGGGCGAGTACACCGACGACTTCATGATGCACTACAACATGCCTCCGTTTGCCACCGGCGAAACCGGTCGCGTGGGCACCCCGAAGCGCCGCGAAGTCGGCCACGGCCGCCTGGCCAAGCGCGCGCTGATCGCTGCGCTGCCCAACCCTGAAGACTTCAGCTACTCGGTGCGCCTGGTGTCGGAAATCACCGAGTCGAACGGTTCGTCGTCGATGGCCTCGGTCTGTGGCGGCTGCCTGGCGCTGATGGACGCCGGCGTGCCGATGAAAGCGCACGTGGCCGGTATCGCCATGGGCCTGATCAAGGAAGGCGGCAAGTTCGCGGTCCTGACCGACATCCTGGGCGACGAAGATCACCTGGGCGACATGGACTTCAAGGTGGCCGGCACCGCGCAAGGCATCACCGCGCTGCAAATGGACATCAAGATCCAGGGCATCACCAAGGAAATCATGCAAGTGGCGCTGGCGCAAGCCAAGGAAGGCCGCCAGCACATCCTGGGCGAAATGCAGAAGGCCATGCCGACCGTGAAGACCGAGCTGTCGGACTTCGCACCGCGCCTGATCACCATCCGCATCAATCCTGAAAAGATCCGTGACGTGATCGGCAAGGGCGGCGCCGTCATCCGCGCGCTGACCGAAGAAACCGGCACCCAGATCGACATCAGCGACGAAGGTGTGGTCACCATCGCGTCGGTCGACGCTGCCGCCGGCCAGGAAGCCAAGCGCCGCATCGAAGAACTGACCGCATCGGTCGAAGTGGGCAAGACCTACGACGGCACCGTGTTGAAGCTCTTGGACTTCGGCGCGATCGTGCAAGTCATGCCAGGTAAAGACGGCCTGCTGCACATCTCGCAGATCGCCAACGAGCGTGTCAACGCCGTTGCCGACTACCTGAAAGAAGGCCAGCAAGTGCGCGTCAAGGTCCTGGAGACCGACGAGCGTGGTCGTCTGAAGCTGTCGATGAAGGCGGCCGATCCGGTCGAAGGCGCAGCGCAGTAATAAGCTGCAAGTAACGGAGCGGTTCGCCGCTGAATGAAAAAACCGCCAGTGCGTGAGCCTGGCGGTTTTTTATTTGGCGTTTGTTATGTATGTTTTCGCACGGAACGGTTCGATTCCCGGTTCTATGCTGGGTTCGTGGATTGGATAAATACAAGCCACGGGACCGCAGACACCGGCGCCGGGATGGCGATGGGCGCCGCTGTCGACAAGGATGATAGCAAGACCAGTCATGTCCTGCGGCCGGACCTGACCGGGCATGGGCACCACACGAATCATGAAGACCCCTACGCAGACGTCGAACGAAGGAATCGCTGGCGACATTCCAGGGTCAACGAAGAAACGGCGCAGCGGCGCGACCTTGTCGGTGGCTGCGTGGAAGCAGTTTGTCAGCGTCGCCAAGCCTTACTGGCTGGGCGACGAGAAGGGCAGGGCGTGGCTGCTGCTCACGCTCCTGATCGTGCTGATGCTGGTGGAAACCAAGCTCGCGGTCATGCTCAACGACCAGGCCGGGGAAATGACCTCGGCGCTGGCAGGCCGGGATCGCCCGCGTTTCTGGACCTCGGTCCAGGCCTGCCTGGTCGTCCTGGCGTTCGCGGTGCCGATCTATGCCTTCTACTACTATATGCGCGACCTGTTCGCGAACCAGTGGCGGCGCTGGCTTACCCGGCGCTTCCTCGACGGCTACCTCGGTGGACGCAAATACTACGAGCTCGGCTCGAACCGCGAGATCGACAACCCGGACCAGCGCATCAGCGAGGACGTGAACACCTTCACCGGACGCTCCATCCACTTCATGCTGATTTTCCTGGGCTCGCTGATGCAGCTGGTCGCCTTCAGCGCCGTCCTGTGGTCGATCTCGCATGTGCTGGTGGGCGTGCTGATTGCCTACGCTTTGGTAGGGACGATGGTCGCGCTGTACGTGTTCGGCAATCCGCTGATCCACCTGAATTTCTGGCAGTTGCGGCGTGAGGCCGATTTTCGCTTCAGCCTGATACGCGTGCGTGAAAACGCCGAGTCGATTGCCTTCTATGGCGGCGAGGCGCAGGAGCGTGCACGCATCGACAACAAGTTCAACAAGGTCATCCATAACTTCTCGCGCCTGATCAAGAAGCAGCGCGCGCTCAACCTGTTCCAGCGCACCTTCAGCCAGCTCACGCTGGTACTGCCGTTCGTCATCCTGGCCGATGCGGTGCTGTCGGGCCAGCTGGAGGTGGGGCGTGCGGTGCAGGCTGCCGGCGCCTTTACCGCGGTGCTGACTGCGGTGGGCGTCATCGTCGACAACTTCGAAAGCCTGAGCCGCTTCGTGGCGGGCATCGGGCGCCTGCAGACCCTGTCCAGCCATGTGCTGCCGGCGCCGCAAGCGGCGAGCGAACCGGCATGTGATCCATCATCGCGTATTCAACGCACGCCCTGCTCGCACCTCAAGATCGACTCGCTGACCCTGTGCCCGCCGCAATCGGAACGCGTCCTGATCAAGGACCTGACGCTGGCGGTGCAACCCGGCGATGCTTTACTGATCACCGGCGACAGTGGATGCGGAAAAAGCTCGCTGCTGCGCGCGATCGCCGGCCTGTGGCACAAGGGCAGCGGCACGATCCACCATCCGCCGCGCGAGGATTGTTTCTTCCTGCCGCAGCAGCCGTATATGCAGCCGGGCACCCTGCGCAGCCAGCTCATCTACCCAAGCGACCGCACCGACCTGAGCGACGAACAGCTGCTCTCCATCCTGGAGCAGGTGCATTTGCCTTACCTGGCCGGCCGTGTCGGCGGCCTGGATGCCGTGCTGGATTGGGAAAAGCTGCTGTCGATCGGCGAACAGCAGCGGCTGGCATTCGGCCGCGTGCTGGTGCACGAGCCGCGCATCGTCATCCTCGACGAAGCCACCAGTGCGCTCGACAGCGCCAATGAATCGTCGCTGTACAAGCGCCTGCGCGACAAGGGCACGACGCTGGTCAGCATCGCCCACCGCGCCGGCGTGCTGCGTCACCATACCCATGTGCTGTGGCTGACGGGCAAGGGCTGCTGGGAGATGCATGCCGCGGCGGATTACCAGTTCGGCGCGATGGCGCCGCAGGCAGCCGCATGGCAGCCGCGCGAGACGGCACTGGCAGGTTAGTCGGCTGCGCTTACCGTCAGGCCTGTCAGGCCTTCAGGTCCGCATCCTGGGCGACGCTCTTTTGCGCGTCGAGCCGGGCCAGCCGGTCGGTGAGCGCGGCCCGGATCGACTCATAGGCGGTCGAGCCCAGCGTGATGCGGCGCGGCGCCGGCGCCTGGCCTGCCGAGTCGATCATGATCTCGACCATCCGCACCGGGTCGCCGGTGAGTTTGAAGCTGCCGTCGGCCAGCGCACGCCGCACCCCACCCGACGGCGTATCGACATACTCGGCCATCGCCGGCGCGGCATCGAGACCAGCCGCGAAATTGGTCGGCGTCGGCCCCGGTTCCGCCAGCGTGAACTCGATGCCGAACGGCGCGACCTCCTGCGCCACCGATTCGACGAAGCCCTCGATCCCCCACTTGGTCGCGTGATACACGCTGAAGTTCGGATAAGCCATCTGGCCGCCTTCCGACGAGACCTGGATCACCCGCCCGCCGCCTTGCGCACGCAGATGGGGCAAGGCGGCGCGGATCGTCTGGATCGATCCCAGCAGATTGGTGTCCAGCTGGCGCTTGACCTGCGCGTCGGTCAGCTCCTCGGCCGCGCCGAACAGGCCATAGGCCGCATTGCTGACGACGACGTCGATGCGCCCCAGTTCCGCAAAAGCGCGCGCCATCGCACTACGGATGGCTGCATCGTCGGTGACGTCGAGCTGCGCCACCCACAACTGCCCGGGATGGCGTTCCTGCAGCTCCGTCAGCACGGCAGGATTGCGCAGCGTGGCCGCGACGCGGTCGCCCCGGGCCAGCAGTTGTTCGGTCATGATGCGGCCAAAGCCGGTCGAGGTGCCGGTGATGAACCAGGTGCGTTGCATGGTCGTTCTCCTTGTATGGTGGTCGCCGGATGGCTGCCTTGAAAACAGAATAGACGAACACATTGCTGTTATCATCCATCCAATCCCGCATGCATTAGTGAAGGAACGCCATTAATGTCCCCGCCCGACCTCGACAGCCTGCGCGCCTTCGTCGCCATCGTCCACCGCCGCAGCTTTCGCAAGGCCGCCGACGAGCTCGGCGTTTCTCCCTCGACCCTGAGCCACATGATGCGGGTGATGGAAGAAAAGCTGGGCGTGCGCCTCCTGCACCGCACCACCCGCAGCGTGGCGCCGACCGAGGCCGGCGAACACTTCCTGCGCCGGCTCGAACCGGCGCTGCGCGAACTGGGCGCCACGCTGGAAGACGTCAACGGCTTTCGCGAGCGGCCCGGCGGCAGCTTGCGCATCAACACGGCCGAACCGACGGCGCGCTGGCTGCTGCAGCATGCGGTGCCGGTATTCCAGGAACGTTATCCGGAAGTGTCGCTCGACCTGTTCGTCGAGAATGGCCTGGTCGACATCGTCGCCGCCGGCTTCGATGCGGGTGTGCGCCTGCTGGAGGCGGTCCCGCAAGACATGCACGTCGCCCCATTCGGCGCGCCGGTGCGTTTCATGCCGGTCGCATCGCCCGCCTACCTGGCGGCGCGCGGCACGCCGCAGGCGCCCGACGATCTGCACCGGCACCAATGCATCCGCATGCGCATGCAGAGCGGGAAGATCTATCGCTGGGAGTTTGCGCGTCACGGCCAGGCCTTCGCGCTGGACGTGCCGGGCACCCTGGTCCTGAATCAGGTCGGGCTGATGGCCGAGGCCGCCATCGCGGGACGTGGCATCGCCTATGTGCCGGACACGACCGTGCGCGATCATTTGCAGGAGGGCCGCCTGGTACCTTTGCTGGAGGACTGGTGCCAGCCGTCGTCCGAACTGGCGCTGTACTATCCGGGTCATCGCCACGTGCCGGCGGCGCTGCGCGCCTTCATCGGGGTGCTGCAGGAGGTGTACGCACCGGCGTGAATTCCGGATCGATTCCTTTACGCGATATACGGGAATCGCAGCGAACGTACGAATGTGCTTGACCCTGTAGCGGCTACAGGGTATTTAATAGCTGGTAGAAAAAGTTGGCCGACCGGCCCTGCGCTACCTGACCACCCTGACGCGATGCGACGCCTGCTCCTGATACTCCTGCTGCTCATGATGCCACTCCAGGCCGCCTGGGCCGCTGGCGCGCCGTATTGCAGTCATGACGAACAGACCATGCATCCGGGTCACCACGTCCACAAGCATCCGCCATCGGCCAACCAGGGCGAGGATGACGGCGCCCCGGGTGAGCATTGCGACGATTGCGACGCCTGCCACCACCTGTCCGCCAGCGCCGTGCTGTCCGCGCAACCCAATCTGCCGCTGCCCAAGGGAGCCCCGCATATGCGCGGCGAATTGCGGCGCTACGTCTCCCACGTCCCCGACCTGATTCCTCCGCCAGACCGGCCGCTCCGCAGCTAAGGCGGCGGGGACCATCACAGCGCCGCGTAACGCGGCAACGCCATCGCACCCGCCGGACATCCACCCGTTCGGAGCATCATCATGAAACATCGTTTGACACCGCTGCTGGCGGCGTTCGCGTTCGCCTGCGCGTGCCTGCCTGTGGCGGCGTGGTCGCAACCATCAACTCCATTGACCCTGGAAGCGGCCATCGACCTGGCCCTGCGCGCCAATCCGACCCTGCGCGCGGCCGGCAGCGAAGTGGCGGCGCAGGAGGGCGCGCTGACCCAGGCCGGGGCACTACCCAATCCCGAGCTCGAGCTGCTGCGCGAAGGCGAGGGTAGTAGCAACCGCACCACGACCGCCACCCTGAATATTCCCATTGAACTGGGCGGCAAGCGCAGCGCGCGGGTCGATGCGGCGCGCCAGGAAAGGCAACTGGCGGCAATCGCACTGGAGACGGAGCGGGACAAGGTCCGCGCCGATACCGCCGCCGCCTTCCACGACGTCGTCGCGGCGCAGGAGCGCGAGCGCATGGCCCAGGAGCTCGTCGCGCTTGCCGGCCGCGCGCTGGGCGCCGCCGGCAAGCGGGTCGAGGCCGGGACCTTGTCGCCGGTCGAAGAGACCCGCGCCCGCGTGGCCCAGGGCAGCGCCCGGATCGAGGCGCTGCAGGCGAGGCGCGACGTGGAAGGCGCGCGCATCCGCCTGGCCGCGCTATGGGCCGGCGATGCGCGCGGGCTGGACATCGTTGCGCCGCAGGCCGCCGCGCTGCCCCCGGCGCCGCCGCTGGACAAGCTGCTGGCGCAGCTCGACCAATCTCCGGCGATGCGTCATGCGCGCACCCAGGTGGGCCACCGCGAAGCGCTGGCGCGGCTCGAACGCGCGCGGCGTACGCCCGACGTCAATGTGATCGTCGGCGCCCAGCGCGAAGGACCGGACACCCGCAACCGCGCGGTGCTCGGCTTGTCGGTGCCGCTGCCGCTGTTCAACCGCAATGACGGCGCCGTGCTCGATGCGCTGCGCCGGGTCGACAAGGCGCGCGACCAGCAGGATGCCGAAGGCGTGCGCCTGCGCGCCGAACTGGCCCAGGCGCATGCGCGGCTCACGGCGGCGCTGGCCGAATGCGCGCTGATCGCAGGCGACGTGCTGCCCGGCGCCGAAGACGCGCAGCGCGCCGCCAACCGCGGCTTCGAACTGGGCAAGTTCGGCCTGATCGACGTGCTCGATGCCCAGCGCGTGCTGGCGCAATCGAAGAACCACTACCTGAACGCCGTCGCGGAGAGTCATCGCGCGGCGGCCGATATCGCACGGCTGCTGGGACACGCAGCCGTCCAGGAGAATCCATGAACAAGCAGCAAAGCAAGGTCATCGCCATCGTGCTGGCGATCGCCATCTTCCTCGCCGCCATCGTGCTGTTGCGCGACCGCGCCCCGGGCGGTGCGGATGAACACGCTCATCAAGAGGGGCAGGAGCACGCGGACGAACGCGGTCAAGAGGGGCATGCCGACGACGGCGTGATCCGCTTCACCGAGCAGCAGGTCGGCGTGGCCGGCATCACGATCGCCAAGGCCGGCCCGGTCCACTTGGACACCTTCATTCGCATGCCGGGCCAGATCGCCCTTAACGAAGATCGCACCGCCCACGTGACGCCTCGCGCCGCCGGGGCGGTCAGCGAAGTCAATGCCACCCTCGGCGAGAAGGTGCGCAAGGATCAGGTGTTGGCCAGCGTCGCCAGCGCCGAAGTAGCGGCCCAGCGCGGCGCGCTGACGACGGCCGAGCGCCGGCTCGCGTATACGCGCAAGATCCATGCGTCCGAAAAAATGCTGTGGGAAGAGCAGATATCGGCGCGCCAGGACTTGCTGCGCGCCGAGCAGGAATTGCACGAGGCGGAGATCGCCGTGCAGAGCGCGCGCCAGCAGTTGCAGGCGCTCGGCGCACGCGACGCCGGGTCATCCAACCTCTTGAAAATCCGGGCGCCGTTCGATGGCGTGATCGTCGAAAAACACATCACGATGGGGGAAGTCGTGGGTGCCGACACCCGCGTGTTCACGCTCACCGACCTGTCGACCGTATGGGCCGATGTGGTGGTGCCGGCGCGCGACCTCGACATCGTCCGGGTCGGCACCGATGCCGTCATCCGATCGATCGCATCGAACACGACGGCGCCGGGCAAGGTGTCGTATGTGAGTTCGCTGGTGGGCGAGGAATCGCGCTCGGCCAAGGCGCGGGTGGTGCTCGACAATCCGGGCGCGGCCTGGCGTCCGGGGCTGGCGGTGAACATCGACATCGTCACCGGCTCGGCCGACGTGCCGGTGGCGGTGGCGCGCGAGGCGATCCAGACGGCCAATGGGCGGCAAGTCGTCTACAAGCGGGTCAAGGAAGGCTTTGTCGCGCAGCCGGTGGCCACCGGCCGCTCCGACGGGCGCTTCATCGAGGTCACATCCGGCCTGAGCGCGGGCGACGACTACGCGGCCGCCGGCAGCTTCGCGGTCAAGGCGGAGCAGGGCAAGGGGGAGGGTAGTCATGAACACTGACCAGTCGAACCAATCCCCGACCCTGTTCGACCGCCTGATCGCCACCGCGATCGCGCGCCGCTGGCTGGTGATGCTGGCCGTGCTGGCGATGGCCGGCATCGGCGTCTACAACTACGGCCGCCTGCCGATCGACGCGGTGCCGGACGTGACCAATGTCCAGGTGCAGATCAATACCGCGGCGCCGGGCTATTCGCCGCTCGAGACCGAGCAGCGCATCACCTATCCGGTCGAGGCGGTGCTGTCGGGCCTGCCGCACCTGGAACAGTTCCGTTCCCTGTCGCGCTACGGCCTGTCGCAGGTGACGGTGGTGTTCGAGGAGGGCACCGACATCCAGTTCGCGCGCCAGCTGGTCAGCCAGCGCCTGCAGGACGCGCGCGAGGGGTTGCCCGCTGGCGTGATTCCGACCCTGGGGCCGATCGCGACCGGCCTGTCCGAGATCTACCAGTGGACCGTGGAGACCGAGCCGGGCGCCAGGAAGGCCGACGGCACGCCCTACACCCCGACTGACCTGCGCGAGATCCAGGACTGGATCATCAAGCCGCAGCTGCGCACCGTGCCGGGCGTCACCGAGATCAACTCGATCGGCGGCTTCGACAAGGAATACCTGGTGGCGCCGAACACGGCCACCTTGTCGTCCTATGGGCTGGAACTGGCCGACATCGTCAACGCATTGGAGCGCAACAACAGCAACGTCGGCGCCGGTTACATCGAGCGCGAAGGCGAACAGTACCTGGTGCGCGCGCCGGGCCAGGCCGCGTCGATCGACGACATCGGCAATATCGTCGTCACCAGCATCCGAGGCATCCCGGTGCGGGTGCGCGACGTGGCCGAGGTGACGATCGGGCAGGAGCTGCGCACCGGCGCCGCCACCGAGAACGGGGTCGAGGTGGTGCTCGGCACCGTGGTGATGCTGATCGGCGAGAACAGCCGCGCGGTGTCGAAAGCGGTCGACGCGCGCATGCTCGAGATCAACCGCAGCCTGCCCAAGGGCGTCAAGGCCGTCACGGTCTACGACCGGACGGTGCTGGTCGAACGGGCCATCGCGACGGTGCGCAAGAACCTGGTGGAGGGCGCGATCCTGGTGGTGGCGGTGCTGTTCTTCTTCCTTGGGAACCTGCGCGCAGCGCTGCTCACCGCGATGGTGATCCCCTTGTCGATGCTGTTTACCTTCAGTGGCATGGTGGCTAACCAGGTCAGCGCCAACCTGCTCAGCCTGGGGGCGCTGGACTTCGGCATCATCGTCGACGGCGCCGTGGTGATCGTCGAGAACTGCGTGCGGCGCCTGGCCGGCGCCCAGCACCGGCTGGGACGGGTCCTCACGCGCGAGGAGCGCTTTGCCGAGGTGTTCGAGGCGGCGCGCGAAGCGCGCCGGCCGCTCGTCTACGGCCAGCTGATCATCATGATCGTCTACCTGCCGATCTTCGCCCTGACCGGCATCGAGGGCAAGATGTTCCATCCGATGGCCTTCACCGTGGTGTTCGCGCTGCTGGGCGCGATGATCCTGTCGGTGACCTTCGTGCCGGCCGCCGTGGCGCTGTTCATCGGCCGCTCGGTCGACGAAAAGGAAAGCCGCGTGATGGGCGCGGCGCGCCGCTGGTATGCGCCGGCGCTCGACTATGCGCTGGCCAACCGCGCCGTGATGCTGGTGTTCGCGGCCGTGGTGATCGCGCTTGCCGCCCTGATGGGTACGCGCCTTGGCACCGAGTTCGCACCCAATCTCGACGAGGGCGATATGGCGGTGCTGACGATGCGCGTGCCCGGCACGAGCCTGACTCAGTCGGTGAAAATGCAGCAGCAGATCGAGACCGTCTTGAAGAGCGAATTCCCCGAGATCGCGCGCGTGTTCGCCCGCATCGGCACCGCCGAGATCGCGTCCGACCCGATGCCTCCCAATGTGGCCGACAGCTACATCATCTTCAAGCCCGAGAAGGAGTGGCCCAGGCCGAGGCGTACGCGCGCGCAGGTCGAAAGCGCGATCCGCACCTCGCTCGAAGGCCTGCCCGGCAACAGCTACGAATTCAGCCAGCCGATCCAGCTGCGCGTCAATGAACTGATCTCGGGCGTGCGCAGCGACGTCGCCGTCAAACTGTTCGGCGACGACCTGGCCGTGCTCGAAGCCACCGCGGGCGAGATCGCGGCCACCTTGCGCCGGGTGCCCGGCGCCAGCGAAGTGCAGGTGGAGCAGACCAGCGGCCTGCCGATGCTGCAGATTCGCGTGGACCGCGAGCGCGCCGCGAGGATGGGGCTGAACATCGGCGACGTGCAGGAAATGATTGCGACCGCCACCGCCGGCCGCGCCGCCGGCACCCTGTTCGAGGGCGACCGCCGCTTCGACATCGTGGTGCGCCTGCCGGAAGCGGTGCGTGGCGATATCGACGCGCTGCGCCGGCTGCCGGTGGCGCTCCCGGGCAGCGCCGAGGGAACGCGCAGCTTCATCGCCCTGGGCGAGATCGCCACCTTCGAAGTGGCGCCGGGCCCCAACCAGCTCAGTCGCGAGCAAGGCAAGCGCCGGGTGGTGGTCAGCGCCAATGTGCGCGGGCGCGACATCGGTTCCTTCGTCGCCCAGGCCCAGGAGCGCATCGCGCGGGAGGTGCGCATCGCGCCCGGCTACTGGATCGCCTGGGGCGGCCAGTTCGAGCACCTCGCGAAGGCGGCCGAGCGCCTCCAGCTGATCGTGCCGGCCTCGCTGCTGCTGGTCTTCGTCCTGCTGTACCTTGTGTTCAACAACGTGCGCGACGGCTTGCTGGTGTTCACCGGGATTCCGTTCGCCCTGGCCGGCGGCGTGGCGGCCCTGTGGGCGCGCGGCATCCCGCTGTCGATCTCGGCGGCGGTCGGCTTCATCGCCCTGTCCGGGGTGGCGGTGCTCAACGGCCTGGTATTGATTTCCTTCATCCGCAGCCTGCGCCAGGACGGCATGGCGCTGCCCGATGCGGTGCGCCAGGGCGCGCTGGCGCGCCTGCGGCCGGTGCTGATGACGGCACTGGTCGCCTCGCTCGGCTTCGTGCCGATGGCGCTGGCGGTCGGCACCGGGGCCGAGGTGCAGCGCCCCCTGGCCACGGTGGTGATCGGCGGGGTGCTGTCGTCGACGGTGTTGACCCTGCTTTTGTTGCCGGTTTTGTATGAATGGACGCATCGGGAACGACCTGCGCCGGCCGTTTCGCCATTCGCGCGCGCGTTTTTCCGCAGGGACAGCAAAAATATCCCGTAGACAACCGTGCGCCACATATTGCTATAGATGAAAATGGTATAGTTGGATGTTTAACAGAATTCGCCCGCACCGGCAGCCAGGCGGCCCCGGCGCGGCGCCAATCACCATTACAAGGGATAAGACAGATGAGCATGAAGGATTACGCGGATCGCATCAGCCAGACAATCCTGGACCAGGAGGCCGCCATCGGCGCCGAATGGCTCGCCCAGCTCGAAGCGCTGAGTGTGCGCAGCAGCGCCGCCGCGCGCGAGCAGCTGCGTTCGCACTGCAACCAGTTCCTGAAAGCCTTCGCCGCAGCCACCCGCAGCGGCGAACTCGAGAACATCGAACACCGTTCCTGGGACGAGGTGCGCGACCTGCTGGCCGAGATCTCGTCGACCCGCGCCAAGTCGGGTTCGACCCCGAGCGAGACCGCCACTTTCGTGTTCTCGGTCAAGCAGCCGCTGTTCAGCCCCCTGCAGCAGGCGTTCGCGGACGACCCTGCGGGACTGGCGGGGGCGACGTGGATCATCACCAACCTGCTCGACAAGCTGGGCCTGTACACCATCGAGGTGTTCCAGAAGACCAAGGACCAGATCATCGTGCGCCAGCAGCAGGAGCTGCTCGAGCTGTCCACGCCCGTGGTCAAGTTGTGGAACGGCATCCTGGCGCTGCCGCTGATCGGCACCCTGGACTCGGCCCGCACCCAGGTGGTGATGGAAAACATCCTGCAGAAGATCGTCGATACCGGCGCCGTGATCGCCATCATCGACATCACCGGCGTGCCGACCGTGGACACCCTGGTGGCGCAGCACCTGATGAAGACCATCGCCGCCGCGCGCCTGATGGGCGCCGACTGCATCATCAGCGGCATCCGTCCGCAGATCGCGCAGACCATCGTGCACCTGGGCGTGAACCTGGAAGACGTGATCACCAAGGCCACCCTGGCCGACGCCTTCCTGGTCGCGCTCGAACGCACCGGCGCCGCGATCACCATCAAGCAAGCCTGAGGCCCGCGCCATGGAACGCATCCCGATCCTGCGCATGGGCGACCTGCTCCTGGTGACGATCCAGGTCGATATGCACGACCGGCTCGCCATGCAGCTGCAGGATGACCTGACCGAGCGCATCGTGAGCGACGGCGCCAAGGGCGTCCTGATCGACATCTCGGCGCTCGACCTGGTCGACTCCTTCATCGGCCGCATGATCAGCAATACCGCCGCCATGGCGCGCGTGCTCGACGCGCGCACCGTGGTGGTGGGCATGCAGCCGGCGGTCGCGATCACGCTCGTCGAGCTGGGCCTGACCCTGCACGGCGTGAAGACCGCGCTGAATGTCGAGAAGGGCATGGCCCTGCTTGGAAAGAGCTATAAATAATGAGCGACGCGCAAACCGATGCGGTCCTGTTCGAAACGCACCTGCTGGATCATCGTCGCCAGCAGCGCACCGGGCGCGTGACCCTGCGCCTGCGCTCGGACGAGGATGTGGTGGGCCTGCGCAAGCAGGTGCGCGAGCGCGCGGTGGCGATCGCACTGTCGCTGGTCGACCAGACCAAGCTCGTGACCGCCGCCAGTGAACTGGCGCGCAACACGATCAAGTACGGCGGCGGCGGCGAAGTGCATCTCGATTCGCTCAATGACGGCATGCGCAAGGGCATCGGCCTGCTGTTCGTCGATGCCGGGCAAGGCATTCCCGACATCGACAGCGCCTTGCGGGATGGCTTCACCACCGGTGGCGGCCTGGGCCTGGGCCTGGGCGGCTCCAAGCGCCTGGTCGACGAGTTCGACATCGACAGCCGTCCGAAGGAGGGCACCGCGGTGCTGATCGTCAAATGGAAACGCTGATCAGTTCGCAGTCCCCGCAGTATGTCTTCGCCGTTTCCCACGCCAGCGACGTCGCCGCGGTGCGCCGCGCCGGGCAGAAGCTGGCCGACTCGCTGGGTTTCAACGAGACCCGCGCCGGCCAGCTGGCCCTGATCATCACCGAGGCGGCCACCAACATCCTCAAGCACGCCGGCGAGGGCGAGATCCACGTCGGTCCGGCGCAGTCCCCTAGCGGCATCGGCGTCGACGTGCTGGCCCTCGATAAAGGCCCGGGCATCGCCGACCTGGCCCGCAGCCTGGTCGACGGCGTCTCGACCGCGGGCACCGCCGGCACCGGCCTGGGGGCGCTGCACCGCCTGTCCGACGAATTCGACGTGTTTTCGACCCGCGGCGACGGCGCCGCCTTCTTCATGCGCCTGTGGCGCGACGTGCCCGGCCCGAGTCCTTGCGGGGTCGAGGTGGGTGCGCTGTGGACGCCGATCCGGGGCGAGGAAGCCTGCGGCGACGGCTGGGCGGTCGCCTGCGAGGCTTCCGGCGCGACGCTGCTCGCCGCCGATGGGCTGGGACACGGTCCGGACGCGGCGCGCGCCGCCAACGCCGCCATTGGCGCGCTCGAACGGCGCGGTCCGGTCGGGGCGAGCGAGATGATGCACCTGGCGCACGAAGCGTTGCGGCCGACGCGCGGCGCCGCGCTGGCGGCCGCGCGCATCGATTTCGACGCCGGCGAGCTGCGCTTCGCCGGCGTCGGCAATATCGGCGCGGTCGCGTTCGACGAGACGCGCCGCGCGCTGGTGTCGCACAATGGCATCGTCGGCCACAATATGCGCAAGGTGCAGGAGTTCACGGTGCCGTTCGGCCCAGGTGCGCTGTGCATCATGCATTCGGACGGCATCGAGACCCGCTGGGACCTGGACAAGTATCCGGGCCTGCAGGGCCGCAGCCCGGCCCTGATCGCGGCCGTCCTGATGCGCGACCACATCCGCGGCCGCGACGACGCCATGGTGCTGGTGGTGCGCCGCCTGGCGGGGACGGCATGAGTACAGTCCAGCGCATCCTGGGCGTCGGCCTGGACAGCGACCAGGACGTGGTGCTGGTGCGCCAGCGCGCGCGCCAGATCTCGGCGCTGCTGGGATTTTCGCAGCAGGACCAGGTGCGCATCGGCACCGCCGTCTCGGAAGTGGCGCGCGGCGCCAGTCTCCAGGGGCGCGGCGGCAGGGCACTGTTCCAGCTGGGCGAGAAGGATGGCCGCCAGCACCTTGAGGTGCTGCTCAGCGGCGGCGCGGGCAGTGGCCGTTCGGCCGCGACCGACGAGGTCGAGTCGCTGCGCGAACTGGCGATCGTCACCGCACACCGCCTGATGGATGCCTGCGAGGTCGATCCCGGCGAGGCCGGCGCGTCGACCGTCACGGTGCGCAAGATGCTGCCGCGTCACGAGCACGTGACGAACGCCAGGCTGGCCGAGATCGGCGCGCGCCTGGCCGACACCCCGGCATCGAACCCGGTGCACGAACTGCAGCTGCAGAACCAGGAATTGCTGTCGACCCTGGCCGAACTGCGCGAGCGCCAGGACGACCTGATGTCGCTGACGCGCGAACTGGAAGACACCAATCGCGGCATCGTGGCGTTGTACGCCGAGATCGAGGACAAGGCCGAGCGCCTGCGCCGCGCGGACGAAATGAAGTCGCGCTTTTTGTCCAACACCAGCCATGAATTGAGGACGCCCCTGTCGTCGATCCGCGCGCTGGCCCAACTGCTGCTGGACCGTATGGATGGCGACCTGACCGACGAGCAGGAACGGCAGGTGAAGTTCATCTCCACTGCGGCGGCCGACCTGTCGGAGCTGGTCAACGACCTGCTCGACCTGGCCAAGATCGAGGCCGGCCGGGTCGAGGTCCATGCCGAGCCGGTGGTGGTCGAAAACCTGTTCCGCGCGCTCAAGGGGATGCTGCGTCCCCTGGTGGACGAGGCACGGGTGGAGCTGATCTTCGAGCCGTCCGGTATCGAGGAGCCGTTTTACTCCGACGAAGGCAAGATCTCCCAGATCCTGCGCAACTTCATCTCGAACGCACTGAAATTCACCGAGCATGGATCGGTGCTGGTGTTCGCCGCGCACGACCCGGAAGCCGACACCATCGCTTTCGCGGTGGCCGACACCGGCATCGGCATCAGCCACGACAACCTGCAGCTGATCTTCGAAGAGTTCAGCCAGATCGAGCATCCGCTCCAGCGTCGCAGCAAGGGCACGGGCCTCGGCCTGCCGCTGTGCCGCAAGCTGGCCGACCTGCTTGGGGGACGGGTCGACGTATCGAGCACACCGGGCGTAGGATCGACGTTTACACTGACCCTGCCGCGCACCCTGCCCAACACTTCGCCGCAACCGCCCATGGATCCTGATGGAACCGCATCATGAATAGTCACCCGACCCAGATTCTCAACGTTGACGACAATGACGGGGCCCGCTACGCGAAGACCCGCATCCTGCAGAGCGCCGGCTTCGACGTCATCGAGGCCGCCAACGGCACCGATGCGCTCGACATGGTCAAGCGTTTGGCGCCGGCGCTGGTGCTGCTTGACGTCAAGCTGCCTGACATCAACGGCATCGAGGTGTGCCGCCGCATCAAGGCAGAATCGGACAGCAGCAGCGTGTTGGTGCTGCAGACCTCGGCCGCGCTGACTGGCCGCGCCGACAAGATCCGCGGCCTGGAGGGCGGCGCCGATAATTATCTGGCGGCGCCGATCGAGGCCGATGAACTGATCGCCAACGTCAACGCACTGCTGCGCATGCGCCGCATCCAGGTCGACCTGCGCGACAGCGAAGAACGCTTTCGCCAGCTGACCGACAATATCGACGACGTGTTCTGGATGTTCTCGGTGCCGGCACGCGCGCTGGTCTATGTCAGCCCGGCATATGCCCCTATCTGGGGCCGCAGCGCCGAGTCGCTGCGTGACGATCCAGGCGGCTGGCTCGAGGCCGTGCATGCCGACGACCGCGCGCGCATGACGGCGCGCTGGGAGCGCCTGGCGCAAGAACCCCATTACGACGACGAGTTCCGCATCCACGGCGCCGACGGCCAGCTGCACTGGGTGCGCGACCGCCTGTTCCCGGTGCGTAACTCGCGCGGCCAGGTATACCGCGTGGCGCGCATGAGCAGCGACATCACGGGGCGCAAGGAAATGGAGGCGCTGCTGCGCACCGCAGACAGCAACAAGAACCAGTTCCTGGCCACGCTGGCGCACGAGCTGCGCAATCCCCTGAGCCCGATCCGCAACGCGGCGGCCCTGCTGGGCGCCAGCGGCGAAGGTGCGGTCGAGCGCCAGGCGCGCGCGCGCGAGGTGATCACGCGCCAGGTCGACCACCTGGCCCATCTGGTGGACGACCTGCTGGACGTGGCGCGCATCTCGGAAGGCAAGATCGTGCTGCGCAACGAAGAAGTGAACCTCAAGAGCGTGATCGCGCAGGCGATCGAAACCGCCGGCCCGCTGATCGCTGCCCGCCAACATAGCCTGGACGTGCGCCAGCCGGAACAGGACCTGTGGGTGGTGGGCGACCCTGTGCGCCTGGCCCAGTCGGTCGGCAACCTGCTGCACAACGCGGCCAAGTTCACGTCGTCCGGCGGCGCCATCGTGCTGGGTATCGATGTCGCCGGCGAGGGCGAGCAGCTGCGCGTGCGCATCTCGGTGCGCGACAACGGGATCGGCATCGACGAGGACAACCTGCCGCGCATCTTCGGCATGTTCGCCCAGGCGGCGGTGCCGCCGGACCGCGCGCCGGAAGGGCTGGGCATCGGCCTGTCGCTGGTGTCGCACCTGGCCGAACTGCATGGCGGCCGGCTGGAAGCGGCCAGCCCGGGCATCGGCCAGGGCAGCACCTTCACGATCGAACTGCCGCTGCTGCGCGCCGCGTCCGGCGCGCCCGCGGCCGCGCCGCAGCAAGCCGCGGACGGCAACGAATCCGGCGGCATGCGCGTGCTGCTCGTGGACGACAACGTCGACGCCATGGAGATGATGGGCTTCCTGCTGGCCGAGATGGGCTATCAGCCAGTCACCACGGCCGACGCGGGTGAGATCGAGGCGCTGGCGCTGCGCCACAAGCCGCAGGTGATCGTGCTCGACATCGGCCTGCCGGGCATGGACGGCTACCAGGTCGCGCGCCGCATCAAGGGCAATCCCGACCTGGCGCACATCCGCCTGGTGGCGCACACCGGCTACGGCTCGCCCGAAGACCGGCGCCGCGCGCAGGAAGCGGGTTTCGACGCGCACCTGGTCAAGCCGGCCGAGTTGTCGGATCTGGAGGCGGCGCTGCGGGGCTGATCGACCCGTTGCGCGGGCGTTTGCCGCACACGTGCCTCCGTCGTTCCCGCCATCGCCGGGCGCCTTGGCGGGAACCCAAGTGCGCTCGCAACGACGCTGCGCGCGACTTATCGACTACGCAGATTGACTTAGGTTCCCGCCTCCGCGGGAACGACGTGGTGGTTCGATCGCACGTGGTGGTTCGATCACGCCAGCAAGGCCACCGCCTTCACCTGCGCCCACAGCGCGCATCCCGGCTCCACCGCGAGCTCGCGCCGCGAGCGCTCGGTGATGCGCGCCAGCAGGAAGGTTGCGCCGATCTTCAGGCGCACCAGCACCTGCCCCGGCGTCGCCGCCGGACCCACCGCATCGACGACGGCCGGCAGGATGTTGGTGATGCTGCTGCCGCGCGGGCGCTCGAGCGCCAGGCTGACGTCGCGCGCGTGGATGCGGCAGCGCACCCGGCTGCCAATGGCGGCATCGCGCCGGCCGACCAGCAGCACGCCGCCGGGAAACGCCAGGTGCGACAGGCCGTCGTCATCTTGTTCGGCGAGCATGGTCTCGATCATCACGCCGGCATCGTCCTCGAAGTTCGCCGCCAGGTCGAGCCGCGCCAGGGTATCGGCCAGAGGACCGCTGGCCAGCACGCGGCCCTGTTCCAGCACCACCAGATAGTCGGCCAGGCGCGCCACTTCATCGGCCGAGTGGCTGACGTAGACCACCGGCAGCGCGAGCTCGTCGTGCAGGCGTTCGAGATAGGGCAGGATCTCCTGCTTGCGCTTCATGTCGAGCGCGGCCAGCGGTTCGTCCATCAGCAGCAGGCGCGGCGAGGCGAGCAGGGTGCGCGCGATCGCGGCGCGCTGGCGTTCGCCGCCTGACAGCGTCGCCGGGCGCTGGTCCAACAGGTGGCCGATGCCGAGCAATTCGGTGACTGGCCCGATGTCGAAGCGGCGCGCGCCCGGCGGCAGGCGCTTGAGGCCGAACTCCAGGTTGGCGCGCACGTCGAGATGGTCGAACAGGCTCGCCTCCTGGAACACGTAGCCGATGCCGCGCCGGTGGGTCGGCACGTACACGCCGCGCGCATCGTCCTGCCAGGTTTCGTCGCCCACGGCGATGACGGCGCCCGGCGAGCGTTCCAGTCCGGCCAGGATGCGCAGCAGCGTGGTCTTGCCCGAGCCGGAATGGCCGAACAGGGCGCTCACGCCGTGGTCGGGCAGGTCGAGATCGGCGTCGAGGGCGAATGCGCCGCGATCGAGTCTTACCTTGATGCGTATGCCGCTCATCGGCGCGTCCCCCTGACCGATTGTGGATACAGCGTGTACAGCACCAGCAGGACCACGAACGAGAACACCAGCATGCCGCCGGCCAGCCAGTGCGCTTGCGCGTATTCCATCGCTTCCACGTGGTCGTAGATCTGGGTCGAAACCACGCGCGTCTTGTCGGGGATGTTCCCGCCGATCATGAGCACCACGCCGAACTCGCCGATGGTGTGGGCGAAGCCGAGGATGGCGCCGGTGACGAAGCCGGGCCGCGCCAGCGGCACCACCACCGACCAGAAGGTGTCCCAGGGACTGGCGCGCAGCGTGGCCGCCACTTCCAGCGGCCGCGTGCCGACCGCCTCGAAGGCGTTCTGCAGCGGCTGCACCACGAAGGGCAGCGAATAGAAGACCGAACCGATCACGAGACCCGTGAAGGTGAACGACAGCGTGCCCAGGCCCAGCGCCGTGGTCAGCTGGCCGAGCGGGCCGTTGGGCCCCATCGCCAGCAGCAGGTAGAAGCCGATCACGGTCGGCGGCAGCACCAGCGGCAGGGCCACCACCGCCCCGACCGCGTGCCGCAGCCTGGAGTGCGTGCGCGCCAGCCACCAGGCCAGCGGCGTGCCGAACACCAGCAAGAGCAGGGTGACGACCGTGGCCAGCCTGAGGGTCAGCCAGATCGCGGCGAAGTCGGACGAATCGAGCACCTCAGACTTCGTAGCCGAAGCTGCGGATCAGCGCTTTCGCCTTGTCGTTGCGCAGGTAGTGCAGCAGCGCCTGGGCCGCCGGGTTCTTCGCGCCCTTGGCCAGCAGTGCGGCGTCCTGGCGGATCGGTTCATGCATGGTGGCCGGGACGATCCAGCCCGAACCCGTGAACTTGCCGTCGCGCCAGACCTGGGCCTGGGCCACGAAGCCCAGTTCGGCGTTGCCGGTGCTGGCGAACTGCCAGGCCTGGGCGATGTTCTCGCCCTGGACGATGCGCGGCTGCACGGTCTCGTACAGGCCCAGCTTTTGCAGGGTGGCGACGGCGGCGGCGCCATACGGCGCGGTCTTCGGATTGGCGATCGCCAGGTGCTTGTAGCTACCGGTCTTGAGGACATTGCCGTTGGCATCAACGGCGCCATCCTTCGCCGACCACAGCACCAGGCGGCCTGTGGCATAGGTGAAGCGGCTGCCGGCCACGACGTGGCCTTCGGTTTCCAGTTTGGCGGGGGTTTCGTCGTCGGCCGCCAGCAGCACCTCGAACGGCGCGCCGTTGCGGATCTGGGCGTAGAACTTGCCGGTGGCGCCAGTGGCGACGACGGCCTTGTGGCCGGTGTCGCGCTGGAACTCGGCGGCCAGCTTTTCCATCGGCCCGGCGAAGTTGGCGGCGACCGCGACCTGCACCTCGCCGGCGTTTGCCGTCCCCATCATGGTCAGTACGGCGAGCAGGCTGGCAAGGCGTTTCATGTTTTCTCCATGTAATGTCGGCAACATCGTGGTAGCTTGCCGGTTGAGGCGCAGGCGCTGTATATTGAAGTATATAACGAAATTTCTCACGACAACAGATGAGCACGGAAGACAAGAGCATCGCCCTCGAGGGCAAGGTCTGGATGACGGTCGGCGGCGAGAACCTCGGCGGCGGCAACCGGGTCGAACTGCTGGCGGCGATCGGGCAACTCGGCTCCATCACCGGCGCCGCCAAGGCGGTCGGCCTGAGCTACAAGGCCGCCTGGGATGCGATCGACACGATGAACAATCTCGCAGGCGAGGCGCTGGTGGAGCGCGTCACCGGCGGCAAGGGCGGCGGCGGCACGCGGCTCACGGCGCGTGGCCAGCAGCTGGTGGACAATTTCAGGACGATCGAACAGGTGCACAATGATTTTCTCGAGCGACTCAACCGCCAGGCCGGCGACGTGGCCGACGACCTGGCGCTCTTCACGAGGTTCAAGATGAGGACCAGCGCACGCAACCAGTTCTTCGGCACGGTGGCCCGGGTGGCGCGCGGCGCCGTCAACGACGAAGTCGAGCTCGGGATCGCGGGCGGACAGACGATCGTCGCCATCGTCACGCGCGAGAGTGCCGAGAACCTCGGGCTGGCGCCAGGGCGGCAGGCCTTTGCGCTGATCAAGTCGTCGTCGGTGATCGTGATGACGGCCGGCGAGGGCGCGCGGCTGTCGGCGCGCAATCAACTGCAGGGCCAGGTCACGCGGCTGATGCGCGGCGCGGTCAATTCTGAAGTCGTGATCGAACTGGCGGGCGGCGGTAGCGTGGCGGCCACGATCACCAACGAGAGCGTGGATGCGCTCGAACTGGCCGAGGGCGTGGCGGCGACCGCGCTGTTCAAGGCGTCGAGCGTGATCCTGGGCGTGCCCGAGTAGGCCTTATTGGCCGCACAGATGCTGAATCGCGACCAGGCGCGGCGGCGGATCGCAGCGGCACAGGCACAGGTCGCCGTCGAGGGCATATTGCCGACCGTCATGGCGCGCCGGCAGGCGCGGACCGTCGAGGCCGATGATGCCTGTCGTTCCGCAGACGGGGCAGGACACCTGGTCGCCTTCGAGCGCGACCTTCACGCCATCGAGCGCCAGCAGCGAACTGGCTGACGTGACCGTGCCGCCGGCCGTCGTCGATGCGCCGAGCGTGATGTAGTAGCGCGTTGCCATGTCCACTCCTTGTCTGCAAGGATGCAGCATAAGGATGGACCGGGTAGCCGGTTTTGACAACTCATAAAAAAGGCGCTGTCATCGTTATCTGTTGATGACCCCGAATGCAAGACGCAGCAATTTCTCGACAGAAGTGACTCGGCCGCCATCGAGCGCCCAATGCCAGCCCAGATAGTTGGGAAGGCGGCGCGACGCCACACCATGGAAGCGCGCCAGCCATTCCTTGAAGCGCCGATGGTAGGCGTTCACGTTTTGCACATGGATGGCCCCTTCGGCGCCGTTGCGGACGCGTTCCCCGGCGCTGAGATTGACCGCCTGGTGCGCAATGCCATGGGCACGGGCGAAGGCGGGATAGGCAGCGTTGGCATCGGTGACCAGCAGCACCTGGGGATCGAGCTTCGGCAGCAAGTGCTTGACCAGCTGGGCCACCTTCAAGGCGCCGCGGCCGGTGACGGCGTCGATGGTTTGTCCGCTGCGGTCGCGCGCCACCAGGATGCAGTCGAGGTGATGCGAAATCCCGCGCAGGGCGGCCCGGCCGCCACGCTTGTGCGGCTTGCGATCGAGCTTGCGTGCCCCTTTCTGCGATTCGAACAGGAACATCTCGTCGGCCTCGACGATGCCAACCAGGCGCTCGGGTCGGTCGTCCTTGACCCGGTCGAGAAAGCGATGACGCCAGCGAAACGTGGTGTTGCGGTGCACACCGACACGCTTGGCTGCGGAGCGGACTGTGCGGGAATCGAGCACCGTGTCGAGATAATCGAGCCACTTGCCCTTGTGCCTGAGCCGCGCCAGCGGTGTGCCGGTCAGGTCGTTGAAGGTGCGGCCGCACGCGCAACAGCGAAAGCGTTGCAGGTCGTTAGCATGACCGTGACGGTGGCAACGCTCGCAGCCGCAATCGGGGCAGCAGCGCCCTTCTGACCGGATCTCGCCGATGAGCGCGACCACCCGGTCGAGCCCGGCTGCCGGATGCAGGGCGGCGAGTACCTGCTGACGCTGCGGCTGGTTCAGTAGCGGTAGTTGGGCAACCAGCTTCGCGAACTTCGGCGCTTTCATAGCGCGCTCCCGATCGATGGCGACCGGGATTAGACCGCAAATCAGCTCAGCAGTTCAATGCTCATCCATATTTAACGATGACAGCGCCATAAAAAAAGCCCCGCCAACGACGCGGGGCTTTCAGGTCAGCATCTACGCTGGCTCACTTGTCCGTCACCTTGAAGTCGCCATACGGCTTGAGCTGCTCCTCGAGCTTGGACGGATCGCCGACCACCACGATCGACTGGTTGTCGGGCGCAAAATACTTCTTCGCCACGGTGCGCACCTGCTCCGGCGTGACCTTCTGGATCTTCGGCACGTACTCGCCCAAAAATTCCGGCGGCAGGCCGACCAGCCAGTTGGCGGCGAGGGTATTGGCGACCGAACGCTGCAGCTGGTTGCTGAGCAGGTAGCCGCCCGCGACGTAGCGCTTGTTCATGTCCATTTCCCTGGCCGGCACCAGCTCCGAACCGAGGCGCTTGTATTCCTTGAAGTATTCTTCCAGCGAAGCGCCGGTGACTTCGTTGCGCACGTCGGCGCCGCCCACCATCATGCCGCCCGCGCGGCTCATGCGCGCGCCGGCCGAGGCGCCGTAGGTATAGCCTTTTTCTTCGCGCAGATTGGTGTTGATGCGGCTCGAGAAGCCGCCGCCCAGGATGGTGCTGGTCAGGCGCAGCGGGATCTGGTCCGCCGCGCTGGCCGCGATGCCGGGACTGCCCAGGCGCAAGGTCGACTGCACGCTGCCGTCGCGCTTGAGCAGGATGCGGGCAGGCTTCACGCCGGTAGTCGCTGCCGGAGTGTCGGGCAGGGCCGCGCCGCTGGCCTTCCAGTCGCCGAAGGCGGCCTTGGCAAGCTTCATCGCCTCGGCTTCGGTGATTCGGCCGGTGACCACCAGCAGCGCGCGGTCGGGACGGAAGCGCTTCGCATGTTCCGTGCGCAGCATCCCGGCGCTGACGGCATTGATCGACTCGATCGTCGGGTCGGTGCGGCCATATGGGTGGTCGGCATACACGGCCTTCTTGATCGCGCGCTCGGCGCGGAACCCCGGCTGGGTCTCGGACACGCGCAGCGACTGCAGCGCATTGGCCTTGGCCAGCGTCACTTCGTTCTCGGGGAAGGACGGCCGGCGCACGATCTCGGCCATCAGGTTCAGCATGCCGCTCGCCTGCGAGGCCAGGGCGTTGCCCGAGACGATGATGCCGTCGGCGGCCGGGCTGGCCGCCACTTCGCCGCCCATGCCCTGGGCCGCTTCGGCGATCGCGCGCGAATCGCGCTTGGCCGTGCCTTCGTTGAGCATGCCGGCCAGCATGGCGGCAAAGCCGCTCTGGCTCGGCGCGTCGGCCGCGAAGCCGGCGCCGTGCAGCGCCAGCACATAGTCCACGCGCGGCAGGCCCTCGCGTGGCACGACCCACACGGTCAGGCCGTTGGACAGCGTCTGTTTGGCGATCTTCGGCGCCGGGATCGATTTTTCCTGGCCATAGGCGGGCATGCCGGACGGCGTCTTGACGTCGGCGGCATGGGCCGCCGGCGCACATGCGAGCGAAACGGCGACTGCGAGCATCAGTTTGTTCACGATGCGCTCCTTATTTGGTGTTGGTGACGGCCGAGGCAGTCTTGGCCGCCTCGATCATGGCGGCCGGCTTGCGGTCGATGACGGTGCGGTTGGCCGGCACCAGGTAGGTCTTGACCGCGCGCTGGATGTCGTTCGAGGTCACGCCCTCGATCCAGCCCGGGATCTTGTTGACCACGTTGGCGTCGCCCCACAAGACCTGCAGCTTGGCCATCGTGTCGGCGCGGTTCACGAAGCTCTCCAGCTTGTTGTTCCAGTCGGCCAGCATGCGCGTCTTCACACGCTTGAGTGTCGCCTTGTCGACGCCGTCCTTCGCGATCCTGGCGATCTCTTCGTCCATCGCCTTGAGCACGGCATCGGCGCTGCTGTCCGGCTTGTACAGCGCGAATACGGTCATCAGGGTCGGGCCATTGTATTCCCACGGGCTGGTCAGGCCGAACATGGTGTCGACGTTGAGGGCGATCTCACGGCCCTTCACCAGCCCCTGGTAGAACAGCGAGGCGTCGCCGCCGCCCAGCAGCTCGGCCAGCACCGCGATCGGCGCCTGGTCGCGGCTGCCGCGTTCCGGCGCCTTCCAGGCCGCCGCGATGGCCGGCACCTGGGCCAGGGCGTCGCTTTGCTCCAGCCGTTTTTCGGCGGTATTGAGCGGCTCCGAGAAGTCGGTGCCCTTCGGCACCGGGCGCGCCGCGATGCCGCCGAAGTATTTCTGGGCCAGCGCGAAGCCCTGCTGCGGCGTGATGTCGCCGGCGATCGCCAGTACCGCATTATTGGGGCCGTAGTAGTCGCGGTGGAAGGCGCGCACGTCGTCCAGGCTGGCGTTTTCCAGGTCTTCGAAGCTGCCGTAGCCGTCGTGGTTGTTCTCCCATTTCTGGAAGGCGTGCTGGCTGATGTCGATCCACATGAAGCCGCCATAGGGCTGGTTCTTGACGTTGACGCGGATCTCTTCCTTGACCACGTCTTGCTGGTTCTTCAGCGTGGTGGGGTTAAAGTCGAGCGTCTTCATGCGGTCGGCTTCGAGCCACAGGATCGGCTCCAGGCTCGAGGCCGGGGCGGTCTCGATGTAGTTGGTGAAGTCGGGGCGGGTCGAGCCGTTGTTCCAGCCGCCGCCGGCGGTGATGGTGGTGTCGAATACGCCCTTCGGCGCGTTCGGCGTGCCCTGGAACATCAGGTGCTCGAACAGGTGGGCGAAACCGGTGCGGTTACGGGGCTCGAGGCGCATGCCGACGTGGTAGACCACCGAGACGCCGACGGTCGGCGAGCTGCGGTCTTCCGACACGATGACGGTCAGTCCGTTGTCGAGTTTCTTGGTATTGACCGGCAGGGTCCACTGGTCGCTCGGGGCCGCGAAGGCCGACATCGACAGGGTGAACCCGGCCATCAGGACAGGTAATGGGCGCATGCGCATGGGGACCTCATGATGAATGATGGAGCGATGGCGCCGGGGCGTCATCGGCGGCTCATCTTAGCGCAATGGCATGTTGATAAGCGGTCTTTTTATTGTGCCATCGCACGGGTTATGCCTGTCCATGCCGATGTCATGCAGACGGCATCCATCCCCGGCGTGTGCATTTCGGGTAGCGATTCGTGCAGTTCGTCGCATGGGCCATCGACCCGCCTGGCTTTCAGGCTATAGTTGCAACATGACAAGTCCTGGCGCAATGCCGGCGCAAGAATTTACTGGAGAGAATGGATGAACCACCTGATCAAGCTGGGCGCCGCACTTGCCGTGCCGTGCGCCTTGTTCTGTGCGGCGATCGGCGTCGCCGAGGCCGCGCCGGAGATGAGCACCGAGACCCGCCCGATCGATGCGCGGGTGGTGCGCGTCAAGCTTGAAGGGCTGGGCGACCTGAAGATCCGGCAGGGGGCGACCCCGGCCCTGGTGCTCACGGGCGACGCGCGCCTGTTGTCGCGGACCACGACCTCGCAGAAAGGCGATACCCTGAACATCGAGACCGAGGGCCGCAATTCCGGCTTCAGCTTCGGCCGTTCGTCTGGCCTGCAGGCCGAACTGGTGCTGCCGAATTTGCAGGCGGTGTCGTCGGAAAGCCTCGGTTCCACTACCGTGAGCGGCTTTGCCGGCGAAACGCTGAACATCAACCTCGATGGCGCCGGCTCGATGTATGTATCATCGTCGGACTACCGCACCATCAAGGCCAGCCTGGGCGGCGTGGGCAACCTCAAGATCCAGGGCGTGAACAGCGAGCACGTCGACCTGAGCCTGGGCGGCGCCGGCTACGTGACCCTGAGTGGGCGCAGCAAGAACCTCAGGGCCGAGCTGGGCGGATTGGGCGGGCTGGATGCGCAGGCCTGTGCGGTCGACTCGGTCACGCTGGACTTGTCGGGCCTGGGCAACGCCACCGTCAACGCCCAGCGCAGCGTCAACCTCGCGCTGTCGGGCATGGGATCGGTGACGGTGTTCGGCAAGCCGGCCAATCGCAAGGTCGCCCTCGATGGCCTGGGCAAGGTCAACTGGAAATAACGATCCAGATTCTGTGCACGAGACATGAAAAAAATACTCCTTGTGACGCTGCTTGCCGTCGGCCTGCAATTCGGCCTGCAGACGAGCGCCAGGGCCGGCTTTGCGGAGGGCGCGAGCGCCTACAACGCCCGCAACTATGCACTGGCACTGAAAGAAATCACTCCGCTGGCCAAGGCCGGCAATGCGGACGCCCAGCACCTGCTGGGCCTGATGTACTACATGGGCCGCGGCGTCACACGCGATTACAAGCAGGCCTTCGCCTGGCACCTGAAGGCGGCCGGGCAGGGCAAGGCCGACGCCCAGTACGTGGTAGGCGCCATGTATTACACCGGCAACGCCGTGCCGCAAGACCAGAAGCATGCGGTGAGCTGGTTCCGCAAGGCGGCCGAGCAGGGCAATCCCGACGCCCAGCACGCGCTCGGGCTGATGTACCGCTACAGCGTGGCCGGCGTGCCGCAGGATGCGGTGCTGGCCTATATGCTGTACAACCTGGCCGCGGCTGGCGGCCACCGCAACGCGGTCGAACAACGCGCCGCGATCGGCAAGAAGATGACGCCGGAACAGGTTGAGGAAGCGCAGGCCCTGTCGCGCACCTGGAAGGTGGGGACGGCCTTGCCGACGGCGTCGAAGACCGGCGCCAATCCGTAGGCGTTCAGCGGCGCGGCAGCGTCAGCGGCATCGCCTCGCCCAGCGCCTGGTAACCACGGTCGTTCGGGTGCAGGTGGTCGCCGCTGTCATAGGCCGGCAATAGCCGGCTGGGGCGCGCCGGATCGCGCAGCGCGCGGTCGGCGTCGAATACCGCGTCGTACTCTCCGCTGCTGCGGATCCAGGCGTTCACCGCCTGGCGCAGCGTTTCCTTTTCAATCGAGTACAGCGCCGCGCCTTCGAACGGCGCCAGCGTGCCGCCGATCACGGCGATGCGCGCGGCGCGGGCGCGCGCGATCAGCTGGCGATAGCCGGCCACCAAGTCGTCCAGCGTGACCGGATCGGCCGCCGAACTGTGGCCGATATCCTCGATGCCGATCATCAGCACCAGCTGGCGCACGCCGCCGGTGGCCAGCACGTCGCGTTCGAAGCGCGCCAGGGCGCTGTGTCCGGCCAGCGGCTTGGCCGGGTCGTCGCCGAGCAGGCGGTTGCCGCCAATCCCCCGGTTGATCACGCCAGGGCGCGCACCTGCATTGCGCCCGGTCTGCAGGCGCCGCGCCAGCACGTCGGTCCAGCGCCGGTTGGCGTCAATGGTGCTACGCGCGCCGTCGGTGAGCGCGTCGCCCAGCACGGCGATGGCGCTGTTCATGCCATCGACTTCCAGCGCCGTCAGGAAAGGCCAGGCGGTGATCGTGCGCTGCACCGGCAGGCTGGCGCTGGCGGTATGGTCGCCGCTCGGCGAGACATAGCCGGTCTGGCGTGCCTGGACGTGGACGGTGGCCGCCTGCACCGCGCCCGGCAGATACAGGCTGACGGCCACGTACGTGAGCGGCGGCAGGTTCAGTTCGACCGGATCGGACAGCGCCGGCGCCCCGGCCGGGATCGTCACGCCGGCGTGCCCGCCAAAGGTCAGGGCGCGGTCGGTGCCGGGCGCCAGGTCCGAACCTTGGGCGCGCAGGCCGATGCGCGCGGCGCCGATCCGCAGCGGCCTCGACCCCAGTTCGTTCGACAATCGGAAGCGCACGCGGTTGCCACCCACACTGGACTGGACGATCAGGCGCAGGGTCTGGTTATTGAATGCATACACGCTGGCGTCCGGCGGCGGTCCGGCCGGGGCCGCGCCCCAGCTCGCGGTCCAGTGGCTGGCGTCCCATGATTGGGCCGTTGCCGGCTGACAAGCCAGCGCGATGGTGGCGGCCAGGGCGGACAGGAAACGGTTCATGTGCAGCTCCTTGGACGCGCATGCGATAAGCATGAGCTCGTAATGACAATCTAGCGGCGATACAGGATGTGGAAAAGATGGCAAGCCGCCGGATCGTTGCGCGATATCGAAGCCCACGTTGATTGCGATTCCAATAAGAAAATTCTAGCCATCTAAAGTTTGCCGTAAGCGATCTGGCGAACTGAGCGGAGCGCCGATGGGGGCCAGCATGATGCTTGGATACATCGATGAGGAGATGACGATGGCGGATGTTGAATTGACGATGACGACCCAGGTGCCGGTGTCTACCCAGGAGGCCTGGGCCTGGTCGACCTCGCTCCAGAGCGTGCGCGCCGAGATGCGGCCTTTGCTGAAGCTCGTCTTTCCGAAAGGGATGACGGATATCGGCGCCAATACGATGCTCGGCAAGTCGCTGGGCCGGTGCCAGTTCCTGCTGTTCGGCTTGTTTCCAGTCGATATGTCGAAGTTGACATTTACCGAGATCGTGCCGGGCCACCGCTTCGTCGAGCAGTCGCAACTGCTCTCGATGCACGCCTGGCGGCACGAGCGCGTGATCACGCCGGCTGCCGACGGCCGCGGCGCCCTGATTACCGACCATCTCGCCTTCTCGCCCCGGTTCGCCACTCCCGTGGTGCGCGCCATGGTCAAGCTGCTGTTCGCGCACCGTCACAAGATGCTGGCGCGTGCGCTGGACGTGCAAAGCCAGGAAATTGCCCAAAACAGAGATGGAAGGGCGCGCCGGGACAGGTCCGCGTGGTAGGCTTCGGCTTCGACTCACGCGCGCGCGCCTGTCAATACAGTGGCTAAGGCGCGGCGACCATTTGGAGCATGTAGTATGTTGATTGCCACTCACGGCGGCAAATTCCACGCGGATGATGCGTGGGCGGTCGCCGTCCTGAAGGTGTTGTTCCCCGAGGCGGAGATCGTCCGCACCCGCGAACAGGCCAGGATCGATGCCGCCGACTTCGCGATCGACGTCGGCGGGGTCTGGGACCCGGCCACCGGCCGCTTCGACCACCACCAGAAGGAATTCGACGCCACCCGCGTGTCCGGCGTGCCGTATGCCAGCGCCGGCCTGGTCTGGCGCGACTATGGCGCGCGCTGCGTCGCCGCCCTGGCCGAGCGCCAGACCGGCGAGCGCCTGACGGACGACACGGCCCAGCAGATCGCCTACGCGATCGATGCCGACATCGTGCAATACCTCGACCTGTCGGACGTGGGCGTGGCCAAGAACGCGCCGGGCAGCTATGGCCTGTCGGCGGTGGTGTCGGGCTTTAATCCCGGCTGGCTCGACGAGCAGCGCCTGGGCTATGGCGAGGCGGTCGAAGTCTACCGCATGGGCCAGTTCATGCGCGCGGTCGAGTTCCTGACCGACATCATGGGCAACGCCGTGCGCTATCGCGTCGGCGCGATGCTGGCCGTGACCCAGGTGCGCCAGGCCGAGGTGCTCGAAGACGGCAAGCTGCTGTTCCTCAAGAATGCCGCGCTGCCCTGGAGCAGTGTGGTACGCAAGGAAATGCCGAAGATCCTGTTCGTCATCAGCCACAGCCTGACCGAGCAGCGCTACATGCTGCACACGGTGTCGGTCGACACCGAGAGCTTCGACGCCAGGGCCGACCTGCCCGAAGCCTGGGCCGGCCTGCGCGAAGCCGAGCTGGCGGCCGTTACCGGCGTCGAGGATGCCGTGTTCTGCCACACCGGCCGCTTCATCGCCGCCGCCCGCAGCTATGCCGGCGCCCTGACCATGGCGCGCCAGGCGCTGGCCGCGGTGGAGGCGGGCGCGTAACGCCCCGCGGCGCTTCATTTCACCCGTCGCACGTCGTTCCTGCCACTGGCAGCAACGACTTCCCGCGCAGGCGGGAACCCAAGGCCTCAGCGCTGCCGATACTTTTAAACGCAGCTTCAGCTCATGCAACCTTGGGTTCCCGCCTGCGCGGGAACGACGTGCGGGGGGCTAACTGTTATTGACACGCACGATCCACGCCCACACGCAGATCCGCCCCGACTCCCGTACAATTACGGTTTTGCTAACACGGGAGCAATCAACCATGCGCGCCATCGAAATCACCCAGCCGGGCAAGCCGGAAGTCCTGCAACTGTGCGAGCGCCCGACGCCGGTCCTGAAGGCCGGCGAAGTGCTCATCAAGGTCCACGCGGCCGGCATCAACCGGCCCGACGTGCTGCAGCGCCTGGGTAAATACCCGGTGCCGCCCGGCGCCTCCGACCTGCCGGGCCTGGAAGTGGCGGGCGAGATCGTCGGCGGCGATTTGCAAGGCAGTGACCTCAAAAAGGGCGACCTCGTGTGTGCGCTGGTGCAGGGCGGCGGCTATGCCGAATACTGCGCGGCGCCGCTCGAACAGTGCCTGCCGGTGCCGGAGGGTTTGAGCGCACTGGAAGCGGCCACCTTGCCGGAAACGTATTTCACCGTGTGGAGCAATGTGTTCGACCGCGCCCGCCTGTCCGAGGGCGAGAGCCTGCTGGTGCAGGGCGGCAGCTCGGGCATCGGCGTGACCGCGATCCAACTGGCCAAGGCCCTGGGCCACCGCGTGTTCGCCACCGCCGGCAGTGCCGACAAATGCCGCGCCGTCGAGGCGTTGGGCGCCGAACGCGGCATCAATTACCGCGACGAGGATTTCGTCGCCGTGATCAAGGAACTCACGAACGGCAAAGGTGTCGACGTTATCCTGGACATGGTTGCGGGCGATTACGTGGCGCGCGAGATCGATTGCCTGGCCGACGACGGCCGCCTGGTCGTGATCGCGCTGCTGGGCGGCGCGCGCGCCAATGTCGACATGGGGCAGGTGCTGCGGCGCCGCCTGCACATCACCGGCTCGACCCTGCGGCCGCGTCCGGTGGAATTCAAGGCGGCGATCGCGCAACAGTTGCGCGAACATGCATGGCCGCTGTTCGCCCAGGGCAAGATCAAGCCGGTGATCCACCAGGTCTTCCCGCTGGAGCAGGCAGCCCAGGCGCATGCGCTGATGGAATCGAGCACCCACGTCGGCAAGATCGTGCTGCAGGTGCAGCCGGGCTGAAGGTGATGAAAAGGAGCGTGCTTGGGCCGGGCCAGGACGGCCTTGCGGGCACGCATTGGCGGCGGTTTCCAGGCAAAAAATCAACGAGCTGAGCAGCTCAGCCTGTGTTTGACCGCCATATGATCGACCGCTAGAATAGCGGGTTATTTGACATGGGGTAGTATGCGTCCCAAACTCGTCGTAGGTAACTGGAAGATGAACGGCAGCCGTGCAGCCAATGCACAGTTGCTGCAAGGTATTCTCGCTGGATTGACCGAGGCAGGCGCCGCGAGCGCCGTCTGCGTCCCCGCTCCCTACCTCTTTCAGTGTGAACAACTTCTCGCAGGCAGTGCGATGGCCTGGGGCGCGCAAGACGTCGCGACCGAGCCGTGCGGCGCCTTCACCGGCGAAGTCTGTTCCTCGATGCTGCAGGATTTCGGCTGTCGTTACGTGATCGTCGGCCATTCCGAGCGCCGCGCCTACCATGGCGAATCGAATGCGCTGGTGGCCGCCAAGGCCAAGGCGGCGCTGGATGCCGGCCTGACCCCGATCGTGTGCGTCGGCGAAACGCTGGACCAGCGCGAGGCGGGCGCCACGCAGGACGTGGTCGGCGCCCAGCTGGATGCGGTGCTCGAAGTGGTGGGCGCCGATGCCGTGCCGAAGCTGGTGCTGGCCTACGAGCCGGTATGGGCGATCGGCACCGGCAAGACGGCGACGCCGGCGATGGCCCAGGAAGTGCACGCCTTCTTGCGCGAAAAACTGCGCAACTGCAACGCCGAGGCGGCGGAGGGCGTACAAATCCTTTACGGCGGCAGCATGAAGCCGGAGAATGCAGGCGCTCTGATGGCGCAGCCGGATATCGATGGTGGCCTGATCGGCGGAGCTGCGTTAAAGTCGAGTGATTTTCTCGGGATTATTCGCGCCGCGTAGGCCGGGCCGCGTAAGCGGGCAGCATAAGATTTGGCCTCAAGCATCACGAATTTTCGAATCTTTTGAAAATATAAGAAATTTAAAAACGTTGTTTTAAACTTGGAATGGAATTGCAATGATCTGGTTCAATTTGATTATCGTCGTGCAGGTTATTTCTGCCCTGAGCATTATCGGTCTGGTGCTCATGCAGCACGGCAAGGGCGCCGACATGGGCGCCGCCTTCGGTTCGGGCGCGTCGGGCAGCCTGTTCGGCGCCTCTGGTTCGTCGAACTTCCTGTCGAAGTCGACTGCCGTCGCAGCCGCGATCTTCTTCGGTTCGACCCTGGCGCTGGCCTATATCGGCAACAGCGGCAGCGGCGGCGAGAGCGGCGGCGGCGTCATGGGTCGTGTGACCGTGCCGTCGAGCCAGGCGCCAGCTACGGGCATCCCCGGTGGCGCACCGGCCCAGACCGCACCGGCCGACGTGCCGACGCTGCCGGCCAACAACGCCGCACCGGCCGCAGCCATTCCAGCGACCCCGGCGCCAGCCACGCCAGCGCCGGCCGCTCCAGCCAAGTAATGGGGTAGGGCGCGGCAACCGCGCCACACTTGTTGTTCATAAACGCGCCGTTCTACGGCGCGTTTGTGTTTTTAGGCGTAGAATGCTGCGGCGCGTGGCTAAAGTATCAAGCCACGTGGTACGCGACCCTGGAATATTGACGTGTACCGTGTTTAGCAGTGCGGTCTGTTTGGCGTAAATAATTGATGAGCCATCGATTATTCGGCGACATGATTCAAAGAATTCGCAAATATCCTTGTGATTGCGCAATTTGAGCATTGATAAGTAATGCTAAGGCAGGGTAAAATACTGGTCTCCAGCCGACGTGGTGAAATTGGTAGACACGCTATCTTGAGGGGGTAGTGGCGCAAGCTGTGCGAGTTCGAGTCTCGCCGTCGGCACCAAAATTTAGAAAGAAAGCCAGCAAGGGCGCACGAGTTTTTCCTCATGCCTGCGCTGGCTTTTTTACGAGGATCGTCGTCCGGTCCTGGTGGCAGGCTTGAAGCCAGGTTCGCACGATTCGGTGCTGCATCCCCGCAGCATTTCATTAACCGATCGTTCAGGAAGCTTCAGCTGTGAACCTCGAAAATTATCTCCCCGTTCTTCTCTTTATCCTGGTTGGCATCGGTGTCGGTGTTGCCCCGCAGGTGCTCGGCCGCCTGCTGGGGCCCCACAAGCCCGACGCTGCCAAGCTGTCCCCGTATGAATGCGGCTTCGAAGCGTTCGAAGACGCACGCATGAAGTTCGACGTCAGGTACTACCTGGTCGCGATCTTGTTCATTTTGTTTGATCTGGAAACGGCATTCTTCTTCCCATGGGGCGTCTCGATGCGCGAGCTGGGTTGGACCGGTTTCATCACGATGATGGTGTTCATCGCCGAGTTCGTGGTCGGTTTCTGGTACATCTGGAAGAAAGGTGCCCTTGATTGGGAATAAGCCATGGCAATTGAAGGCGTATTAAACGAAGGTTTCATCACCACCACAGCCGACAAGCTGATCAACTGGGCGCGTACGGGGTCGATGTTCCCGATGACGTTCGGTCTGGCCTGCTGCGCGGTCGAGATGATGCACGTGGGCGCGGCCCGCTACGACATGGACCGCTTCGGTATCGTGTTCCGTCCATCGCCACGTCAGTCCGACGTGATGATCGTCGCCGGCACCCTGTGCAACAAGATGGCGCCGGCGCTGCGCAAGGTCTACGACCAGATGGCCGAACCGCGCTGGGTGATCTCGATGGGTTCCTGCGCCAACGGCGGCGGCTACTACCACTACTCGTATTCGGTGGTGCGGGGCTGCGATCGCATCGTCCCGGTCGATGTGTACGTGCCAGGCTGCCCGCCGACTGCCGAAGCGCTGCTCTACGGCATCATGCAGCTCCAGAACAAGATCAAGCGCACCAATACCATCGCGCGCTAAAAACGGACGGCGTACTCCATGACGACAAAACTCGAGACCCTTGAACTCGCCCTGAAAAATGCATTGGGCGAGGGCGTTGCCATTTCGGCGGCGCTGGGCGAAGTGACCGTGGTGGTCAAGGCGGCTGATTACATCAAGGCCATGACCACGCTGCGCGACGACCCGACCCTGGCATTCGAACAGATGATCGACCTGTGCGGCGTCGACTACTCGACCTATGGCGAAGGCACCTATGAAGGTCCGCGCTTTGCGGTCGTGGTGCACCTGCTCTCGCTGGCGAAGAACTGGCGCGTCCGCGTGCGCGTGTTCTGCCCGGACGACGACATGCCGCTGGTCGAATCGATCACCGGTATCTGGCGCGCCGCCAACTGGTTCGAGCGCGAAGCGTTCGACATGTTCGGCATCCTGTTCGACGGCCACGGCGACCTGCGCCGCATCCTGACCGACTACGGCTTCATCGGCCACCCGTTCCGCAAGGACTTCCCGATCTCGGGCTATGTCGAAATGCGCTACGACCCGGAACAGAAACGCGTGATCTACCAACCCGTCACGATCGAGCCGCGCGAGAACATCCCGCGCGTGATTCGCGAAGAGACCTACGGGACGAAATAATGGCTGAGCTTAAGAACTACACCCTGAACTTTGGTCCGCAGCACCCGGCGGCGCACGGCGTGCTGCGCCTGGTGCTCGAACTCGACGGCGAGGTGATCCAGCGCGCCGACCCGCACATCGGCCTGCTGCACCGCGGAACCGAGAAGCTGGCGGAAACCCGCACCTATCTGCAGTCGGTTCCGTACATGGACCGCCTCGACTACGTGTCGATGATGTGCAACGAACACGGCTATGTGCTGGCGATCGAAAAGCTGCTCGGCATCGAAGCGCCGATCCGCGCCCAGTACATCCGCACCATGTTCGACGAAGTCACCCGCATCCTGAATCACCTGATGTGGCTCGGCGCGCACGCGCTGGACATCGGCGCCATGGGCCCGTTCCTGTACTGCTTCCGCGACCGTGAAGACCTGTTCGACGTGTATGAAGCGGTGTCGGGCGCGCGCATGCACGCGGCCTACTACCGTCCGGGCGGCGTGTACCGCGACCTGCCGGACACCATGCCGCAGCACAAGCAATCGCCGATCCGCAGCGCCAAGGCGATCGCCGACCTGAACGAACACCGCCAGGGTTCGGTCATCGACTTCCTGGACGCGTTCACCAAGCGTTTCGACGGCTATGTCGACGAGTACGAGACCCTGCTGACCGATAACCGTATCTGGAAGCAGCGGACCGTCGGCATCGGCGTCGTGTCGCCGGAAGACGCGAAAGCCATGGGCTTCACCGGCGCCATGCTGCGCGGCTCGGGCATCGCCTGGGATCTGCGCAAGCACCAGCCCTACGCGGCCTACGACAAGGTCGAGTTCGACATCCCGGTCGGCACCAATGGCGACTCCTACGACCGCTACCTGGTGCGCGTGGAAGAAATGCGCCAGTCGAACCGCATCATCAAGCAGTGCCTGACCTGGCTGCGCGCCAATCCAGGCCCGGTGATGATCGACAATAACAAGATTGCGCCGCCGAACCGGATGGACATGAAGTCCAATATGGAATCGCTGATCCACCACTTCAAGCTGTTCACCGAAGGCTTCCACGTCCCAGAGGGCGAGGCGTATGCCGCGGTCGAGCACCCGAAGGGCGAGTTCGGCATCTATATCGTCTCCGACGGCGCCAACAAGCCATACCGCCTGAAAATCCGCACTCCGGACTACGTCCACCTGCAGAGCCTCGACGAGATGGCACGCGGCCACATGATCGCTGACGCGGTGGCCATCATCGGTACCCAGGACATCGTGTTCGGCAGTATCGACCGATAAGGGAAGGGCAGAGAGAAAATGTTATCGCAGCAGTGCTACCAAAAAATCGATCGCGAGCTGGCCAAGTACCCAGCCGATCAACGCCAGTCGGCCGTGATGGCTTCGCTGGCCCATGCCCAGGTCGAACTGGGCTGGTTGTCGCCTGAAACCATGCAAGAGATTGCCGACTACATCGGCATGCCGGCCATCGCCGTGCAGGAAGTGGCGACTTTCTACAATATGTTCAACATCAAGCCGGTCGGCCAGCACAAGATCACCGTGTGCACAAACCTGCCATGCGCCCTGTCGGGCGGCGAACACGCGGCCCAGCGCATCAAGGACGCGCTCGGCATCGACTTCCGCGACACCACCGCCGACGGCAAGTTCACGCTGATGGAAGGCGAGTGCATGGGCGCCTGCGGCGACGCACCGGTCATGCTGGTGAACAATCACCGCATGTGTTCGTTCATGAGCGACGCCAAGATCGACGCCCTGCTTGAGGAACTGAACAAATGACCAGCCTGCACGATCGTCACATCAAACCGCTGATCCTCGCCAACCTGAACGGCGAAAACTGGCACCTGGCCGACTACGTCAATCGTGGCGGCTATTCGGCGCTGCGCCGCATCATCGAAGAAAAGATCACGCCGGAACAGATCATCGCCGACATGAAGGCTTCGGGCCTGCGTGGCCGCGGCGGTGCGGGCTTCCCGACTGGCCTCAAGTGGAGCTTCATGCCGCGCCAGTTCCCGGGCCAGAAATACCTCGTCTGCAATACCGACGAAGGCGAGCCGGGCACGTTCAAGGATCGCGACATCATCCGCTACAACCCGCATGCGCTGATCGAAGGCATGGCCATCGGCGCCTACGCGATGGGCATCACCGTGGGTTACAACTACATCCACGGCGAGATCTTCGAAGACTACCTGCGTTTCGAAGAAGCCCTGGAAGAAGCGCGCGCGGCGGGCTTTTTGGGCAATAACATCCTGGGTTCGGAGTTCAGCTTCCAGCTGCACGCCCACCACGGCTACGGCGCCTACATCTGCGGCGAAGAAACCGCGCTGCTCGAGTCGCTCGAAGGCAAGAAGGGCCAGCCGCGCTTCAAGCCGCCGTTCCCGGCCTCGTTCGGCCTGTACGGCAAGCCGACCACGATCAACAACACCGAGACTTTCGCGGCCGTCCCGTTCATCCTGAACATCGGCGCCGAGAACTACATGGCGTTGGGCAAGCCGAACAACGGCGGCACCAAGATCTTCTCGATCTCGGGCGACGTCGAGCGTCCAGGCAACTACGAAGTCCCGCTGGGCACGCCGTTCGCGACCCTGATGGAACTGGCTGGCGGCATGCGCGGCGGCAAGAAGATCAAGGCCGTCATTCCTGGCGGTTCGTCGGCGCCTGTCGTGCCTGGCGACCTGATGATGCAGACCGACCTCGACTACGATTCGATCGCGAAAGCCGGTTCGATGCTGGGCTCGGGCGCCGTCATCGTCATGGACGAGACCCGCTGCATGGTCAAGTCGCTGCTGCGCCTGTCGTACTTCTATTACGAAGAATCGTGCGGCCAGTGCACCCCGTGCCGTGAAGGCACCGGCTGGATGTACCGCATGGTCCATCGCATCGAGCATGGCCAGGGCCGTCCGGAAGACATGGATCTGCTGAACAACATCGCCGACAACATCAAGGGCCGCACCATCTGCGCGCTCGGCGATGCGGCCGCGATGCCAGTCCAGGCGATGATCAAGCACTTCCGCCAGGAATTTGAATATCACATCGAGCACAAGCACTGCCTCGTGCCCGCATACCTTTAAACCAGGTCAGGTAACGATCAAATGGTTGAAATCGAATTAGACGGCAAGAAAGTCGAAGTCCCACCGGGTTCCATGGTGATGGACGCCGCAAACAAACTCGGCACCTATATTCCGCACTTCTGCTATCACAAGAAATTGTCGATCGCAGCGAACTGCCGCATGTGCCTGGTCGAAGTGGAAAAGGCGCCCAAGCCCTTGCCAGCATGCGCCACGCCAGTGTCGCCGGGCATGATCGTGCGCAGCCACAGCGACAAGGCCGTGCAGGCCCAGAAGTCGGTGATGGAATTCCTGCTCATTAACCACCCCCTGGATTGCCCGATCTGCGACCAGGGCGGCGAATGCCAGCTGCAGGATCTGGCCGTCGGCTACGGCAAGAGCGGCTCGCGCTACGAAGAAGAAAAACGCGTAGTGGCCCCGAAAGAAGCGGGCCCGCTGATCTCGATGGAAGAGATGTCGCGTTGCATCCAGTGCACCCGTTGCGTGCGTTTCGGCCAGGAAGTGGCCGGCGTCATGGAATTCGGCATGCTGGGCCGCGGCGAGCACTCCGAGATCACTACTTTTGTGGGCAAGACCGTCGACTCGGAAGTGTCCGGTAACATGATCGACCTGTGCCCGGTCGGCGCGCTGACCAGCAAGCCGTTCCGCTACTCGGCACGTCCCTGGGAACTGCAGCGCCGCAAATCGGTGTCGCCGCACGATTCGCTGGGCGCCAACCTGATCGTCCAGGTCAAGGGCGGCAAAGTCATGCGCGTGCTGCCGCTCGAGAACGAAGCGGTCAACGAGTGCTGGCTGTCGGATAAAGAGCGCTTCTCGTACGAGGCGCTGGACAATGCCGATCGCCTGACGAAACCGATGATCAAGCAGGACAACAAGTGGATCGAGACCGAGTGGTCGACGGCCCTTGAATATGTCGCTCACGGCCTGCGCAATATCCGCCACGAGCATGGCGCCGACAGTCTCGCGGCCGTCGCCACCGCCCATTCGACGGTGGAAGAACTGTACCTGCTGAACAAGGCGTTCCGCGGCTTCGGTTCGGAGAACATCGACTTCCGCCTGCGCCAGAGCGATTTCGCCCTGGACGGCCAGGTGACCCCATGGCTGGGCATGCCGATCGCGCAACTGTCGACCCTGAAGCGCGCCCTGGTCATCGGCTCCTTCCTGCGCAAGGATCACCCGCTGGTCACCACCCGCCTGCGCGCCGCCACCAAGGCCGGCCTGCGCCTGTCGGTGCTGGGTGGCAGCGATGAAGAGCTGCTGATGAAGGTCGCCCACAAGCTGGTCGCCGCACCGAGCGACTGGCTGGTCGCCCTGTCGGAAGTCGTGGTCGCCATCGCCGCCGACAAGAACATCGCCGTACCAAACGGTTTCGAGAACATCGAAGCGTCGGAGCATGCGCGCGCCATCGCCGCTTCGCTGGTCGTCGTCGGTGACGTCGAAGTCCCAGGCGCCATCCTGCTGGGCAACGCCGCCGCACAACATCCGCAAGCTTCGCAGATCCACGCTTGCGCCCAGTGGATCGCCGAGCAGACCGGTTGCTCGTTCGGCTACCTGGTCGACGCCGCCAATACCGTCGGCGGCCACCTGGTGGGCGCTGTCTCTGGCAAGAAGGAATCGCTGTTCGCCACGCCGAAGAAAGCCTATGTGCTGCTGAACGCGGAACCGGAACTGGATGCAGCCAATCCGCAGCAAGCCGTCGCCGCCCTGAAGGGCGCCGAGATGGTGGTCGCGATGTCGGCCTTCAAGCATGGCATGGATTACGCCGACGTGCTGCTGCCGATCGCGCCGTTCTCGGAAACCTCGGGCACGTTCGTGAACTGCGAAGGCCGTGCACAGAGCTTCAACGGCACCGTGCGTCCGCTGGGCGATGCGCGTCCGGCCTGGAAAGTGCTGCGCGTGCTGGGTAACCTCTTGGGCCTGACCGGCTTCGACTACGAGACCTCGGAATCGATCCGCGACGAAGCCTTCGGCAAGGGCAATACCGATCTGTCGGCCAAGCTGAACAATGTGGCGAGCCTGGCCCCGACCGCGGGTGCCTACGCCCCGGCCGGCCAGCTCGAGCGCCTGACCGACGTGCCGGTGTACTTCACCGACGCGCTGGCGCGCCGTTCCGAGCCGCTGCAGCGCACCGCCGACGCGAATGCGCCGCTGGTCACGCTGTCGAAAGCGGTCGCCGAATCGATCGGCGTCACTGCCGGCGACAAGGTCAAGGTCACGCAAGGCAACGGTTCGGCCGTCCTGGTCGCCAACGTCGACAAGACCCTGCCGTCGAATGCGGTGCGTGTCGCCGCCGGCCACCCGGCCGTCGCCACGCTCGGCGCGATGTTCGGTTCCATCCAAGTTGAAAAAGCAGGGGAGGGCAAGTAATGGCAACGCCCGGTTACATCGATTCATTCAACGCCGGCGGCGCCGACCTGCTCGGCCCGGTCTGGCCGCTGGTCTGGACCATCATCAAGATCGTCGCGGTGGTCGCACCGCTGATGATCGCGATCGCCTACGCCACCCTGTGGGAACGTAAATTCATCGGCTGGATCCAGATCCGTATTGGCCCGAACCGCGTCGGTCCTGGCGGCCTGCTGCAGCCGATGGCCGACGGCCTGAAGCTCTTGATCAAAGAGATCGTGATCCCGGCCAAGGCGAACCGCAACCTGTTCATCATCGGCCCGATCATGACGATCATGCCGGCGCTTGCGGCCTGGTCGGTGGTGCCGTTCGGCCCGCAATTCGCGCTGGCCGACGTCAACGCCGGCGTGCTGCTGCTGCTGGCGATCACCTCGGTCGAAGTCTACGGCATCATCATCGCCGGCTGGGCCTCGAACTCGAAGTACTCGTTCATGGGCGCGATGCGCGCTTCGGCCCAGATGATCTCGTATGAAATCCCGATGGGCTTCGTGCTGGTGGTCGTGCTGATGGTGTCGGGCACCCTGAACCTGTCGGGTATCGTCGCCGGCCAGCAAGTGGGCATGTTCGCCGACATGGGCATCAACTTCCTGTCGTGGAACTGGCTGCCGCTGTTCCCGCTGTTCATCATCTACCTCGTGTCGGGCCTGGCCGAGTGCGGTCGTCACCCGTTCGACGTGATCGAAGGCGAATCGGAAATCGTGGCCGGCCACATGGTCGAGTATTCGGGCATGTCGTACGCGATGTTCATGCTGGCCGAATACGGCAACATGATCCTGATCGGTACCCTGGCTTCGCTGTTCTTCATGGGCGGCTGGTCGGCGCCGTTCGCCTTCCTGGAAGTGGGCGGCACCATTGGTGGCTTCATCGGCTTCTTCTGGCTGTTCCTGAAAGCCTTCCTGTTCGTGACCTTCTTCATCTGGGTCCGCGGTACCTTCCCACGCTACCGCTATGACCAGATCATGCGCCTGGGCTGGAAAGTGTTCATCCCGCTGACCCTGATCTGGCTGGTTGTCGTTGCCGTCTGGATGCAGACGCCGTGGAATATTTGGAAGTAAGGAACGGACATGTCTCGAATGAAAGAAATCCTCGGCAGCTTGATGCTGACCGAGTTGATCAAGGGCCTTGCCCTGACCGGGAAATATGCGCTGTCGCGCAAGATCACGGTCCAGTACCCGGAAGAAAAGACTCCCATGTCGAATCGCTTCCGCGGCCTGCACGCGTTGCGTCGCTACCCCAACGGGGAAGAGCGCTGCATCGCCTGCAAGCTGTGCGAAGCGGTGTGCCCGGCGATGGCCATCACGATCGAATCGTCGCAGCGCGATGACGGCACCCGCCGCACCACGCGCTACGACATCGACCTGACCAAGTGCATTTTCTGCGGCTTCTGCGAAGAATCGTGCCCGGTCGACTCGATCGTGGAAACCAGCATCTTCGAGTATCACGGCGAAAAACGCGGCGATCTCTACTACACCAAAGAGATGCTGCTCGCCGTGGGTGACCGCTACGAAGCCGAGATCGCCGCCGCCCGCGAGGCGGACGCGAAGTACCGCTAATAACAAAAGGGTCCTGGGTAAGTCATGACATTTACAACTGTTCTGTTCTACGTGTTCGCGGCCATCATGGTGCTGGCCAGCTTGCGCGTCATCACCGCCAAGAATCCGGTCCACGCCGCGCTGTTCCTGGTGCTGGCCTTCTTCAACGCGGCCGGCATCTGGCTGCTGCTGAAGGCTGAATTCCTCGCCATCGTGCTGGTGCTGGTCTATGTGGGCGCCGTCATGGTGCTGTTCCTCTTCGTCGTCATGATGCTCGACATTAATATCGACCGCATGCGCGAAGGCTTCTGGGGCTACCTGCCCGTGGCGGCCGGCGTCGGCGGCCTGATCGTGCTCGAGATGGGTGCTGTCCTGTGGCATGGCTACAGCAACTTCCAGCAAACGCCGGAAGCGGCCGCCCTGAACATCGGCGGCACCAAGGAACTGGGCCTGCAGATCTACACCCGCTATATCTACGGCTTCGAAATCGCCGCCGTGGTGCTGCTGGTGGCGATCATCGCCGCCGTCGCCCTGACCCTGCGCCGCCGCAAGGACACCAAAGCCATCGACCCGGGCCAAGCGGTTCGCGTCAAGCGTAACGACCGCCTCAAGATCGTCAAGGTCGAGACGGTCAACCAGCGCGCCATCGACGCAGCGAACGTCGAGAAGGCCGCAGCCGCTGCAAGTGCTGCTGCTGCCGCTGCCGCCGCCGAACCGAAGGAGCCAAAATGACGTTGACGCTCGCACACTACCTGATCCTGGGCGCGATCCTGTTCGCGATCTCGGTGGTCGGCATCTTCCTGAACCGGAAGAACATCATCATCCTGCTGATGGCCATCGAACTGATGCTGCTGGCAGTGAACCTGAACTTCATCGCGTTCTCGCATTACCTGGGCGACGCGGCGGGGCAGATCTTCGTGTTCTTCATTTTGACCGTCGCGGCCGCCGAATCTGCAATCGGCCTGGCGATCCTGGTGGTCCTGTTCCGTAACCTGGACACGATCAACGTGGAAGACCTCGACAGCCTCAAAGGCTGATGAGCTCGGCTCGATAACTAATAACGAATAAGGTTCAACATGGCGGGGCAAATTTCAACCTCACTCTTACTGGCGGTGCCTCTGGCGCCGTTGGCAGGCTCGGCGATCGCCGGCCTGCTCGGTACCAAGTTCCTGGGCAATGTGGTCGGTCGCAAGGTGTCGCATACGGCGACCATCCTGGGCGTGCTGATCGCGCTGATCATCTCGGTGCAAACCCTGATGGCCACGCTGGGTGGCTTCACGCTGAATGAAGATCTCTACACCTGGATGACGGTCGGCACGCTCAAGCTCGCCGTCGGCTTCCAGATCGATACCCTGACCGCGATGATGATGTGCGTGGTGACCTCGGTGTCGCTGATGGTCCACATCTACACGATCGGCTATATGGCCGAAGACGACGGCTACAACCGCTTCTTCTCGTACATCTCGCTGTTCACCTTCGCGATGCTGATGCTGGTCATGTCCAACAACTTCCTGCAGCTGTTCTTCGGCTGGGAAGCGGTGGGCCTGGTCTCGTATCTGCTGATCGGTTTCTGGTACACCCGTCCGACCGCGATCTTCGCGAACATGAAGGCTTTCCTGGTCAACCGCGTGGGCGACTTCGGCTTCATCCTCGGTATTGGCCTGATCCTGGCCAGTGCCGGCACAATGAACTACGCCGAAGTGTTCGAAAAGGCCGACCAGCTGGCCTTGATGACCGTGCCTGGCACCGACTGGCCGCTGCTGACCGCCGCCTGTATCTGCCTGTTCATCGGCGCGATGGGTAAATCGGCGCAGTTCCCGCTGCACGTCTGGCTGCCTGACTCGATGGAAGGCCCAACCCCGATCTCGGCACTGATCCACGCCGCGACGATGGTTACCGCTGGCATCTTCATGGTGTCGCGCATGTCGCCGCTGTTCGAGCTGTCGGATGGCGCACTCTCCTTCATCATCGTCATCGGTTCGATCACCGCGCTGTTCATGGGCTTTTTGGGCATCATTCAGAACGACATCAAGCGCGTGGTCGCTTACTCGACCTTGTCGCAGCTGGGTTACATGACCGTGGCGCTGGGCGTGTCGGCCTACTCGGTCGCCGCCTTCCACCTGATGACCCACGCCTTCTTCAAGGCGCTGCTGTTCCTCGGCGCCGGCTCGGTCATCATCGGCATGCACCACGACCAGGACATGCGCAATATGGGCGGCCTGCGCAAGTACATGCCGATCACCTGGATCACCTCGCTGATCGGTTCGCTGGCCCTGATCGGTACCCCATTGTTCTCGGGCTTCTACTCGAAGGATTCGATCATCGAAGCGGTGCACGCAAGCACGCTGCCGGGTTCGGGCTTCGCCAACTTCGCGGTGCTGGCCGGCGTGTTCGTCACGGCGTTCTACTCGTTCCGTATGTATTTCCTGGTGTTCCATGGCGAAGAGCGTTTTGGTAAAGCACATGCACACGATCATCATGACGATCATGCGCATACCAAAGCTGCCGCGCACGACCATGCCGATCCGCACGCGCTGCACGATTCGGGCGCGCACCACGAAGAAGACGCGCACGACGACCACGGCCACCACGGCCTGGCCCCAGGCCAGAAGCCGCACGAGTCGCCATGGGTCGTGACCTTGCCGCTGATCCTGCTGGCCATCCCGTCGGTCGTCATCGGCTACCTGGCGATCGGTCCTATGTTGCACGGTGATTTCTTCGACGGCGTGATCACGGTCAATCCTGCTCACCCTGCGATGGCCGAACTGGGCGAGATGTTCCATGGCGCCGGCGCGATGGCCCTGCACGGCCTGCAGACCGCACCGTTCTGGCTGGCACTGGCAGGCGTCGTTGCCGCCTACTACTGCTATATGGTCAACCCGCGCGTGCCGGCCTGGTTCTACGCCAAGTTCAAGCCACTGCACACCCTGCTGGACAACAAGTACTACATGGATGCGTTCAACCAGAAGTTCTTCGCTGGCGGCGCACTCGGCGTGGGCAAGGGCCTGTGGAATGTCGGCGACCGCAGCCTGATCGACGGCCTGGTCGTCAATGGCAGCGCCAAACTGGTGGGCTGGTTCTCGACCGTCACCAAGCGCGCGCAGACCGGTTACATCTATCACTATGCGTTCGTGATGATCGTCGGCGTACTGGCAGCGATGCTGTACTTCTTCCCGTTCTGGCGCGGTTAATCACAGGCAGAGATAAAGAAAAATGATGCAGTCAACAATTTCTACGTTTCCACCGTACCTGAGCCTGGCAATCTGGCTCCCGATCCTGTTCGGCGTGCTGGTCCTGGCCATCGGCCGCGACAAGAACGCCGGGATGGTGCGCATGATGTCACTGGCCGGCGCCGTCGTCAGCCTGCTGCCGACGATCCCGCTGATCGCCAATTTCGATAACACCACGGTCGGCATGCAGTTCTATGAACAGGCAGCCTGGATCGAGCGCTTCAACATCTTCTACCGCCTCGGCGTGGACGGCCTGTCGCTCTGGTTCGTGCCGCTGACCGCCTTCATCACCATCATCGTGGTGCTGGCGGCGTGGCAGGTGATCGAAGAACGCGTGGCCCAGTACATGGGCTCGTTCCTGATCCTGTCGGGCCTGATGATCGGCGTGTTCTGCGCGCTGGACGGCCTGCTGTTCTACTTCTTCTTCGAAGCAACGCTGATCCCGATGTTCATCATCATCGGCGTGTTCGGCGGCCCGAATCGCGTGTACGCGGCATTCAAGTTCTTCCTGTACACCTTCTTCGGTTCGCTGCTGACCCTGGTCGCAATCGTCTACCTGTACAACAAGTCGGGTTCCTTCGACATCCTGGCCTGGCATGACCTGCCGCTGACGATGAAAGAACAGATCCTGATCTTCATCGCCTTCTTCATGGCCTTCGCCGTGAAAGTGCCGATGTGGCCGGTGCACACCTGGCTGCCGGACGCCCACGTCGAAGCGCCAACCGGCGGTTCGGTCGTGCTGGCCGCGATCATGCTCAAGCTCGGCGCCTACGGTTTCCTGCGCTTCTCGCTGCCGATCACGCCAGATGCCAGCCAGTACCTGGCGCCGGTCGTCATCGGCCTGTCGCTGGTCGCCGTGATCTACATCGGCCTGGTGGCCCTGGTGCAGAAGGACATGAAGAAACTGGTGGCGTACTCGTCGATCGCACACATGGGCTTCGTGACCCTGGGCTTCTTCATGTTCAACGACCTGGGCGTGCAGGGCGGCCTGATGCAGGCGATCTCGCACGGCTTCGTGTCGGGCGCGATGTTCCTGTGTATCGGCGTGCTGTACGACCGAGTGCACTCGCGTGAAATCGCCGACTACGGTGGCGTCGTGAACACGATGCCGAAGTTCGCCGCCTTCGTCGTGCTGTTCTCGATGGCCAATGCCGGCCTGCCGGCGACCTCGGGCTTCATCGGCGAGTTCATGGTGATCCTGGGCGCGGTCGAGTTCAACTTCTGGACCGGTGTCGCATCGGGTACCGCCCTGATCCTGGGCGCGGCCTACTCGCTGTGGATGGTCAAGCGCGTCATCTTCGGGCCAGTGGCCAACAAGAAAGTCGCTGCGTTGACCGACCTGAACGGCCGTGAGTTCGCCATCCTGTCGGTGCTGGCAATCGCCACCCTGGCGATGGGCCTGTACCCGGCGCCGATCGCCGAGACGCTGCAAGTCTCGGTCACCGACCTGCTTCAGCACGTCGCAGTCAGCAAAGTGCCTCAATAAAACGCCATGAATGAAATGAACTCGACCCTGTTATCGGCTGCCGACACCAATCTGGCGCCGGTCTATGCCGAAATCTTCCTGCTGATCGCGACGTCGGCGATCCTGCTGATCGACCTGTTCCTGAAAGAGGGCAAGCGCAACCTGACCTATGGCCTGTCGCTGCTGGCGATCGGCGGCTGCGCGATCTTCTCCTTCATGGATTTCGACTCGGGCGCGACCGTGTACACCTTCAGTGGCATGTACGTGTCGGATCCGATGTCGAACCTGCTCAAGATGTTCACCTACCTGGCCACGGCCATGACCATCGTCTACTCGCGCCAGTACGCCGGCGAGCGCGGCATGATGTCGGGCAACCTGGGCGGTGAGTTCTACACGCTCGCGCTGTTCTCGATGCTGGGCCAGATGATCATGATCTCGGGTAACAGCATGCTGTCGATCTACCTGGGCCTGGAACTGATGTCGCTGTCGCTGTACGCGCTGGTTGCACTGCGCCGCGACCACGCAATCTCGACCGAAGCCGCGATGAAGTACTTCATCCTGGGCGCCCTGGCATCGGGCTTCCTGCTGTACGGCATCTCGATGATCTACGGCGCGACCGGTTCGCTCGACATCACTACCATCGCGCAAGTGACCGCCGCGGAAGGCGCCAACCGCACCATCCTGGTGTTCGGCCTGGTGTTCGTGGTGGCCGGCCTGGCCTTCAAGCTGGGCGTGGTGCCATTCCACATGTGGGTGCCGGACGTGGTGCAGGGCGCCCCGACCGCCGTGACCCTGCTGCTGGGCGGCGCGCCGAAGATCGCCACCTTCGCCATCGTGATCCGCCTGCTGGCCGAAGCGCTGCCGTCGATGGCCTTCGACTGGCAGCAGATGCTGCTCGTGGTCGCCGTGCTGTCGCTGGCCTTCGGTAACGTGACCGCGATCGCGCAGACCAATATCAAGCGCATGCTGGCGTACTCGACGATCGCCCAGATGGGCTTCGTGGTGCTGGCCCTGGTGGTCGGCAACGTCGATGGCGACACCACCAATGCCGCAGCCGCCTACAGCGCCGCGATGTACTACACCATCATCTACGTGCTGACCACGGTCGGTACCTTCGGCCTGATCATGATGCTGGCGCGCGCCGGCCATGAGGCGGAGCTGATCAGCGACTTCAAGGGTCTCGGCAAGCGCAGCCCATGGTTCGCGATCGTCGCCACGATCCTGATGTTCTCGCTGGCCGGCGTGCCGCCGATGGTGGGCTTCATCGCCAAGTACGCCGTGATCCAGGCCGTCGCCAACGCCGGCATGGTGTGGCTGGCCGTCGTGGCCGTGATGTTCTCGCTGATCGGCGCGTTCTACTACCTGCGTATCGTCAAGACCATCTGGTTCGACGAAGCCGTGGACACTGCCGCGATTTCGACCCCTACCGATATGCGCGTCATCATGTCGTTGAACGGCGTCGCCATCGTCGTGCTGGGCGTGGTCCCGGGCGGCCTGCTGGCGATCTGCTACAGCGCCATGCAGGCGACCCTGGCAAATTAAGCCATGGATAGCTCGCTGGCCGCATTGCTGGTGATTGCCCTCGCACTGGCGGGGGCCAATCTGCCGTTCGTGAACGAGCGCCTGTTCGGCTTCGTGCCGGTCCCGGCAGGCAAGGCGGCGGCAGGGGAGCCCCGCAACAAGGCGTTCGCGCTGCGCCTGCTCGAGCTGGTGGTCTTGTACTTCATCGTCGGACTGGTCGCGAAGCTGCTGGAATCGCGTATCGGCTCGGTGTTCGTGCAGACCTGGGAGTTTTATGCGGTCACCGGCTGCATGTTCCTGGTGCTGGCGTTTCCGGGCTTCGTGATGCGGTATATGCGCAAGCGTCGTTAAGTTCAACCAGTACAGCCAACCCGTCGTTCCCGCGCAGGCGGGAACCTAAGTTTTTAGCGTTATCGATACGCGAGCAACTTAGGTTCCCGCCTCCGCGGGAAGTCTTTTTTGGCAGTGCCAAAAAAGACGTTTTTGGGCCAACAATATCTCGTGCGGCGCGGGTTTCGCTTATGATTCTTACCATTGCAGTCTCAACTAACTGGAGTGAAAAGTGCCGGATCTGAAAGAAACCCGCATCGACGGCGGCGTCGTCTACGACGGCCATTTTTTGAAAGTCGAAAAAGACCGCATTCGCCTGCCGGACGGCTCGGAGAGCCAGCGCGAGTTCTTCCGCCATCCCGGCGCCGTCGTGATCCTGCCGCTGCTACCCGATGGCCGCGTGCTGCTCGAGCGCCAGTTCCGCTATCCGAACGGGCAGGTGTTCATCGAATTCCCGGCCGGGAAGATCGATCCGGGCGAAGACCACCTCGAATGCGCCAAGCGCGAGCTCAGGGAAGAAACCGGCTACACGGCGGGACGCTGGCGCTTCGTCTGCACCATCCACAATGCGATCGCCTATTCGGATGAGCACCTGGAGATCTTCCTGGCCGAAGACATGACCGCGGGCGAGCAGCAGCTCGACGCCGGCGAGTTCCTCGAAATCTTCAGCGCCACCGTGCCCGAGCTGCTCGAGATGGTGCGCAAGGGCGAGATCACCGACGTCAAGACCATCATCGGCACCTTCTGGCTCGAGAAGATCCTGGCCGGCCACTGGACGCCTGCCTGACCATCATGCAGCCGCGCCGGAGCCTGGCCGCGCTGTCGGCTGCGTGTGCGATGGTCGTGGTCGCCCCGGCCTCAGCCCAGGCCCGCACCCCGTTCCAGGCGCAATGCGAGGACACCATCGGCGAGACGATCTCGGTGCTGTCCGGCCGCGGTGAAGGCTACCGCATCGATAACACGCGCTCCTATTTCGACCTGACGCGCCTGAAGGGCAGCGTGCGCCGCGGCTCCTGGGTGCTGGGCCTGACGCATACCGAGGCGCGGGTGAGCATCAAGGTCGGCGGGCGCATGCTGACGGATCGCGCCAGCGGCCATGAATGCGTGGCGCCGCGTATCGACGTCAACCTGTATTACGCGCCCATCGTGATCTATGTCAGCCGGGAATTCCCGCCGGGATCGTGTTCCTACCGGGAAGTGCTGGCCCACGAGATGCGCCACCTGCAGACCTACCAGGATTTTTTGCCGAAGGCCGAAGCCATCGTCCGCGCCAGGCTGGCGGCGCGCTTTGCCGGCAAGCCGCTGTATGCACCGATCGGACAAGCGCGATCCCTGCTCCAGCGCGAAGTCGACCGCAGCTGGATGCCCTACATTAAACGTGAGATGGAAAAGGTCGAAGTATTGCAGGCGGCCATTGATACGCCGCAGGAATACGCCCGCCTGGGCAAGGTTTGCGCAGGTGAGGTACAGTCTTTGCTTAGACAGGCAACACGAAGCAGTTCATGACCACCGAGCAAGCAAACGAAACGAACACGGCAGCGCGGCAGCATGTCGCCCTCATTCCGGCGGCCGGCGTCGGCGCCCGCATGGCGGCCGGCAGCCCCAAGCAGTATCTTGCCATCGGCGCCAAGCCCATGCTGCGCCACACGGTCGACGCCTTCCTATCCAGCCCGCTGATCGCCCACACCTATGTGGTGGTGAGCGCGGACGATCCCTTCATCGACGGCGTGCTGCCCGACGCGCAGGAGGCGGGCAAGCGCGTCACCGTGCTGCGCTGCGGGGGCGCGACCCGCATGGAGTCGATCCGCAACGGCCTGCATGCGCTGCGCGACGTGCTCGGCCAGGCCGACCGCGTGCTGGTCCACGACGCCGCCCGGCCCGGCCTGAACGCCGCGCTGATCGAACGCCTGATCGTCGAGACCGGCGACCATGCGGCCGGCGGCCTGCTGGCACTGCCCGTGGTCGACACCGTCAAGCGCCGCGACGCAGACCATGTCGCGACCGTCCCGCGCGACGGGCTGTGGCTGGCCCAGACCCCGCAGATGTTTTCCTACGCGCTGCTGTGCCGCGCGCTCGACGCGGCCACGGATCCGGCCGCGATCACCGACGACGCCAGCGCGGTCGAGGCGCTGGGCCTGGCCCCGAGACTGGTCGAAGGCCATCCGCGCAACCTGAAAGTCACGCTGCCATCCGACATCCGCATCGCCGAGATGTACCTGGCGCTCGATTCCACCATTTGAACGACACGAACCACACACCATGGCACTCGCATCCTACAATCCTCATCCTCCGTTTCGCATCGGCACCGGTTACGACAACCACGCGCTGGTCGAAGGCCGCAAGCTGATCGTCGGCGGCGTCACCATCCCGCATCGCCTGGGCCTCCTGGGCCATTCCGACGCCGACGTGCTGCTGCATGCGATCATCGATTCGCTGTTGGGCGCGGCCGCGCTGGGCGACATCGGCAAGCACTTCCCGGACACCGACCCGATGTTCGCCGGCGCCGATTCGCGCACCCTGCTGCGCGAAGTCGCGCACCGCGTGCTGAACTCGGGCTACACCATCGGCAATATCGACGCCACGATCATCGCCCAGCAGCCGAAGATGGCGCCGCACATTCCGCTGATGGTCTCGCGCATCGCCGAAGACCTGGGGGTGTCGCCGCAACAGGTCAACATCAAGGCCAAGACCAACGAAAAGCTGGGCTACCTGGGCCGCGAAGAAGGCATGGCGGCGCACTCGACGGCGCTGCTGATCCGGGCCTCCACGGAGTAGTATTGACGGGCTTCGGCAAAGGTCGAAAAGGCAATCTATAATTGCCCGATGACCAACGCCAACCCAGCACTCTCGCCGCGCGCGGCCTGGACCCTGATCCTGGTTGCCAGCGCCATCATGATGATCACGATGGGCGCGCGGCTGACCAGCGGCCTGTTCCTGTCGCCACTGAATACCGCGACCGGGCTCGGCGTGGCCAGCATCAGCTTCGTGATGGCGGTGGCCCAGCTGATGTGGGGCGCGGCCCAGCCGGTGTTTGGCGCCGTCGCCGACAAATACGGGCCGGGCAGGGTGATCGCCCTCGGCGGGATGATGCTGGCGGCGGGCACCGCCGCCACGCCCTTCGTCGATTCGCAGTGGGCGCTGCTGCTCACGATGGGCTTTCTGTCGGCGGCCGGGGCCGGCGCCGGCAGCTTCTCGATCCTGATCGGCGCCACCGCCCAGCGCCTGCCCGCCGAGCGGCGCGCCTTTGCCTCGGGCTTCATCAACGCCGGCGGCTCCTTCGGCCAGTTCGTGTTCGCGCCGCTGATGGGCGCCATCATCGCCGGCGCCGGCTGGATCTGGGCCATGCTCACCATGGCCGCGGCCACCTTGCTGACCATTCCGCTGGCATGGCCGCTGCGTGGCAGGAAAGCCGCCGCCGTACCTGTGGCTACGGCGACGGCGCCTGCAGCGTCGCAGCCGGCCGCGCCCACGATCTCGCTCGGCCAGCAGTTGCGCCAGGCGATGCGCGACCGCAGTTATATCTGCCTGCACCTGGGCTTTTTCACCTGCGGCTTCCACATCGCCTTCCTGGTCACCCACCTGCCGGGCGAGGTCGCGATGTGCGGCCTGCCGGCCAGCGTCTCGGCCACAGCCCTGGCGTTGATCGGCCTGTTCAACATCGCCGGCAGCCTGGGCGCCGGGATGCTGGCCTCGCGCTACCGCATGAAGTCGCTGCTGTTCTGGATCTATGCCAGCCGCGCCGTGCTGGTGGGCATCTACCTGCTGGCGCCCAAGACCGAGTGGACCTTCTACCTGTTCGCTGCCGCGCTCGGCGCTACCTGGCTGGCCACCGTCCCGCCGACGGCCGGCCTGGTCGGCAAGCTGTTCGGCGTGCGCTACCTGGCCACCCTGTTCGGCATGACCCTGCTGTCGCACCAGATCGGCGGCTTCTTCGGCGCCTGGCTGGGCGGCCTGGCCGTGGTGCACACCGGGGACTATAGCTGGATGTGGTATGCCGACATGGCGCTAGCGCTGGCGGCGGCCCTGGTGAACCTGCCGATCCGCGAAGCGGCGGTGGTGCGTTCGCCCAAGCTGGCGGGTGCGTGACGATGGCGCGCGACGCCTGGGCCTACCGCGAACTCGTCGTTGAATCGGCGCTCGATGCGCGCAGCGGCAAGCCGCGCATTCGGCCGGTGTCGGGACAGGCCTTTGCGACCGATATGCGGGTGCAGTGTTCGCGCCGCCTGCTCGACACCGGGCAGTATCCGATCGGTACGCGCTTTCGGCTGTCGGCGCGGATCACGGATCGACAAGGGGGGGAACCGTTCCTGTATGCATGGCATGGCGACCCGGCGGTCGTCATGAGCAAGGCAGAGGTAAAGCGTTTTCTGGAGATGTACCGACGCCTGCGGCTGTAAGGCGGGACGAAAAAAAGCCGCGGGATTCGCGGCCATGGAAGTCTAGTCGATGGTGGGAGGAGGGACTCCGGCTCCGGTGGCCAGCACGAACAGGCTCAGGGCGATCCCGGTGCCGGCGATGGTCGCGAGCAGCGCCGCGGTGCGCGGTTTCGCGTTCATGTGCGAGCGCCAGGCCGCGTCCAGCAGGCCGATGCCGATCACCAGGTTCACGAACAGCATGGCGTCCATCGTCACTCCCTCAGGTGGCGCGGGAACTCAGTCCCGCGCACTCAGTCCCAATCAAGCGCGCCCTTTTTCCACTCGTAAGCCAGGCCGATCGTCAGCAGGCCCAGGAACACCATCATGGCCCAGAAGCCGGTCGAGCCGATGTCGGTGACGACGACCGCCCAAGGCACCAGGAAGGCCACTTCCAGGTCGAACAGGATGAACAGGATCGCGACCAGGTAGAAGCGCACGTCGAACTGCATGCGCGCATCGCCGAAGGCTTCGAAACCGCACTCGTACTGCGACAGCTTCTCGGGATCGGGACGGTGCGGGCCCAGCACGCGGCCCAGCACCTGGGGCGCGACGCCGACCAGGATGCCGATGATGATGAACATGAGTACGGGGAAGTATTCTTCGAGATTCATGGTTCTGCTGCGCGGTGATGCGCGTGGGTTGATAAAGGAATGATGCGGCCTCGACAGGCAAAGTTGGGCTCGATTCTAACCGCATATAACCTTGTTGCCAACCAGGCATTTTGCGTGTAATTACCGCGTTTTAGTCGGTATTTACGCCTAACTGGCCTCTATCGGCTCCGCGCGCGGCACAAAATGGTTATTATCAGGGGTTGGCAAAACGACCTCATCCAAACCCAAAGGAGCACCATGGTCTCGAAAAAAATCGCCGTCCTCGTCGGCAGCCTGCGCAAGGATTCTTACACTCGCCGCGTGGCCCACAGCCTGATCGAGTCGGCCCCGGAAGGACTCGAACTCACGATCGTCGAACTGCGCGACCTGCCGCTGTATAACGAGGACGACGAGACGGCGACGCCGCCGGCCGCGTTCACGGCCTTCCGCGACGCCATCGGCCAGGCCGACGGCATCCTGTTCTGCACGCCGGAATACAACCGCTCGGTGCCGGGAGCGCTGAAAAACGCGATCGACGTCGGCTCGCGCCCCTACGGCAAGGCGGCCTTCGCCGACAAGCCCTGCGCCATCGTCAGCGTCTCGCCGGGCGCGCTTGGCGGCTTCGGCGCCAACCACCATCTGCGCCAGATGCTGCCGTTCCTGAACATGCCGACCATGCCGGCGCCGGAAGCCTATGTCGGCGGCGTCGCCGGCAAGTACGAGGCAGACAAGCTGGTCGACGAATCGTCGCGCGCCTTCTTCCAGAAATTCATGGCCGCCTTTGGCGCCTGGGTGGAGCAGCATGCCAAATAACGGCCTGGCTGCGCGGGCGGGGAACTGCTACAGATGATCCGCGCGACCGACAGCAAGATCGATAGCAAGTTCGTGCCGACGCCGCCGCGCGACCTGCCCACGCTGCTGGGCCGTCCGCCCGACGGCTGGCGCGCGCGCATGTTCGACGTCATCTTTGGCAACGACACGCCGGCCGGGCGCCGCTTCGACATCGTGCTGGTGATCCTGATCCTGCTCAGCATCCTGGTCGTGATCCTCGACAGCGTGCCCTCGATCTACAGCGAGTATTCCGGCGTGACCTCGGTGCTCGAATGGGGCTTCACGATCCTGTTTACGATCGAATACATCGCGCGCCTGGTGTGCATCCAGCGCCCGGTGCGCTATGCGCGCAGCTTCTACGGCATCATCGACCTGGTGTCGGTGCTGCCGACCTACCTGTCGCTGCTGCTGCCCGGCAGCCAGGTATTCCTGGACGTGCGCATCCTGCGCCTGCTGCGGGTCTTCCGCATCTTCAAGCTGACCTTGTACATCGAGGAATACACGCGCCTGGGCGAAGCCCTGGTCGCCAGCCGGCGCAAGATCATGGTGTTCCTGTCGGTGGTGCTGATGCTGATCCTGATCCTCGGCACCGTGATGTACGTGATCGAGGGGCCGGACAACGGCTTCACCAGCATCCCGATGTCGATGTACTGGGCCACGGTGACCATCACCACGGTGGGCTATGGCGACATGGTGCCGCACACGCCGGTGGGCAAGGCGATCGCCTCGTTCATGGTGCTGCTGGGCTGGGGCATCCTGGCGGTGCCGACGGGGATCGTCTCGGCCGAGATGACGTCGCAGAAGATGTCGCGCCACGCCCCGCGCGGCACGCCGCGCCAGTGCGGCGCCTGCGGCAGCGGCGACCATGACCCGCGCGCCCACTTCTGCAAGGATTGCGGCGCGCCGCTGGCGCCGGCCCCGGAGTAACGCGAGGGGTCTGCACCGCGCACCATGATGGCGTGCGGTGCACCGCGATCGCTCAGGCCATTGCGGCGTGCATCGTGTACCGCGCTGGTGCATGTATTGGTGCATGCACCGGCGCGCGCGGCGGCGCCGGACGCGCCAGCGTGACCGGCGGCGGGACGGTGGCGTCGCGTTCGAGCCAGTAATTGAACTGGCCGAAGCTGGGCTGCGCGCCGGCGTCGACGTCCTGGAAGAAATCCTCGAGCATCTGGCGATAGGCGGCGCGGCGCGAGAAGGCGTCGTTGCTGGCCGCATAGCGCGCGGCGGCGGCGCGGAAGATCGCGCGCATCCGCTCGTCGGCATTGGTGCCGGTGGCCGCGCCCTTGCGCGGACGCCCGCGCTTGATGCCGGCCGTGACCGCGCGGGTGCGGCCCGGCGCGCCCGAATTGCCGTAGTCCGGCAGCAGGGCGTCGGGTGTCTGGCCGCGCTCCCAGTAACGGCGCAGGTAGCGCAGGATGCTCGATTTCGACATGCCATGGGCGGCGGCGTAGCCGGCCATCAGCGTGGCGCGCTGGCGTGGATCGTACAGCGCGTGGCGGTCGGTGTGCAGGGCGCGCACGGCCGACCAGGCCTTGGCCTGCAGGTTCAGGTAGCCCTGCGGCACCGGTTCGCGCGGCGGCGCCGCGGCGAACGGGTCGACCAGCAGGCGGCGCGCACGGCCCGACGCCAGCGCTTCTTCCAGCGCCGCCACCGGCATCGGCTCGGGCATGGCCGCATGGCTGCCCAGTTGATAAGTCCAGGCCAGCGCCCGCGGCTGGTCGATCCACAGCACGCGGACGGTGCGCCCGGGCGTGCCCGCGAATTCGACTACATCGTTCTGTCCAATCATCTTTACCTCCCACAAAGCCCTTGGAATCCAGGGTGCTTTCTGACATGCAAGGATCGGGCCAGCCCGCGTACACCCGGGGACTGCACGTTTGGTGCACCTCAACCGTGCACGAGCGGGAGCGCTTTAGTGTCGTAATTCGTGCCCAGGCACGCCATTTCACATTCGATCTCATTCATCCACAGAGAGGCATGCATGTATCCGTTTCCGCAATCCGTGACGCCGGCCGTGCGCACCCATATGGACGCCCAGACCGCCTTCGTCAACGAGATGTCCAAATCCCTGTTCCGTTCCTTCCAGCAAATGTGTGAGCTCAACATCCAGCTGGCCCAGACCATGCTGGAGGAAACCACGCTGGCCAGTCAGCACGTGCTGAGCGTCGACCGCCAGTCCGAACTGCTGGGCGCGGCCTCGGCGCGGGCCCAGCCGGCCACCGAGAAGCTGCGCGCCTACCAGCAGCATATTTCGCGCCTGGCCACCGACGCCCAGGTCGAGCTGGCGCGCGTCACCGAGCAGCACGTGCAGAACACCACCCGCACCGCGCGCGCCGTGGTCGACGAAGTGGCGCGCACTTCGGCCGAGGAAGCCGAGCGCGGCATCCGTAGCCAGCAGGAGGCGCTGCGCACCATGACCGACCCGTTTACGCGCGCCGACGGTGCGATCCACGCGCGCGCCGATGGCACGGTGCAGCCGCCACAGCAGGTCGGCCAGCAGGCCAGCCAGCAAGCCAGCCAGCAAGTGGCGCAGCAGGTGGCCCAGGCCAGCCAGCAGGTGCGTCAAGCGGGCGCGACGCACTGAGCTCAGCGCGGCGCCGGCATCTGGCCGTGCGCCGGGGCCGGCCCGCCCTCCGTCCTTGCCCGCGGCGCCAGGCCGAACAGTGGCCGCGCCCAGGGCAGGCGGCGCACGATCTCGTACAGCGCGAAGCTGCCGGTGGCAGTGAGCACCATCAGCAGCAGCGCCTCGACGCCGGGCGCCAGGTTCAGCGGCTTGAAGGCATGCGCCATCAGCACGATCAGGGTCTGGTGCGCGATATAGACCGGGAACACCGCATCGGTGAGGTAGCGCCGCGCCGGCCCGTCGCGGTCCAGGTGGCGGCGCGCGAAACCGCAGGCCGCGACGATGGCGCCCCAGGCGCACAGCGTGTACACGCAGCGCATGATGGGAACCCAGATCGCCATCATCTGCGCGCTGTGCTCATGGTGGGGTGCGGCGTACCAGGCCACGATGGCGGCCCATCCGGCCAGTGCGATGCCGAGCGCCATCCAGCGCACGCTCTCTATGCGTTCCCACACGTGGCGGCTGCGCGCCACCAGGGCGCCGAGCAGGAACATCGGCAGGTAGGTGGCATGGTTGAACCAGTCGTCGACCAGGGCGTGGGTGGACGGGAAGCGGTCGGCCAGCAGGATGCGCATCACGGCGAGGAACAGCGCCGGCAGCACCAGCAGTTTCCAGCCTTTCAATATGGCGGCGGTACGCGCGGCCAGCGCGTCGATGCGGGCATTGCCCAACAATGCCGTGCAGGCGGCAAACACCAACGTATACACCCACAGGTAGGCGACGAACCATAAATGGTTCCAGGTCGGCAGGATCAGGCAGCCGTCCTGGCAGAAGCCATCGTAGCCAACCAGGTACAGGCGCATGAAGGCCATGAAGCCGTCGGCATAGCCGAGCTTTTCGACCACCTCGAGCCAGGGCTGCGGCGGCACGATGACCAGCATGCCGAACAGCAGCGGCAGCAGCAGGCGCAGGCTGCGCCGCCGCACGAAGGTCCCCGGCGCCATCTTGCGCAGCAAGAAATGCGAGGCCGCGCCAGCCACGAAGAACAGCAGGCCCAGGCGCCACGGCGAGGACAGCAGCATGAACGGCTCCGGACCGGTCCCGGCGTGCGGGCTTTTCACGTGCCAGTCCCAGCTCACGTAGTACATGCCCACGTGATAGGCGATCAGTACGAAGAAGGCCAGGATACGAACCCAGTCGAGGAAGTACAGGCGTTGATTGCCTGCGGAAGTGTTTGGCTGCATGGCGCGCTCTTGTCATGATGGGAGCGCCAGCATCGCGCGCAGGCGGGATAGATGCCAGCGCCAGGGGGCGAACCGGGCCTTATGTGGGGCGAGCCGGTTCCAGCCGTTCGACCAGGGCGGGACGGTACTGGCGGCTGCACGGCACCCGCGCGCCGCTGCGCAGCACCAGTTCGCAATCGCCCTTGTCGAGCGGTGCGATGCGCGCGATGGCCGACAGGCGCACCGCCGCGCGCCGGTGGCAGCGCACGAAGGCCGGGCCGAGCTGGCCGAGCAGGGCGCCAAGGGTCTGGCGCAACAGCGGCGCGCCGGCGGACGTGTGCAGCGCCACGTAGTTATCGGCCGTCTCGAGCCACTCAATTTCGGCCACCTGCACCACGCGTGTCGCACCGCGCTCGCTCACCAGCAGCTGGCGCGGCGGGCTGGGTGGTGGTGGCGCCGCCTGCATAGGCGCGTCCAGGCGCGCGCGCAGCCGTTCGAGCGCCCGCTGCAGGCGGGCCTGGTCGAAGGGCTTGAGCAGATAGTCCACCGCCTCGCTGTCGAAGGCGCGCAGCGCATAGTCTTCGTGGGCGGTGACGAACACCACCAGCGGCGCCGGCGCCGGCAGCGAGACGGCCAGGTCGATGCCCGACAGTTCTGGCATCTCGATATCGAGCAGCAGCGCATCCGGCCGCTCGCTCTCGACCATGCGCAGGGCCTCGACGCCGTCGACCGCTTCGCGCACCGACCCGATGCCCGGGGCCAAAGCCAGCATGCGGCGCAGCCGGTCGCGCGCCGGACGTTCGTCGTCGACGATCAGCAGGTGCATGGTAGCCTCATCTCTGCGCGTACGCCGGCGGGCGCCAGGGCGATCAAGGCCAGGCCCGCGTCTTTTCCGTGCAGGGCCGCCAGCCGCGTGCGCAGGTTGGCCACCGTGATGCCGGGCGTGCTTGACTCGTCCAGCACGCCGCCGTCATCCTCGACCCGCACCACCATGGCGTCGCCGTCGATATGGGCCGCGACCCGGATTGCGGTCGACTCGCGGCGCTGTCCGACCGTGTGCTTGAACACGTTCTCGAGCAGCGGTTGCAGGCTGATGGCGGGCAGCATGACGTCCAGCGCGGCCGGGTCGATGTCCCAGGCCAGCGTCACCCGTCCCTCGAAGCGCTCGGCCATCACCGCCGCATAGCCCTGGGCCAGGCGCAGCTCGTCGCGCAGGCGCGCCTGCGGCCGTTCGCCCAGGGCCAGGGTGGCGCGCAGCACGTCGGCCAGCCGCACCAGCGTGGCGTCGGCGCGCGCCACATCGGTGTGCATCAGGGATGAAATGGTGTTGAGCGCATTGAACAGGAAGTGCGGCTGCATCTGGCGCGTCAGGCGTTCGAGCTGGGCCTCGCGCAGCAGGGCGCCGGCCTGCTCGGCCCTGACCCTTTCCTTCATCATCTCGCTATAGGACAAGAGGCCGAAGCCGATCGTCGTGAACAAGCCGAAGAACAGCGAGATCTTGAGCGCTTCGTAGACGAACACCTCGTCCCAGGGCTGGTGGTGGTAAGTCGAGCCCGCCAGCGCATAGACGCCGTGGCGGATCCCGAACACGATCGGCGTGAATCCGAACCAGTACAGCGGCAGCCAGCGCAGTTGCCGGCCGAACCAGCGCCGGGGCGTGGCGACCAGCGCATCGTCGCCGGTGCTGAAACGGCGCTGGACCAGGAACAGCATGGTCGCCACCAGCGCCGACGAGGTCTCCCACAGGATCGGCTGCCAGGGCGCGGCGCCGCCGTCGCGCCGGTAATCCTCGAGCGCCACCAGTACCATGATGGTCCAGAACAGGACCCAGGCGATGCTGGCGACGACGAGGCTGCGGTTCGTGGGCACGGATGGCGCTCTGGAAGAGAAAACCCGATGATCGTGCATCGTCGGGCGTTCGTCAAACCGGTCCGGCGATCGCGATGGTGTGACAATCTGTGACGATTGCGTATCGCGCAAGTTCATCGTGCGACAATAAGGAATGAGCACACCTGGCCACGAATCTGTCAGCGATAAGGGCGAACCCGCCGACCCGCACGCGATGCGCACGCTGCTGGCCGCCCACGACTGGCCTGCAAGCGCCATGGGCGACCCCGGCGGCTGGCCGGTCGAGCTGCGGGTGGCGCTCGACCTGATGCTCGATGCGCCCTATCCGACGCTGGTGTGCTGGACCGGGCAATACCTGATGCTCTACAACGACGCCTATGCGCGGCTCCTGGGCACGGCCCATCCGGCCGCGCTGGGCAAGCCGCTGCGCGACGTGATGCCCACCCTGTGGCCGGACGTCGCGCCGCTGGCCGACGCCGCCATGGCGGGCCGTTCCGGCCAGGTCGAGGACTTGTGCGTTGTGCTGCCTCCGGGAGCCGACGAGTGCGAGCGCTGGTTCACCGCCTCCTATATTCCCTTGCGCAGTCTGGCCGGCGAGGTCAAGGGCTTCGTGCACACCGCCGTCGAGACCACCGGCCGCGTGCTCGAGGCGCGCCGTGCCGAGGCGGCGCGGCGGGCGAGCGATGCGCGCCTGTCGGCGGTGTTCGACAGCCTGCCGGTCGGCGTGGCCGTGACCGATACCCTTGGCGCGGTGGTGCTGGCCAACGATGCGATGCGGCGCTATGTGCCGGCCCGCTTCATGCCCTCGCGCGACGCGCAGCGCCTGGCGCGCTGGACGGTGCTGGATGGCGCCGGCAAGCCGGTGGCGGCAGGGGACTTCCCTGGCGCGCGCGCGCTGCGCGGCGAGCGCGTGGTGCCGGGAATGGAGGCCTTGTATCGCGCCGATGACGGCCGCGAAATCTGGACCCATATCAGCTCGGTGCCGATCGTCGATGCCGACGGCAGGATCGACGGCCAGGTCTCGGTGGTCACCGACATCGACCGTGTCAAGCGCACCGAGGTGGCCCTGCGCGAGTCCGAAGAAAAATACCGCAAGCTGTTCGAGGAGGTCGACGAGGCCTTCTGCATCCTGGAAGTGAAATTCGACGCCGGCGGCGCGCCCATCGACCTGGTGTTCCTCGAGGTGAATCCGATGTTCGCGATCCAGAGCGGCATTCCCGATGCCCGCGGACGCTCGGTGCATGAGCTGGCGCCCGGTCTCGAAGCGGTCTGGCTGGAGCGCTACGGCGCGGTGGCGCGCACCGGCGAATCGATCCTGTTCGAGGAATATTCGCCGAAGCTCGAACGCTGGTTCGAGGTCAATGCCTCGCGCATCGGCGCGCCCGAGGCGCGCCAGGTGGCGCTGGTGTTCCGCGACACCAGCGAACGCAAGCGCATCGAGGAAGACATGCGGCGCCTGGCCCGCGAGGCCTCGGAAGCGAGCCGGCGCAAGAGCGAGTTCCTGGCGGTGCTGGCGCACGAACTGCGCAACCCGATGGCGACCATCCGCACCGGCCTCGAGATCATGCGCCTGCGCGCCGACAGTCCCGACACCATGGCGCGCGTGCGCGAAATGCTCGAGCGCCAGACCCACCAGCTGTCGCACCTTGTCGACGACCTGCTCGACGTCGCCCGCGTCAGCAGCGGCAAGATCGAGATCCGCAAGCAGCTGGTCGACCTCAACCGGGTGGTGACGAGCGCGGTGGAGACCAGCACGGCGGTCATCCAGGGCGCCCGCCACCGGCTCGAGGTCATCCTGTGGCCGGAAGCGCTGTTGCTGGACGTCGATCCGACCCGCATCGCCCAGGTGGTGAGCAACCTCTTGACCAATGCCGCCAAATACACCGCGCCCGGCGGCGACATCCGCCTTGAAGTGCGCAAGGACGCGGGAGCGGCAGCGGGTTGCGCCACCATCGCGGTGAGCGACAGCGGCGTCGGCATCCTGCCCGAGCACCAGGAGGCGATCTTCGAGATGTTCAGCCAGGTCGGCGACCATGGCGGCCTGGCCCAGGGCGGGCTGGGCATCGGCCTGTCGCTGGTGCGCCAGCTGGTGGCCCTGCACGGCGGCGCCATCTCGGTGCACAGCGCCGGCGCCGGCCAGGGCAGCACTTTCACCGTGCGCCTGCCGCTCGGCGCGCGTCCCGACGCCGGGCCGGGCGAGGCCGTGCAGGAGCTGCGGCACGAGCAGCGCGCGCTTCCGCGCCGCAGCTTCCGCATCCTGGTGGTGGACGACAATACCGATGCCGCCGAGAGCCTGTCGCTGCTGCTGCAGATGAACGCCCACGAGATCCGCACCGCGACCAATGGCCGCGACGCGCTGGCGCTGGTGAGCGGCTTCACCCCCGACATCGCTTTTCTCGACATCGGCATGCCGGGCATGACAGGCTACGAGCTCGCGGCACGGCTGCGCGCCATGCCGGCGCTGGCGCGTACGGTCATCGTCGCCGTCACCGGCTGGGGTTCGGAAGAAGACCAGCTGCGCGCGCGCGAAGCCGGTTTCGATCACCACTTCACCAAGCCGATCGCGGCCGAGGCGGTGAGCCGCCTGCTGGGCCGGTTGGGCTAGCAAGCCCGGTTGCCGTCAGTTGCCGCCGCTACGCTCGGCATCGATGTCCTTCTTCATCGCCCCGACCTGGTCGATGTAATCGGCCACCGGCACGTCCGGGCTGGCGCGCAGCTCGGGCGGCAGCAGCACCGGCATGTACAGCTCGTCGGCGGTGCGGCCGTGGCGCTGCATATTCCCGGCCAGGATCAGGCTCGACACCAGCACCGCCAGCGCGCCGCAGGCCAGGCGCAGGCGGCGCCGGTACTGCGGCGTGACGGTGGCGAGGTGGAAGTAGACCGCCACCGCCACCGTCGCCACCGCCGCGTGCGAGGCATAGGCGGTCAGCCACTCGAGCGACCAGGCATAGGCCACGACGCTGGCCAGCAGGCGCAGGCCCACCAGCGCCGCCAGCGCGCAGCCATAGATGAACAGGTGGCGTCCGAGGCGCGCGCGGCGCCCGAACAGGCGGTTGCCGAAGGCCCACAGGCCGGCCCACGCCAGGCCGATGCCGCTGGCAGCGGCCGGGAACAGGGCATAGCGCTCCAGGTCGTTGCTGTCGTCGGTCAGCCAGGCCACCAGCAACGCCACCAGCACGGCCAGCACGATGCCGGCGCCGCCCGGCAGCATGCCTTCCCAGCCGTGCATGGTGCGGTCGACCAGCTCCGGCGCGACCCGGTGCGCGGCGCCGCGGATGCGCAGCGAGGTGTGGCCCATGCGCACCACGGTGTCGCCGTCGATCGCCAGTTCGTCCTTGATGCGGCGGGCCTTGTGCACGATGCCGTTGCGGCTGCCGAGGTCGCGCAGCCGCAGCCGTCCGTCCGGCCCGGCTTCGACCACGGCGTGGTGGGCGGCCGCATAATCGTCGTCGACGATGAAGTCGTTGTCGTAGGCGCGGCCCATGCGGATCGGCAGCGCCGCCACGCGATGGCGATGCAGCACCTCGCCGTTGCGGGCCAGGGTCTCGATGGTCCACGGACCGCGCAGCGACCCGGTGCTCATTGGCTCGCCCACCGGCGCGCTGGCCGGCGCGCTCGCCGGCGTGTCCAATGACTGGCTGGTGTGTTCGCTCATCGCCGTCCACTACGCCCGAAGGCGCCCAGGTAGGCGCGCGTGACGCGCAGGCCGTTTTCGTAGGAGACGCCGGACACGTCCAGGCGGCTCTGCAGGCTCGATTGCGAGGCATCCGTGCTGGCCGTGAGCAGGGTGAAGTTGTACAGGCCCTCGAACTTGCGGTAGGCGCGCACGCAGGTGACGGCGCGCATGGGCAGGCTGCGGGTATGCACGAAGCGCTCGGTGCAGAACGGCTTGGTCAGGCGCGGGTCGCCCGTGCTGCCCAGGTTATTGACCTGGAAGGTGTCGCTGGCGAGCGTCGCGAAGCGCATCGGATCCATGGTGCCGCTGCGGATGTACTGGTGGGTCATGGACACGTTGCCGGTCTGCTGCACGTCCGACACGAACACCGCCGACTGCATCACGCAGCTCATCGAGTCGGTGCTGTAGACCGCGCCGCGGGCATTCGACCGTCCCCAGCAGCGCACCTCACCCGATTCGCGCACCGGCACCAGGTACTGGCCCATGCCCTTGAGCGTGAGGGGTTCCTCGAGCAGCTTGTCGACCATGCTGCCCTGGTGCGCCAGCAGCTGCTTTCCGATCAGCGGATTGAAGTCGGCCGGCGGGGCGGCCTGCTCGGCCACCTTGCGCAGCAGCTCCTGCGCGTGCTTGACCGGCACCAGGAAGCTGACCGACTCGCCGTCGCGCCGGCGCGAGACGTTGATGCCGGCCACGGTGCCGCTGGCGGTCACGCTCGGCCCGCCGCTCATGCCCGAGTTGATCGGGCCGGAAAAGATCAGGCGGTCGTAGAAGCTGCGCGTGAGCACGCCGTTATACGCGCCTTCCGAGATCGCAAAGCCCAGGTCGAGTGGATTGCCGAGCGAGTACAGGCGCTGCCCCTGGCGCAGCCGCACCGGCTGCTCGGGCACCTTGAAGAAGCCGCTGCCGTTGCGGTTGATGCGCACCACGGCCAGGTCGTGCAGCACGTCGACCGCCATCAGCTCGACCGGGCCGGTATTGCCGTCGGTATCGATGTATTCGGCCGTATAGATGGCGGGGTCGAGCGCCATCTGCGACACCACGTGGTAATTGGTCAGCGCCAGGTTGCTGGTGCCGACCAGGAAGCCCGAGCCGACCGTCGACTGGGTGCGGCCGTTCTTGAGCAGCATGCGGATCTGCAGCAGGTCGCCGCGCGCGGAGTCGTACAGGTCCTGGGCCGCCAGCGACGGTTCGGGCAGGGCGTCCTGGGCCTCGGTCTCACCCGGCAGCGGCGCGTTCGGCGTGGCCGCGGGCGCGGTATCGACCGGCATCTGGGGCGCGCCGACGTCGACCCCGGCGCCGGCCGTGTTCTGGGCCGCGCGCGGAGCGGGTGGCGTCAGGTTCTGCGGCTGGGGCTGGGCAGCGGCCGGCGGCGACGTCGCCTCGAGGGCGACGCCGATGGCGGTGCAGGTCAGCAGGAGTGCCAGGACAGCTCGTTTCATGCAATAGTTTGATGGCAGTATGAGATGCTATCTTGCCACCGGATCAACGAGCGTTGCGCGCGTTAGCGCACGTTCGGGGGCAATTATGAGGGCTGTTCACCCTGCTCGACGGCGGTCAGCGGCGCCATCATATGGCCCAGCTTGGCCTGCTTGGTGTTCAGGTAGCTGTTGTTGTAGGCATTGCGGTTGACCAGCAGCGGCACGCGCTCGGCGACCGCGATGCCGATGCGGTTCAGGGCGTCGATCTTGCGCGGGTTGTTGGTCATCAGGCGCACCGACTTGATGCCGAACTGCTCCAGCATCGGCCGGCACAGCTCGTAGTTGCGGGCATCGGCATGAAAGCCCAGTTGCAGATTGGCCTCGACCGTGTCGGCGCCGGCTTCCTGCAGGCGGTAGGCGCGGATCTTGTTGACCAGGCCGATGCCGCGGCCTTCCTGACGCAGGTAGAGCAGGATGCCGCGGCCTTCCTCGGCGATGCGCCGCAGCGCGCCTTCGAGCTGGGCGCCGCAGTCGCAACGCTGCGAGAACATCACGTCGCCGGTGAGGCATTCGGAGTGCACCCGCGCCAGCACCGGCTCGCCGGTCGACAGGTCGCCCAGGGCCATCGCCAGGTGTTCCTTGCCGGTGGCCGGTTCGACCCAGGCGTGCAGCGTGAACTGGGCCCACGGCGTCGGCAGCGCGCACGAGGTGGCATAGTCCAGCAGGGAAGGCGGGGTGAGTGCGGCGGCGGCGGTGGCTTGCATGACGGTGTTTCCAATCGATGTACTTATAGCCGTCAAGTTTACCGGAAATCGGGCATGGCCGTGTGGAATCCCCCGCTTTTCGGTCCAAGCCGCCGGACCCTCTGCCGTAAGGAGGACCAACACTTTTCATGCACGCTGGATGGAATCCGGTCGTGACGCGCGATTGACCAAGTCTCCTCTTGCCGGGGGGCGGGATGCCCGTGATACGCTGGCAAAAAAATAATTTCAGGTGCCGCATGCCAAATCTCCCTCGCTTCCCCTCCAGCCTGACCCCGCGTGGCCTCGGCGCCTGGCTGGCGCTGGCGTTCTCGCTGCTGACCGTGGTCCTGACCCTGCTGCTGGTCGAGGTGGTCGAGCGCTTCGCGACGGCCCAGGTCAAGAGCACCATCGGCGCCGGGCTGGGCGAGATGGCGATGCAGACCGCCGACAAGCTCGATCGCGGCATGTACGAGCGCTATCGCGAAGTGCGGCTGATGGCGCGCCGCGGCGACCTGGTGGCCCCCGGCACCTCGCACGCCGAACGGCGCCGCATGCTGGGCGACATGCAGTCGACCTACGGCTACTACGAATGGATCGGCATGGCGGCCCTCGACGGCACGGTGCTGGCCGAGGCGCGCGGCCTGCTGGAAGGGAAGAACGTGGCCAAGCGGCCGTGGTTCATCAACGCCCTCGCGGGCACCTACGTCGGCGACGTGCACGAGGCGGTGCTGCTGGCCAAGCTGCTGCCGGTGCAGGAAGGTGAGCCGCGCCGCTTTGTCGACGTCGCCTTTCCCTGGCTGGATGCGGACGGCAAGCCGGCCGGGGTGCTGGGCACCCACCTGTCGTGGGAGTGGGCGCGCGACGTCGAGCGTTCGATCATCGCGCCGGTGCAGGCGCGCAACCGGGTGCAGGCCCTGATCGTCAGCGCCGAGGGCGTGGTGCTGCTGGGGCCCGAAGGCCTGCAAGACACGAAAGTCGACCTGGCCAGCCTGGGCCAGGCGCGCCAGGGCCGCACCGGCTATGCGGCCGAGCGCTGGCAGGACGGGCGCGACTACCTGGTCGGCTACGCCGCCACGCGGGCGGTGGGCGACTATCCGGGCCTGGGCTGGCACGTGCTGGTGCGCCAGGACCTCGAGGACGCCTACCGCCCGGTGCGCGAGCTGCGCGCACGCGCGCTATGGAGCGGCGCCGCGCTGGCGCTGCTGTTCTCGCTGGCCGGCCTGCTGCTGGCGCGCCGCATCACGCGTCCCCTGCAGGCCCTGGCCGCGTCGGCCGACCGCCTGCGCCGCGGCGACAGCCAGGAGCTGGTGCCGGCGCGGCGCGGCTATACCGAGGTGCGCCAGCTGTCGGGTGCGCTCAATGCGCTGGTGACGGCGCTGGTGGACCGGCGCGCCGAACTGCAGACGCTGAACGACACGCTCGAACAGCGGGTCGAGCAGCGTACGCTGGAACTGGAGCGCGCGCTGGCCTCGGTGCGCGCCAGCGAGCAGCGCATGGCCACCATCGTCGGGGCGGCGCAGGACGCCTTCATCGCGGCCGACCAGCGCGGCATGATCCTCGACTGGAATCCGGCCGCCGAACGCATGTTCGGCTGGAGCCGTCACGACGCGGTGGGCTGGCCACTGGCCGAGATGATCCTGCCGGAGCGCTACCGCGCCAGCATCGCCAAGGCGCTGCGGGGCTTCCACCAGGGCGGCGAGTTTGCGTATGACCGGCGCCTGGAACGGATCGTGGTCAACCGCCAGGGCACGGAATTCACGGTCGAGACCACAGTGGCGCTGGCGGGCGAGGGCGCCGACGCCTTCTTCAGCATCTTCCTGCACGATATCTCCGAGCGCAAGAAGGTCGACCGCATGAAGAGCGAATTCGTGTCCACCGTCTCGCACGAGCTGCGCACGCCGCTCACCTCGGTCCACGCCTCGCTGTCGCTGCTCGACACCGGCATGGCCGGCGAATTGTCGCCGGACGTGGCCAAGCTGATCCGCATCGCCAGCCAGAGCTGCGAGCGCCTGATGCGGATGGTGAACGACCTGCTCGACATCCAGAAGATCGAGGCGGGCCAGATGGAATACCGGCGCAGCGTGCAGCCGCTGGCGCCGGTGCTGCGGCACGCGGCCGAGGCGATGGAGGGCCAGGCGCGCCAGGCCGGCGTCGCGCTGCGCCTCGACCTGCCGCCGGGCGCCGAAGGGGTACAGGCCGCGATCGACCACGACCGCCTGGTGCAGGTGCTGAGCAACCTGCTGTCGAACGCGGTCAAGTTCACGCCGTCCGGCAAGACAGTGACGGTGGGCCTGGCGCAGCGGCCGGGCTGGGCGCGCCTGAGCGTGACCGACGAGGGACCAGGCATCCCGCCCGCGTTCCAGGCGCGCGTGTTCGAGCGCTTCGCCCAGGCCGACGGCCACGACACGCGCCAGCGCGGCGGCACCGGGCTGGGGCTGAGCATCAGCAAGGCGATCATCGAGGAGCACGGCGGCACGATCGGATTCGAGACCCGGGCCGGGATGGGGACGCGGTTTACGGTGGAGCTACCGCTGGGGTGATCCTATGCGGCCGCGACGCTTGTCGGATGGCCGCGCACGCGATTGTGGAAGGATTTGCCTGGGTCACAAAGCGGGGTCAGGTCACAAAGCGGGGTCAGGTCTGACATTCGGACACGGCCTCTGCAATGGTCCTCGGTAGCACAGTTCAGGTCGTGTCCAAATGTCAGACCTGACCCCGATTTGAATGTCAGACCTGACCCCGATTTGACCTGTCGAACAGTTAGGTCAGCAGCGACCATTCAGCGCAGCTCGTGCACCGCCATCCCGCCAAAGCTCTTCCACGCGCCAAAGGACTGTTCCAGCTGCGGCAGCAGGCGCATCAACGCGGGCTTGTCGAAGTGGAAGGTGGTGGCCGAGCCGGCGATGCCGCGCCGGTCGGCCAGTGCATAGACTTGCGCCTCGTCCTGGGCCGCGGGCACCTTCAGCAGCACCAGCACCTTTTGCCCGCCCAGGTCGAACATCAGCAGGTCGCCCTTGTCGCCCGGTCCCACGCGCCGGTAGTGGCGCTCCACGCCGGTGCCGGCCGGTCCGGCCTCGAGCGCGATGCGCACCCGCTTGCCTTGCCTGACGCCCCAGTCCAGGAAGGGCGCCGCATGACTACGTATCTCTTCGGGGTCGGTGCGGTAGTTACGCACGGTCAGCGCGTCCACATGGCGCGCCAGGCCGCGCAGTAGCGCCTCCTCGCTGCTCCAGGCGGCCGGCGCCACGGCCTCGAGCCGCATCTTGCCGGCGGCCTTGCGCAGCGCGGCAAGCAGGTCGAGGTAGTGGCCTTCGCGCGCCGCTTCCGGCAGCTTGTCCGGATCGAGCAACTGGGGCTGGACGTCGAACTGGACGCCCTTCAGGCGAACTTTTGCGTCCGCCTGTGCGTTGTAGGCGGCGTACGCGCGCATGCGGCCGACGGCGTCGGCGCGCGCGGTCGGCAGGATCAGGTCGGGGCCGTCCTCGAAGGCGGTTACCGCGATGCCGCGGCTGTCCGCCTGGCGCACGAAGGCCGCCAATGCCTGCGGCTCGGCGACCTGGCCGGCGCGCACCGGCACATTGATGAACAACTCTCCCATGCCCTGGCGGACGGCCCAGTCGAGCATGGCGTCAGCGCGTTCGCGCCAGGCGTTCGGGCTCCAGGCCCAGGTGGCGCGCGGCGCGCGCCGGCGCACCTCGGCCGCGTCCTCGGGGTCTTGCGTGGCCAGGCCCGGCTGAGGCGCTGGCGGCGGCTCCTCCGCGCCCAGCGTGTGGCCGGTGACGGTGAATTCCTTGTCCCGTTGTTCGCCGCGCAGCAGGATCGTGTCGCCGGGCGCCGCGTCCCGTGGCAAAAGGTGCAGGGCCTGGACGCCACTGGCGGCCACCCTGAGCGGCACGGCGCGGCAACCGGGATCGGGCTTGCCCGGCGCTTCGGTGACGATGGCGCGCATGCGCGTGCCCATGGCGGTGGTGTGGTCCTCGGTCACGGCGCCGGGCGAGGCGAGCGGGGCGCCGGGACACAGCAGCAAGGTGGCTGCCTGGGCCGGCAAGGACAGCGATGACAGTAGAAGCGGAAGCAGGAGAATAGTGCGCGACATGCCTCGAGTGTAAGCGAGCAGGGCGATTCGCAGCGCCCGTTTCGGATAGGCTCAGGCGGCCGGCAGCAGCAGGCGCCGCACGCGCGCCAGCAATTCGTTCGGCTGGAAGGGCTTGCTGACGAAGTCGGTGGCGCCGGCGTCGAGCGCGCGCACGGTGTCGCGCTCGGTGTTCTTGGCGGTCAGCATCAGGATCGGCACCGCCGCCCACGCGGCGCGCGCGCGGGCCAGGGCGACGATCTCGAAGCCGTCGAGATGGGGCAGCATCACGTCCAGCAGCACCAGGTCGGGGATCTCGGGACTGGCGGCGACGTACTCGCTCGCGGCGCGGCCGTCGGCCAGGTGCGTGACGCGGTAGCCCTGGCGTTCGAGCATGAAGCGCAATACCTGGGCGATGTGGTCGTCATCCTCGACCACCAGTACCAGGGGCGCGGGAGCGTGTTCGTTGAGCATGGTGGATTCTTCGTTGAATGTTCGATTATACCGATGCCCAGCAGGATTTTGGCGCGTGTATTGCTAGAGGGAATCACCTAGTGTGTGGCCCACGCAGCGGATCGAGCAGGCCGCGCAAATCATTGTGGTCGAGTTCGTACATCAGGGCCAGCAACTGGCCCAGCTCACCGCGCGGAAAACCTTCTCGCGCGAACCAGCCCAGGTAGTGGCCCGGCAGGTCGGCCAGCTTGCGGCCTTTATATTTCCCGTAGGGCATTTCGCGGATGAGGAGGAGGGAGAGGTGTTCGGCGTTCATCGTGCGGCACTTTAGCAAACAACGACGGCGTTGTAGCATTTCGATGACAAGGGGAGGGAAATGTCATGGATGATTTCAACCTGGCGCGCTTCGTCGAGGCGCAGGAGCCGGTCTACGCCAGAGTGGTGGCCGAATTGCGGGCCGGGCACAAGCGTAGCCACTGGATGTGGTTTGTATTTCCGCAGTTCAAGGGGCTGGGCAGCAGCGAGATGGCGCAGCGCTTTGCCATCGGCTCCGAGGACGAGGCGGCCGCCTACCTGGCCCATCCGGTGCTGGGCCGGCGCCTGCGCGAATGCGCCGGTATCGTCGCCGCGCTCGACGGGCCGTCGGCGCACGAGATCTTCGGCTACCCGGACGAGCTGAAATTCCGCTCGTCGATGACCCTGTTCGCCGACGTGGCGCCGGACGAGGCCGTGTTCCAGGCCTGCATCGACAAGTATTTCGACGGCGAGGCCGATCCGGAGACGCTGGCGCGCGTGTAAGTTCGCGCGGAACGGCGGTTCAGGCGTCGGCGAACTGCGCCAGCAATTCGTCTGGCCGGCCGCGCATGGCCACGTGCAGGATCACCGCGGTGGAAAAGCGCAGCGCCGGATGGCTGGCGCGGTGGCGGGCGAACCAGAACACTTCGTCCAGGTCGTCATCCTCGTGCGCCGTCGTCAGCACGGTCTGTTCCGGCGCGACGTCCTCGTAGTCGAACGCTTCCAGGGCGGCATCCTCGACCGCCTCGTTCCAGCTCGCGCACTCCTTGCCCCAGGCCAGCATGTAGCGGCAGCCGGAATCGACCAGCCAGCGCGCGACGTCCCAGCGCCACATCTCGTCGCTGTCGTCGTCGATCACGACCACGGCCATGAATGGCGCCAGGTGCGTCAGGTCGGGCAGGGCGTCGTGGGGGCGCAGCTGCAGGTAATGGGCTTTGTGTGCTTGCATGGTATCGATGCCGGAAAAGGTTGGCGGCATTATCGCCGCCCGGCGCCGATCGTGGAAGACTTCAGTCGTTGGCGGTTCCGGCCAGCATGGCGCGCAGGCGCGCGCGCCGCCGTTCGAGTTCGCCCATCTCGGCTTCGATGGTAGCCAGCAGCTTGTGCTGGGCCGGCGCCGTCTCGGCGCACATGGCGGCGCCCTCGACCGCCAGCATGCAGTTGGGGAAGCTCCGGATCTCGGCCAGGCTGAAGCCGGCCGCGATCAGGCGCTGGATCTGGCGTACCCGGGTGACGGCGGCCGGCGGAAACACGCGGTAGCCGTTGGCGGCGCGGCGCGCGTCGAGCAGGCCCTGTTGGTCGTAGTGGCGCAGCGAGCGCACGCTGGCGCCGGTCTGGCGCGCCAGCTCGCCGATTGCCAGCGCCGCAAGGGAAGAATCGGATTGCATGCGATTTGCGCTTGACCCTCACATTAATGTCAGGCTTCAGGATAGCACTTCATCCCCCCTGGAGCACACCATGAACTTGACTCATCCATTCCTGCGGGCGCGCGCCCGCATCGTCTTGCTGGCCGCGATCCTGCTCGCCGCCTGTTCGCTGGCGCAGGCCAAGACCCGGCACACCACCGTCACCGCGCCCGACGGCGTGACCCTGGCGGTGCAGGAATCCGGCAACCCGGACGGCCCCGCCATCCTGTTCATCCACGGCCTGCTGGGCAGCCACCTGAACTGGGACGCCCAGCGCGCCAGCCCGGCGCTGCAGGGCTACCGCCTGATCAGCTACGACTTGCGCGGCCATGGCCTGTCCGGCAAGCCGGGCGGACCGGCGGCCTACCGCGAGGGACGGCGCTGGGCCGACGACCTGGCGGCCGTGATCGCGGCCACGAAGGCGGGCAAGCCCGTGCTGGTCGGGTGGTCGCTGGGTGCGGCGGTGATCTCGAACTACCTGGCCGCATATGGCGACGCCGCGATCGGCGGCGCGGTCTATGTCAACGGCGTCGTCGAATTGGCGGATGCGCGGCAGATCGTCGCGCATCCCGAGGTGTATCGCGACCTGAATGCGTCCGACCTGGGCACGCGCCTCGCCGCCCAGCGCGCCTTCCTGGCCCTGTGCTTCCACACCCGGCCGGACCAGGCCAGGTTCGAGCGCCTGCTGGGCGCCGCCGCCATGGCCTCCTGGGACATGCAGGCCGCGGTGCATTCGATGGATGTGTCGTTGCGCGGATTGGCGGCCGCGCGGGCGCCAGTCCTGCTGCTGTACGGCGCGCGCGACGCGTTGATCCATGCGGCGCCGGCGATGGCAAGGGCGCGTCAGCTCAATCCGCGCCTGGCGCAGTCGGTCTATGCGGAGTCGGGGCACGCCCCGTTCGCCGAAGAACCGCAACGCTTCGCACAGGATCTGGCGCGCTTCGTGCAAAGCGCGTCGCGCCAGGCTGCGCCGGCCCGTTAGGCTGCCGTGTGACAGCAGGTGCCGAGCAGCGCGTACAGCCGCCCGGTATCGATCGGCTTGACCAGGTGATGGTCGAAGCCGGCCGCGAGGATCTGGTCGCGGTCGCGCGCCTGGCCATAGCCGGTAACCGCGACCAGCATCGCCTCCGCCGTTTCCGGCAGCGCGCGCAGGCGGCGCGCGAGCTCCAGCCCGTCGATCCCGGGCAGGCCGATGTCCAGCAGGCAGGCCTGGGGCCTGAACTGGCGCGCGCAGTCCAGTGCGCGCAGCGCGTCGTGCTCGACCGCGACCTGGTGGCCGCCCGCTTCCAGCAGCATCGACAGGGTAACGGCCGCGTCGACGTTGTCGTCCACGACCATCACGCGCAGCGATCCCGGCTGCGCACGGCTGGGTAGTTCCGCGCAGGGCGGCGCGGCATTGGCGGACTGCTGCTCCAGCAGCGGCAGGCAGACCGAGAAGCGGCTGCCGCGTCCCGTTCCGGCGCTGTCGCAGGAGACCGCTCCGCCATGCAGCTCGACGAGGCTTTTCACCAGCGCCAGGCCCAGCCCCAGGCCGCCCGAGGAGCGGTCGGACGAGCGTTCGGCCTGGGCGAACAGCTCGAAGGCGCGCGCCGCCAGTTCGGGCGCCATGCCGATGCCGTTGTCGCGCACGTCGATGCACAGGCGCCGCTCGGCGTCGACGATCGATGCGACTTCGAGGCGTCCGTCTTCCGGCGTGTACTTGGCGGCGTTGTTGAGCAGGTTGGCGACCACCTGCACCAGGCGCTTGCGGTCGCCCGCGACCAGCGTGCCCGCCGGCGGCGGGCGTAGCGTGAGGTGGTGGCGGCGCGCCTGGATCAGCGGCATGACCTGTTCGATCGCCTCTTGCAGCACGGCGCCGACATCGAGCTGCTCGGTATCGAGCTCGACCAGGCCGCGCGTGACGCGCGAGACGTCCAGCAAGTCGTCGATCAGCCCCGTCATGTGACCCACCTGGCGGCCGATGATCTGGCTGGTGCGCCGGATGATCGTCTCGTCCAGCTTCATGCGCTGCAGCAGCTCGGCCGCGGCCCCGATCGGCGCCAGGGGATTTCTCAGCTCGTGCGCCAGCATGGCCAGGAATTCATCCTTGCGACGGTCGGCCTCGCGCAGCTTTTCTTCCGCCGCCCTGCGCTCGGTGATGTCGCTGGCGGCCCCGATCCATTCGTAGACTTCGCCGGCGGCGTCGAACATCGGCACCGCGCGCGACAGGGCCCAGCCGCTGCTGCCGTCGGCGCGCCGCACCCGGTGCTCGAGCTCGAACACGGAGCGATCGCGGATGGCGCGCGCGATTTCCCGATGCAGGAGTTCCTGGTCCTCCAGCGGAATATAATCTTCCAGCCAGTAGGGGTTGGTGTCGGCCGTGTCCTTGATGAAGCCACGGCCTTCGAGGTAATACAGCTTGGTCCAGTCGGGGTTCATGCGATAGATGACTTCGGCCGTCGCATTGGTCAGCGCGCGAAAGCGCTTCTCGCTTTCGCGCACGGCGACCTCGGAGCGCACCTGGGCGGTGACGTCGCTGTTACTGTGCGAGATGCAGGCCAGCTCGCCGCCCGGGCCGAAGATCGGCGTGCTGGTCGAGGTCCAGAATCGTTCCTCGAACACCGTCTGGCCATTGGGCAGCACCACCGGAATCGGATAGCGCATCGCCGGCAAGGTGTCGGGCAGGCCCGTCGCGCGCACCTTGTCGAGCGAGGCGCGCAGGTCCGCTTCGCCGGTATCGTCCGGATCGTCCGGGTTGCCGGGAAAGGCCTCGAACAGGCTGACCCCGACCAGTTCCTCGCGGGTGCGCGATGAGGCCTTGAGAAAGGCATCGTTGACGGCAAGGATGATCGCGTCAGGCGTGGGCGACAGCAGGTAATGCCCGAAGGGCGAGCTGTTGAAGGCCGACTCGAACAGGGTAGCAGAGAGCATCGTCGCCCGAAAACCGGTTGAAGGAGCCGGAATTATAGGGCAGAAGCGGGTGTGTTAAACGGACAATTGAATCGGTCATAATCCTTGTGTGCGCGCTTGGTGATTACCCGCGCCTTCGCCGAAATCGACATGCCGAAACGCCGCCGGATGCCGGCATGGAAGCGGCGGCGCGTCGATGCGCGCGTGTACGGGCGAGCGGGACGGCGAAAAGCCCTTGCGGTTGCGTATAATCCCCGTTAGCTTGTCCACTTATCACCAGAAAACAACAACTCATGGCATCTTCTTCCGACAACATCAGCATGGCGGTGTTCTGCGACTTCGAAAACGTCGCACTGGGCGTGCGCGACGCCAACTACGAGAAATTCGACATCCGGCCGGTGCTGGAACGCCTGCTGCTCAAGGGCAGCATCGTGGTCAAGAAGTCGTACTGCGACTGGGACCGCTACAAGGCCTTCAAGGCGCCGATGCATGAGGCGAACTTCGAGCTGATCGAGATCCCGCATGTGCGCCAGTCGGGCAAGAATTCGGCCGACATCCGCCTGGTGGTCGACGCCCTCGACCTGTGCTACACCAAGTCGCACGTCAATACCTTCGTCATCATCAGCGGCGATTCCGACTTTTCGCCGCTGGTCTCCAAGCTGCGCGAGAACAACAAGCAGGTGATCGGCGTGGGCGTCAAGCAATCGACCTCCGACCTCTTGGTGGCCAACTGCGACGAATTCATCTTCTACGACGACCTGGTGCGCGAACAGCGCCGCACCGCGGCCAAGCGCGACGAGCGCAAGGCCCAGCCGCAGTCGCGCCGCTCGAATGCGAACGCGGGCGACGACAAGCGCAAGGAAGAACTCGATACGCGCAAACTGCAGGCACTCGACATGGTGGTCGAGACCTTCGACGCACTGGTGTCCGAGCGCGGCGATACCGGCAAGATCTGGGCCTCGCTGCTGAAAGATACGCTCAAGCGCCGCCGTCCGGATTTCTCCGAAACCTATTATGGCTTCCGCACCTTCGGCAACCTGCTCGAAGAAGCCCAGACCCGCGGCCTGTTCGAGTTCGGCCGCGACGAGAAGTCGGGCACCTTTGTGTACCGCAGCGCGAATGCGCCGGCCACGCTGGCCGGCGTCGAGTCCGTGATCCAGGATGGCACCCAGGCCTCTGAGGCTGTGGTCCAGGACATGCTCGATGCCGCCGCACCGGTCGAAGGCGCGCCGGACGAGCAGGTCAAGCCCGACACCCGCCGTGGGCGTGGCCGCGGTGGCCGCAAGGGTGGTGCTCGTGGCGAAACGGCGCAGATTCCAGCCCTGCTGGAACCTGTCGTCACCGATACCGAAACGCAGGTCGACGAGGTAGTCGAACAGCAGGTCGAGCAGCAGGCCGAGCTTGAGGCCATCGAGCAGCCGGCATCGCAGCCGACGCTGTTCGCGGTCGAGGCGGACGCCACGCAAGCGGAGGCGCAGGCCGAGACGCCGGCACCGAAAGAGCGCCGCCGCGCCCCACGCAAACCATCGGCCAAGAAGCTCGCCGAGCAGGCAGCGCTGGAAGCCGCCGTCGCTGCTGAGCAGGCAGCCGCGCCGGCCGTGATCGAGACGCCCGATGAGCCGCAGCTTTACGACGGCGAAGAGTCGGACGAGGCGATCGACGCTGCTGCCGCGGCCAAGCTGGCGCGTTACAATCCCGCTCGTCCAGCCGCCAAGGCGCCGGCGCGCAAGGCCGCACCACGCAGCCGTCGCCCGGCCAAGCCGAAGGCAGGTAGCGAGAAGGGCTGAGTCGTAGCGCGTGCGCCTGCCCGCGACAGGCGATGCAATAATGGCATCGCCTGTCCGATCCCGTGCAGGCGCCGTCCGGTTGCGACCAAGGAGCCTGCCATGCGCGCCATTATCAGCCTGTTGCTGTTGTCCCTCCTGGGCGCCGTGATGCCGGCGCTGGCGCAGAATGCCCCGGCGTCCGATCACCCCATCCTCGGCATCTGGCGCCTCGCGGTGCCCGACACCGACTGTCTCGAAACCTACCGCTTCCGCGCCGACGGCACCACGCTGGTCACCAGCGCCGCCGAAATTTCCGAGAGCGTCTACACGATCCCCAACGAGCCCGACCCCGAAGGCTTCTACCGCCTGACCGACCGCGTCACCAAGGACAACGGCAAGCCCGACTGCTCCGGCAACGTCATGAAGCCGGGCGCCAATGTCACCCATTTCGTGCGCTTCCACCCGTCCGGCAAGCTGTTCCTGCTGTGCGCCGAAGCCTCGGTCGAGGCCTGCATCGGCCCCTTCACGCGGGTGCGCGGCGAAGAAATCTGAAGGCAAGCCGGGGCGCCGGCCCTTGGGCCGGCGTGGCGTAAGGTGTATATTGCTGAGCGAAACATCAACCTCGGCACCCCATGTCCCCGCTACTCCTCTTCTGCATCCTCATCGCGTATTTCGCACTGCTGCTCGGCGTCGCCTGGGCCACTTCGAAAGGCGCCAACAACGACAGCTTCTTCATCGGTAACAAGAGCAGCAACTGGATGCTGGTCGCCTTCGGCATGGTCGGCACCACCCTGTCCGGCGTGACCTTCGTCAGCGTGCCGGGCGCCGTGGGCGTCGACGGCTTCGGCTATGCCCAGATCGTGATCGGCTACGTGATCGGCTATATCGCCGTGACCTATGTGCTGCTGCCGCTGTACTACCGCCTGCAGCTGACCTCGATCTACCACTATCTCGACGTCCGCCTGGGCCGCCGCGCCTACCAGAGCGGCGCGGGCTTTTTCATTATTTCGCGCCTGCTGGGCGCCACCGCGCGCCTCTACCTGGTGGTGAACATCCTGCAAGCCATCATCCTCGACAGCCTGGGCGTGCCGTTCTGGCTCAGCACCCTGGTCGTGCTGGGCATGATCCTGCTCTACACCTACCAGGGCGGCGTCAAGACCATCGTCTGGACCGACACCCTGCAGACCAGTTGCATGCTGTTCGGCCTGTTCGCCTGCGTCTGGATCCTGCTGGGCGAACTGAACATGTCGATCCCGGAAAGCCTGAACCAGATGCAGGCGCAGGGCCTGGCCACGATCTTCACGATTGATGTCGACAGCCCCAATTTCTGGCTCAAGCAGATCATCGCCGGCGCGCTGATCACGATCACCATGACCGGCATGGACCAGGAAATGATGCAGAAGACCATCTCGGTCAAAACCCTGAAGGATTCGCAAAAGAATATGCTGACCCTGACCGCGGTGCTGGTCGTGGTGCTGCTGTCCTTCGTGTTCCTGGGCGGCCTGCTGTACCTGTATGCGCCGACGGTCGGCGTGACGGCCACGGGCGACAAGATCTTCCCGGCGGTGGTGATTGGCCACCTGCCGGCGGCCTTGCAAATCATCTTTTTGATCGCGCTGATCTCGGCCCTGTTCCCCAGTGCCGACGGGGCGATTACGGCGCTGACCTCGTCGACCTGCATCGACCTGCTCGGCATCAAGCGCCGCACCGACCTGACCCAGGCCCAGGCCGAGAGCCTGCGCCGCCGCGTGCACCTGGGTTTCGCCTTCCTGTTCCTGCTGCTGGTGCTGGGCTTCAAGGCGGCCGACAACCCGAGCATGATCGGCGTGATCCTCAAGCTGGCGGCGTATACCTACGGCCCCTTGCTTGGCCTGTTCGCCTTCGGCATGCTGACCGCGCGCACGCCGACCGACAGTCTTGTCCCGCTGGTGACGATCGGCGCACCTGTCCTGTGCGCGATCCTTGAGTACAATCAGGCTTACCTGCTCGGCGCTTACCGCCTCGGGCTGGAATTACTGTTGATTAACGGCATACTGGTGTTTGCCGGCTTGTATGCGATCTCGCGTCGCGTTCCTGGCGTTGCCGGGGCCGGGCAGGTCGCCTGACCGCTACGTTTCATTGACCTTGACTGGAGTTTCGATGGCCTTCAAGCCCCTCTATGCCTTGCGGCGCGGCGTCGTGTTCCTCTGGACCGCGCTCGACGTGACCCGCCGCACCTTCTTCAACCTGTTGTTCCTGCTGATCCTCATCCTGATCATCGCGATGTTCTTCGGCGGCGGCGTCAAGCCGCTGTCCGAGAAAACGGCGCTGGTGGTCGAGGTCAAGGGCGACCTGGTCGAGCAGTACGAGACCACCTTGCGCGACACGGTGCTCGACAACGTGGGCGGCGACAGCAAGCGCACCGTGCGCCTGCGCGACGTGATCCAGGTGATGGACAATGCCGCGCGCGATCCCAACATCACCAGCGTGGTGCTGCTGCTGGACGAGATGAACGGCGGCGGCATGGCCATGCTGCGCGAGTTCGGCGCCGCGGTGGACCGCGTCAAGAAGGCCGGCAAGACGGTCGTGGCCTGGAGCGGCCAGTACGACCAGAAGCGCTACCTGGTCGCCTCGCACGCCAACGAGGTCTACGTCCATCCGATGGGCATGGTCCTCATCGAAGGCTTCGGCGGACGCCGCAACTACTACCGCGACGCGCTCGACAAGGTCGGCGTGACCGTCAACCTGATCAAGGTCGGCACCTATAAGAGCGCGGCCGAGCCGTATATCGCCAACGGCCCGTCGGACGCCGCGCGCGAGGCCGACGCCTTCCTGTACAACGCGATGTGGTCCGGCTACACCGGCCTGGTCGAAAAGAACCGCAAGCTGCCCGACGGGGCGCTGGCCAGCATGATCGACACGCTGCCCGAGCGGATGGAAGCGGCCGGCGGCAGCGCCGCCAAGGTCGCCCTGCAGGCCAAGCTGGTCGACGGCCTCAAGACCCGCGACGAGTTGCGCGCGCTGATGGCCAAGCGCGGCGTCTACGAAGAAGACATCAAGTCGTTCCGCCAGATCAGCTTCTATGACTACCTGTCGCGCCATCCGCAGAAGGCCTTCGGCGACGCGGTCGGCGTGATCGTCGCCTCCGGCACCATCACCGACGGCGCGGGCGGTCCCGGCGTGATCGGCGGCCGCGCCACGGCCAACCTCATTCGCCAGGCGCGCGAGGACGATTCGATCAAGGCCCTGGTGCTGCGCGTCGATTCACCCGGCGGCAGCGCCTATGGTTCCGAGTTGATCCGGCGCGAGCTGGAACTGACGCGCGCAGCCGGCAAGCCGGTGGTGGTGTCGATGGGCAGCGTGGCGGCGTCGGGCGGCTACTGGATCTCGATGGCGTCCGACGAAGTCATCGCCGACCCGGCCACCATCACCGGTTCGATCGGCGTGTTCGCGCTGCTGCCGACCGCCGACAAGGTGGCCGACAAGCTGGGCGTGCGCACCGACGGCGTGACCACCACCTGGCTGGCCGATGCCTACAATCCGCTGCGTCCACTCGACCCGCGCTTCCAGAAGCTGGTCCAGCAAAGCATCAACAATGTGTATGCCGACTTCACCAGCAAGGCGGCGGCGGCGCGCAAGACCACCCAGGCGAAGATCGACGAAGTGGGGCAGGGCCGCGTCTGGACCGGCGCCCAGGCCAAGGAGCGCGGCCTGGTCGACCGCCTGGGCAGCTATAACGACGCCCTGGCCTCGGCCGCCGGCCGCGCCAAGCTGGCCAAGGATTACCGCGTGGTCTACGTCGAGCGTCCGGTCACGCGCGTGGAGCGCTTCCTGCAGATGGCCGGCGCCTCGGCGGCGCAGGCGATGACGATCCAGGTCAAGCTGGGCCTGGTCGAGCAGGCGATTCCGGCCGGCCCGGTCGGCCAGGTGGCGGAAGACATGGCCTTCCTGTCCGAACTGACGCAGGAGCGCAAGCCGTTCGCGGCGGTGGCCCATTGCTTCTGCGGCAACTGGTGATCGCTGATGTAAGTAGTTTGTAACTGATTAATACAGTGTTGCAGCGGGCGCGAGCGGAATCTCGCGCCCGTTTTTCGTTTACGTCGCCTAAATAGGGGCGAACTGTGTAAATCGGCGTTAAGGCAGGCGCGCAGGCTTTGAATCTACGGTAGAGCAATGTACGTTACGAAACATTGTGAGTGAAACGACCATGCTAAAGTCATTGTGACCCGTATTGCAAGTAGCAAAACTATATAGAACAAGGACAAGCATGGACCAGCATCTCCCGCCCCATTCAACCACCGACCGTCCCGCCCGCACCCGGCGCGCCCGCCTCATCGGCGGCGTGATCGCCGTGCTGTCGATGGTGGCGCTGGGCGGCCTCGCCTGGTGGCTCACCCACCAGCCGGCGGGCGGCCCCGGTGGTGCGGGTGGACCGGGGATGGCGGCCGGCGGCCCAGGTGGGCCGGGCGGCGCGCGCGGTCCGGGTGGACGGGGCGGCCCGGCCACCACGGTCGGCGTCGCGCGCGCCGAGCAGGCCGACATCCCGGTGACGCTGGAGGCGCTCGGCACCGTGGTCGCCGCGGCCACCGTCACCGTGCGTCCGCAAGTGTCGGGCGTGGTCCAGAAGATCCACTTCACCGAGGGCCAGCTGGTCAAGCAGGGCCAGGTGCTGGCCACGATCGACCCGCGCCCGTTCGAGATGGCCTTGCTGCAGGCGCGCGGCCAGCGCCAGCGCGACGAAGCGCAGCTCGAAAGCGCGCGCCTGATGCTGTCGCGCTACCGCACCCTGCTCGAGCAGGATTCGATCGCGCGCCAGGAGGTCGATACCCAGGCCGCGCTGGTCAAGCAGCTCGAAGGCACCGGCATGACGAACAGGGCGGCCGAGGGCACGGCCCAACTGAACCTGGATTATGCGACGGTGCGTGCGCCGATCGGCGGCCGGGTCGGCCTGCGCACGGTGGACGTGGGCAACCTGGTGGGCAGCGGCGACGCGGCCGGCATCGCCGTCATCACCCAGCTGTCGCCGATCGACGTCGAATTTGCCGTGCCGCAAGACCACCTGCCGGCGCTGCAGGGGCGTATCGCGCAAGAGACCAAGCTGCCGGCCACTGCGCTCGACCGCACCCGCACCGAGGCGCTGGCCAGCGGCAGCTTCATCGCGCTCGACAACCAGGTCGACACCCAGACCGGCACCGTGCGCGCCAAGGCCCGCTTCGCCAATAGCGACAACAAGCTGTTCCCCAGCCAGTTCGTCAACCTGCGCCTGACCGTCAATACCTTGAAGGACGCGGTGGTGGTGCCGGTGACGGCGCTGCGCCACGGCGCCAACGGCGACTTCGTCTACGTGCTCGACCCGCAAGCGCGCACCGTGGCGCTGCGCACCGTCAAGCGCGGCCAGGCGACCGTCGACAAGGTGCAGATCGCCAGCGGCCTGAAGGTGGGCGAGCAGGTGATCACCGAAGGCGCCGACCGCCTGCGCGATGGCGCCAGCGTGGTGTTGCCGGGTGAACGTCCGGCCGGTGCGCGTGGTCAGGGACAAGGCGCGCGCCAGGGCCAGGGCCAGGGCGGTGGTCGTCCGGCCCAGGGAGCGCAGCAATGATGTTGACGTGCCGCGAGCATACGGCCCGCGCCCCCAGCCCGTCGTTCCCGCGCAGGCGGAAACCCAAGTTAGCCCGCATCGCCGTAACGCACGCAGCACTTGGGTTCCCGCCTGCGCCGGAACGACGGGGTGGTTGTTCCGATGACGGAGGCAAGGCATGAGTCCCTCCACCCCCTTCATCAACCGCCCGGTCGCCACCGCCTTGCTGATGCTGGCGATCGTGCTCTCGGGCCTGGTCGGCTACCGCTTCCTGCCGCTGTCGGCGCTGCCGCAGGTGGACTTCCCGACGATCCAGGTGCGGACCCTGTACCCGGGCGCCAGTCCCGAAGTGATGGCGCGCACCGTCACCGCGCCGCTGGAGCGCCAGTTCGGGCAGATGGCTGGCCTCACCCGCATGAGTTCGACCAGCGCCGCCGGTGTCTCGATCGTGACCCTGCAGTTCGCGCTGGGTGAGACGCTCGACGTGGCCGAGCAGGAAGTGCAGGCCGCGATCAATGCCGGCGGCTCGCTGCTGCCGACCGACTTGCCGGCGCCGCCGGTCTATGCCAAGGTCAACCCGGCCGATGCGCCGGTGCTGACCCTGGCCATCACCTCGGATACGCTGCCGCTGACCGAGGTGCAGAACCTGGTCAACACGCGCCTGGCGCTCAAGATCAGCCAGGTCTCGGGCGTGGGCCAGGTCTCGCTGTCGGGCGGCCAGCGGCCCGCGGTGCGAATCCAGGCCGATACGGAGTCGCTTGCGTCCTACGGCCTGGGGCTGGACACGCTGCGCACCGCGATCACGTCCGCCAACGCCAACAGCGCCAAGGGCAGCTTCGACGGCCCGACCCGCTCGTATGCGATCAACGCCAACGACCAGCTGGTCACCGTCCCCGATTATGAAAACCTGATCGTCGCCTACCGCAACGGCGCCCCCGTCAAGCTGCGCGAAGTGGCCAAGGTAGTCGACAGCGCCGAGAACGTGCGCCTGGGCGCCTGGGCCAATATGAAGCCGGCGATCATCCTCAACGTCCAGCGCCAGCCCGGCGCCAACGTGATCGCCACCGTCGACGCGATCAAGGCGCGCCTGCCCGAGCTGCAGGCCGGCCTGCCGACCGCATTGCGCATGGACGTGCTGAGCGACCGTACCACCGGCATCCGCTCCTCGGTCAAGCACGTGCAGATCGAGCTGCTGCTGGCCGTGGTGCTGGTGGTGCTGGTGATCTTCGCCTTCCTGCACAGCCTGCGCGCGACCATCATCGCCAGCCTGGCGGTGCCGATCTCGCTGATCGGCAGCTTCGGCGTGATGTACCTGCTCGGCTACAGCCTCAATAACCTGTCTCTGATGGCGCTGACGATCGCCACCGGCTTCGTGGTCGACGATGCGATCGTCATGATCGAGAACATCGCCCGCTATATCGAAAAAGGCGAAAAACCGATGGCGGCCGCGATCAAGGGGGCCACCCAGATCGGCTTCACCATCATCTCGCTGACGGTGTCGCTGATCGCGGTGCTGATTCCGCTGCTGTTCATGGGCGACGTGGTCGGCCGCCTGTTCCGCGAATTCGCGGTGACGCTGGCGATCACGATCCTGATCTCGGGCGTGGTGTCCCTGACGCTGGTGCCGATGATGTCGGCGCGCTGGCTGCGCAGCCACGAGCAGGAAAAGCCGAGCAAATTCGCTGTTCGGTTCCAGGCTTTCTTTGACCGCGTGATCGAGCGCTACGACGTGATGCTCGGCTGGGTCTTGCAACGCCAGGGCCTGACCCTGCTGGTGGCGCTGGGAACCCTGGTGCTGACGGCGCTGCTGTGGATGGTCATTCCGAAAGGCCTGTTCCCGACCCAGGATACCGGCCAGCTGCAGGCGCGGGTGCAGGCACGCCAGTCGATCTCGTACGCTGACATGGCCAAGCTGCAGCAGGAAGCGGCGCGCCAGATCATGGCCGATCCCGAGGTCGCCTCGGTAGCGTCCTACGTCGGCGTCGACGCCGCCAACAACACCATGCTGCATACCGGGACCATGCTGATCAACCTGAAGGCCGATCGCGGCAACCAGCTTGAGACCATGCAGCGCCTGCGCCAGCGCGTGGCCAACGTGGCGGGCCTGCAGCTGTTCCTGCAACCAACCCAGGATCTGACCATCGACGCCGAGAGCGGCCCGACCCAGTACCGGCTGTCGCTCGAAGGCTCCGATGAAGAAACGGTCAACGAGTGGGCGCGCCGGCTGACGCAAAAGATCGGCAGCCTGCCCGAACTGCGCACCGCGATCACCGATGCCGGCGCCACCGGGGCCGCCGCCTTCATCGACATCGACCGCGACACCGCGTCGCGCCTGTCGATCACGGCCGCCTCGATCGACGACGCGCTGTACAGCGCCTTCGGCCAGCGCATCGTGTCCACCATCTTCACCGAGACCAACCAGTACCGCGTGATCCTGGAGGCGCAGCAGGACGAGGCGATGTCGATCGCCGCGCTCGGCCGCCTGCAGCTGCGCACCGGTTCCGGCCAGCCCACGCCCCTGTCGGCGATCGCCACCATCAGCGAGCGCCAGGCGCCGCTGCAGGTGATCCACGTGGCCCAGTACCCGGCGGCGACGGTCGGCTTCGACACCGCTTCCGGCGCTTCGCTGGGCCAGGCGGTGAGCGCGATCCGCGCCGCCGCCGAGGAGATCGGCATGCCGGCCTCGGTCAGCATGACCTTCCTCGGCGCGTCCGGCGCCTACGAGGCGTCGCTGTCGAACCAGCTGTGGCTGATCCTGGCCGCGGTCGTTTGCGTCTACATCGTGCTGGGCGTGCTCTACGAGAGCTACATCCACCCGCTGACGATCCTGTCGACACTGCCGTCGGCCGGCGTCGGCGCGTTGCTGGCGCTGTGGGTCAGCGGGCAAGGTCTGGGCGTGATCGGCATCATCGGCATCATTCTCCTGATCGGCATCGTCAAGAAGAACGCGATCATGATGATCGACTTCGCGATCGAGGCCGAGCGCGAGGAGGGTAAATCCCCGCTGGTGGCGATCAGGCAGGCCGCGCTCCTGCGCTTCCGCCCGATCCTGATGACGACCCTGGCGGCGCTGTTTGCCGCGGTCCCGCTGATGCTGGGCACCGGAGAAGGCGCCGAGCTGCGCCGGCCGCTGGGCCTGGCCATCTTCGGCGGCCTGATCCTGAGCCAGCTGCTGACGCTGTTCACCACCCCGGTGATCTACCTGGCCTTCGACCGCACCGCGCGGCGCTGGACCGGCAAGGCGCCGCACAAGACGGAAGGGGCGGGCGCATGAATCTGTCGCGCCCCTTCGTCGAGCGTCCGATCGCGACGGTCCTCTTGACCCTGGGCCTGGCGCTGGCCGGCATCGGCGCCTATTTCGTGCTGCCGGTGGCGCCGCTGCCGCAGGTCGACTATCCGACCGTGTCGGTCTCGGCCTCGCTGCCGGGCGCCAGTCCGGAGACGATGGCGTCGAGCGTGGCCACGCCGCTCGAGCGGCGCCTGGGCGTGATCGCCGGCGTCAACGAGATGACCTCGAGCAGCAGCACCGGCTCGACCCGCATCAACCTGCAGTTCGAGCTCAATCGCCAGATCGACGCCGCCGCACGCGAGGTGCAGGCGGCGATCAGCGCCTCGCGCGCCGACCTGCCGGCAACCCTGCGCAGCAACCCGACCTACCGCAAGGCAAATCCTTCGGACGCGCCGGTGATCATTCTCGCGCTGACCTCGAAGACCAAATCCCCGGCCCAGATCTATGAATCGGTGTCGAACCTGGTCCAGCAGCGGCTGGCCCAGGTGAAGGGCGTGGGCGAAGTGGAAATCGGCGGCGGCTCGCTGCCGGCGGTGCGGGTCGAGCTGGTGCCGTATGCGATGAACCGCTATGGCGTTTCGAGCGAGGACGTGCGCGCCGCGATCCAGGCCAGCAACCCCAATCGCCCCAAGGGCGAGATCGAGGGCAGTGGCAACCGGCTGCAGATCTATTCGCAGCCGGCCGGCGGCGACGGCCGCAGCGCCAGCGACTATCGTGGCCTGATCGTCGCCTGGCGCGACGGCGCCGCCGTGCGCCTGTCGGACGTGGCCACCGTGTTCGACGGCCCCGAGAACGTATACACCCTGGGCCTGTTCAACGGCCAGCCGGCGGTGATCGTGCTGGTCACGCGCCAGCCCGAGGCCAATGTGATCGAGACCGTGGACGGCATCCGCGACCTGCTGCCGTCACTGCAGGCCCAGCTGCCGGGCGACATCAGCCTGGCCGTGGCCTCGGACCGCACCAACTCGATCCGCGCCTCGTTGCACGAGATCGAGTTCACCCTGGTGCTGTCGATCGTGCTGGTGGTGGGAGTGGTCAGCGTGTTCCTGCGGTCCTTGCGCGCCACCGTGGTGCCGGCCGTGGCCACCATGGTGTCCCTGCTGGGCACCTTCGGGGTAATGTACGCGCTCGGTTTTTCGCTCAACAACCTGTCATTGATGGCCTTGACGGTGGCCGCCGGCTTCGTCGTCGACGACGCCATCGTGGTGCTGGAAAACACCGCGCGCCATATCGAGAACGGCATGGACCGCATGCAGGCCGCGCTGCTGGGCGCGCGCGAGGTCGGCTTCACCGTGCTATCGATCTCGCTGTCGCTGGTGGCGGTGTTCATTCCGCTGCTGTTCATGGGCGGGCAGGTGGGACGCCTGTTCCGCGAATTCGCGGTGACGCTCTCGGCGGCGGTGCTGATCTCGCTGGTGATCTCGCTGACCACGACGCCGATGATGTGCGCCTGGCTGCTGCGCAAGGAAGACCCGGACAAGAAGCCGGGCCGCCTGGCGCGCTGGTCCGAGAACGGCTTCGCGCGCGTGCTGCGCGTCTATGAACACGCGCTCGACTGGGCGCTGGACAGCAAGCTGCTGGTGATGATCATCCTGCTGTTCACGGTGGCGCTGAACGTCTACCTGTTCTCCAGTGCCCCGAAGGGCTTCTTCCCGCAGCAGGACTCGGGCCAGATGAATGGCGGCATCCGCGCCGACCAGAGCATCTCGTCGCAGGCCATGCAGCAAAAAATCTACCAGCTGGTGGAGATCATCCGCAAGGATCCGGCGGTTGACACGGTAGTCGCCTTCACCGGCGGCGGGCGCGCCGGCGGCGGCTTCATGTTCGTCAACCTCAAGCCCGTGGGCGAGCGCGACGTCGCGGCCCAGGCCGTGATCGCGCGCCTGCGCCCGCAGATGGCCAAGGTCACCGGCATCACGATCTTCCTCAATCCGGTGCAGGACTTGCGCATGGGCGGGCGCTCCAGCAACTCGACCTACCAGTACACGCTCAAGAGCGACAACGCCGAAGACCTCAAGGTATGGGCCACGCGCCTGGCCGAGTCCATGAAGGCGCAGCCGGCGCTGGTCGACGTCGATACCGACCAGGCCGAGAACGGCGTCGAGACCTACGTCACCATCGACAAGGAATCGGCGGCGCGCATGGGCATCAGCACGCGCGACGTCACCAATGCGCTGTACAACGCCTTCGGCCAGCGCCAGGTTGCGAATATCTACGATGAGCTGAACCAGTACCACGTGGTGATGGGCGTGGCCCAGAAATACGCGCAGTCGCCCGAGGCGCTCAAGGACGTCTACGTGCCGGCGCGGCCGACCGGCGGGGCCTCCAGCGCGGCGTCCACCGGCACCGGCACGGCCGCCGCCACGGGCGCCGCCGGGGCCTCGACCTCGACCACCGCGAACCTGACCGCGGCGCGCGACCCGTCTGGCGGGCAGGCGTTGGCCAGCGCCGCCGCCACCATGGTGCCGCTGTCGGCGATCGCGCGGTTTGCCGAAAGCGCCACGCCGACCTCGGTCAGCCACCAGGACGGGGAACTGGCGACCACGGTCTCGTACAACCTGAATCCGGGCTTTACCCTGGACGATGGCCAGGCCGCGGTGCGCCAGGCCGAGGCCGACATCGGCATGCCGAGCAATGTGCGCGGCAGCTTCCAGGGCACGGCTGCCGCGGCGCAAGAGTCGAGCAAGGAGCAGCCGCTGCTGATCCTGGCCGCCATCGTCGTGATCTACATCGTGCTGGGCATCCTCTACGAGAGCCTGATCCACCCGGTGACCGTGCTGTCGACGCTGCCGTCGGCCGGCGTCGGCGCGGTGCTGGCGCTGCTGCTGTTCAAGATGGAGTTCTCGATCATCGCCCTGATCGGGGTCTTCCTCCTGATCGGCATCGTCAAGAAGAACGCGATCCTGATCATCGACTTCGCGCTGGAGGCCGAGCGTGCACGCGGCCTGTCCGCGATGGAGGCGGTGCGCGAGGCCTGCATGCTGCGCTTCCGCCCGATCCTGATGACGACCCTGGCCGCGGCCCTGGGCGCGCTGCCGCTGGCGATCGGCTTCGGCGAAGGCTCGGAGCTGCGCCGCCCGCTGGGCATCGCCATCATCGGCGGCCTGGTCGCGAGCCAGCTCCTGACCCTGCTCACCACGCCGGTGGTCTACGTCCTGCTCGACAAGCTGCGCACGCGCAAACCCGATGAACACAATCTGACCCGTCACCCTCATGACGAGGGCGGCCCGTCCCTGGCCAAACCATGACCACTATGCGACAACAGCTTCCATTCCGTCTTTCCCTGCTCGCCCTGGCCCTGACCCTGGCCGGCTGCGCCGTCGGCCCCGCTTATGAACGACCGGACCCGCTTGCCGCCGGCGCGGCGCTGCCGGGCACCTACAAGGAGGCCGAAGGCTGGGTGCCGGCCGCGCCGGCCGACGCGCTCGAACGCGGCCCCTGGTGGACCCTGTTCGAAGACCCTGAGCTCGATCGCCTGGCCAGGCAGGTGGAGTCCGCGAACCAGAACGTGGCGGTGGCGGTCGCCAACTATGCCCAGGCGCGCGCGCTGGTGGCGCAGCAGCGCGCCTCGCTGTTCCCGGTGGTGACGCTGGGCGCCGGCGCCGACCGCGCCGGCGGGGGCGACGATAGCGTCAACCGCGGTGCGAACAACTCCTATCGCCTGCAGATCGGCGCTAGCTGGGAGCCGGACGTGTTCGGCCGCCTGAGGAATGCCGTGACCGGCGCCGAGGCCAGTGCGCAGGCCACCGCCGCCGACCTGGCCAACGCCGTCCTCGCGGCCCAGGGCGAGCTGGCGATCAACTACTTCTCGCTGCGCCAGACCGACGCCCAGCGCGAGATGCTGGCCTCGACCATCGAAGGTTACGAGCGCGTGCTGCAGATCACCTCGAATCGTTTCGAGGCCGGCATCGCGGCGCGCTCCGACGTGCTGCAGGCCCAGACCCAGCTCGCCAATGCGCGCAGCGAAGCGCTCGGCCTGCAGAACCAGCGCGCCCAGCTCGAGCACGCGATCGCGGTGCTGATCGGCCAGACCCCCTCAAGCTTCGCCTTGCCGCCGGCGCCATGGCATGTGTCGGTACCGGACGTGCCGGTCGGCATGCCTTCGACCCTGCTGCAGCGCCGCCCCGACATCGCCGCCGCCGAACGCGACGTGGCGGCGGCCAATGCCGACATCGGCGTCGCGCGCTCGGCCTATTTCCCGAACTTCGGCCTGTCTGCTTCGTACGGCAACAATACGAGCCGCGTGGGCGACCTGTTCTCGGCATCCGCCGCGGCCTGGTCGTTCGGCCTGTCGGCGGCCCAGACCATCTTCAATGCCGGCGCCACCCGCGCCAGCGTCGAAGGCGCCGAGGCGCGCCACCAGGCAACCGTGGCGCGCTACCGCCAGGTGGCCCTGGACGCCTTCGCCGCCGTCGAGAACGGCCTGTCCGCCACCCGCGTGCTGGAACAGCAGCAGCAATTGCGTGCCGAGGCGGCAGAGGCGGCCGGGCTGGTCGAAGAGCAGATCCTGAACCGCTACAAGGCGGGGCAGGTGAGTTATACCGAGGTGGTGCAGGCCCAGGTGACGGCCCTGAATGCGCGCCGTTCGCTGGTGCAGGTGCAGGCCGACCGCCAGACGGCGGCGGTGTCGCTGATCCAGGCGCTGGGCGGTGGCTGGCAGGAACAAAGGCTGGCGGACGCCGCGCAGTAATCATGCGTCAGGCATTACAATGCTGCGATTATCGATAGTCAGGCATACGCCATGAAAAACTGGATTAATCGCATGTTGAGCGGCGCCGATAAGGCGCCTGACGCCGCTGGCACCGCTGGCTCATCGCAGCAGGCGGACGAGCTGGGAGACGACCACGGCGTCCAGGTCGACGCCGCCTATTACCGCTGGCTGACCGCATCCGGCGGATACCAGGCGGGAGCGGACGTCGAGGAACACATCCTCGACCTGGTGCGCACGCTGGCAGCCGACCCGCAGGCGGCCAGCGGCCTGGTGCCGCGCATCCCCGAACTCATCCCCAAGCTGCTGCGCGACCTGGCTGACGACGAGGTCTCGACCGGCGACCTGGCGCGTCAGGTGGAGCAGGACCTGGTGCTGGTGGCCGAGGTCATCCGCGAGGCGAATAGCGCCTATTACCGGCCGCTGCAGGCGGTGAAGTCGCTCGATGCCGCCCTCATGATGATCGGCCAGAACGGCCTGCGCATGCTGCTGGCCCGGATCGCCTTCCGGCCCCTGATCAAAATGGCCGACCAGGGCTTTGCGCGTCAGGCGGCGCCGCTGGTCTGGAACCAGTCCGAGAAGTGCGCGCTGGCCTCGAGCCTGATGGCGCCGGGCCTGGGCGCCGGCGTGTTCGAAGCCTATCTTGCCGGCCTGATGCAGAACCTGGGTCTGGTAGTGGCCTTCCGCCTGGCGGAGCGGGCGGTCGAGAGTGGCAAGATTCCAGGCTCCAGCGAATTCGGCCGGCGCCTGTTCGACGTCAGCCGCGGCCTGTCGGCGACCATCGCCGCCCACTGGGAATTCCCGCCTGACGTGGTGGAAGCCATCGCCGGCGTCGGCCAGCCGGACGCATCTCCGCTGGCGCAGACGCTCGAACGCGGCGACCGGATCGCCAAGCTGCGACTGCTGCTCGACGCCCACGTGGTGCTGGAGGACGACGCGCTCGTGACCGAAGGCCTGGACAGTTTCGAACGCCGCTGCCTGGGCAAGTTGACCGATTTGCCGGGCTAACGCTGCATTGCATCGCGTTTTTTCGAGAGGAAATCGCCATGAACATGACTGCCGAACACCTGGCCGAGCTGCACGAGGCCAAGCGCCTGCTGGAGAATCCCGGCCTGGCCGCGCGCATCAGCAACCTGGTCGGTTCGCCGATCGAAGCGGCCATCGAGCGCCTGCCGGCGCCGTGGCAAAAGAAGGTGGGAGGAGCGACCGAGCATGCGCTGCAGTATGCGCTGACGGGGGCGCTGTCGACCATGCCGGACGGCGGCAAGGAGGCATCGTACCCGCGCCTGCACAAGTTCGCGGCGAGCCTGTCGGGTGGCGTGGGCGGCGTGTTCGGCCTGCCTGGCCTCCTGGTCGACCTGCCGCTGTCCACCGTCATCATGCTGCGTTCGATCGCCGAGATCGCGCGCGCCAATGGCGAACGTCCACAAGATGTCGAGACCCGGCTGGAATGCCTGCGCGTGCTGGCCATGGGCGGGCCGAGCGGCGGTGACGATGCCGCCGATTCGGGCTATTTCGCGATGCGCATCGCGCTGGCGCGGGCGGTGAGCGAAGCCGCCCAGGCGCTGGCGGCCAAGTCGGTGAACGCCGCCACGACGCCGGCCTTGCTGCGCCTGATCGCCACGGTGGCGGCGCGCTTCCAGGTGCACGTGACCCAGAAGGCGGCCGCGATGCTGGTGCCGGCCCTGGGCGCGGTGGGCGGCGCGACCATCAACCTGCTGTTCGTCGACCACTTCCAGAACATGAGCCGCGGCCACTTCGCGGTGCGGCGGCTGGAGCGCCTGTATGGCGAGGGAGCGGTGCGCCAGCAGTACGAGGCGATCGTCCTGGCCGACGAGCCGGTGGGGTTGCTCACGTAGGGTCGACGGCTATGCCGCCGACGCGGTGATCGTTATCGTTGCCGATTTCGCGCCGGATGATCTCGCAGCCAACCATCACCGCGTCGGCGGCGCAGCCGCCAACCCTACGGGCAGATGCGATTTCGCCCGCTCTCCTTGGCGGTATATAACATCGCATCCGCCCGCAGGAACAGCGCGTTCTCGCTGCGATGTTCGGGAAAGGCGGCCAGGCCGCCGCTGAACGAAAAACGCCGCGTCTCGCCGCGCGCGACCTGGAACTCGACCGCGCCGAAGGCCTGGCGCAGCGCATCGAGCCGGCGCCACGCCACGTCTGGCGTGCAATCCCAGAACACGAGCACGAATTCCTCGCCGCCGAAGCGCGCCAGCAGGTCGCGTTCGCCCAGCTGCGGCGCCAGGCACAGGCACAGGCGCTTGATGACGATGTCGCCGAAGTGGTGGCCCCAGGTGTCGTTGATGGTCTTGAACTTGTCGATGTCGATCACGCCGAAGGCGAGCGGCTTGTCCTCGAGCGTGGCTTGCCGGATCAGGTCTTGCGTCTTGCGCTGCAGGCCCACCTTGTTCAAGAGGCCAGTGGCGCGGTCCTTGCCGATCAGGTCCTTGCTGACGCGGATCCTGGCCGCGCGGTTGGCCAGTTGGGCCTCGACCAGGCCGGCGGTGGCCTGCAGGACGGTATCGAAGCCGTCGCCGAGCGCGCGCCGCGCCAGCGCGTCGTCGGGGCGGCGCTGGAGCAGCACGATCTCGCGCACCGGATCGGCCTCGATGTTTTTCTTCATGACGCGCGCCAACGCGTCCAGGCGGCGGTACTCGTCGTCGGCAATCACGACCAGGTCGGGTTGCAGCTCTTTGACGCGCAGGTGCAGCGTGGTCGGGTCCAGGTGGTGGACAACGTCGACCTGCTGCGCCAGCAGCGCAGCCGTATCGAGATCCCCGGGCTGGCCGAGGTGGACCACCGACACCAGGTCGCCGCGTTTGGTGCGCATGAACAGATTGAACAGCTTGTCGACCAGGACATCGTTGGCGATCGGCTTCTCGGCATACGCCAGGCAGTTGCTGTCCACCAGGCGCTGCTGGAGCAGGAAGCGGCTGCCCTGGCGGCCCGACTGGAGATAGACATACGCGTGCTCGCGCGGCAGGCGTTCGAGCAGCTCGCCCAGCATCAGGGTCTTGCGGCTGTCGTGCAGGTCGGCCTGCATATTGTGCAGGGTGTCGAGGTCGATCACGAACAGGCTGGCGCCACGGTCGGCCGCGACGGCGGCCGTGAATTCGGCCACTTCGCTGAAAAAACGGATGTCAAAATCGTATTTGTGCGCGTGCAGCAGCAGTTCGGCGCGGTTGTCCTTGATGAAGAAGCTCTGGGAGAGGAAGAGGACCTGGTGTCGGTACAAGGGGGCCTCGGTGCTCATGTCTGCCTGCCTTTTTCTGCATAATGTGACATCTTGCCACGGCAATATGACGCGATGTTGACGCCACCGGGACCGCCGTCAATCCCTTATAAAACCACACGGCCAGCACCCAACGGGGATATACTCGCGCATTGCTTTTTTCATCTCAGGGACTTGTCTTGTTCAAATCGATCGTCCTGCCCGTCGCCCTCCTTGGCGCGGCGAGCGCCGCCTTCGCCGACGAAGGCCAGTGGCAACCGCACCAGCTGCCGCAACTGAAATCCGAACTGAAACGCATCGGCATCACCATGCCGGCCGAGAAGCTGGCCGACCTGGGCAAGCATCCGATGAGCGCGATCGTCTCGCTGGGCGGCTGCTCGGCGTCCTTCGTGTCGCCCGACGGCCTGGTGGTGACCAACCACCACTGCGCCTATGGCGCCATCCAGCGCAACGCCACGCCCGAGAAGAACTACATCGTCGACGGCTTCCTGGCCAAGACCCGCGCCGACGAACTGCCGGGCGGCCCGAACACGCTGGTGTACGTGACCGAGAAGGTCGAGAACGTGACCGGGCGCGTGCTCGAGGGCCTGAACCCGGCCATGTCGGGCCGCGAACGCCATGCGCTGGTCCAGTCACGCATCAAGGCCCTGGTGGCCGAGTGCGAAACCGACAAGTCGACGCGCTGCTCGGTGCCGGCCTTCCACCGCGGCCTGGAGTACTACCGCATCAAGCAGCTGATGATCCGCGACGTGCGCCTGGCGTACGCGCCGTCCGACCGCATCGGCAACTATGGTGGCGACATCGACAACTACGAGTGGCCGCGCCACGTGGGCGACTACGCCTTCTACCGCGCCTACGTCGGCAAGGATGGCCGTCCGGCCGACCCGTCGCCTGACAACGTGCCGTACAAGTCGAAGGATTTCCTCGTTGTCTCGGCCGAGGGCCTGAAGAACGGCGATCCGATCCTGCTGGCCGGCTACCCGGGCCGCACCAGCCGCTACAAGCTGCCGAGCGAGATCCGCTTCGCGCACGACGTCGACCTGCCGGCCAAGGCCGCGACCATCACCGCCGACCTGTCGGTGATCGCCGCCGCGACCCAGGGCAATCCGGCCTGGAACGTGGCCTATGCGAGCGTCGACAAGGGCCTGAACAACGTGCTCAAGAAGACCAAGGGCCTGCTGGACGGCTTCGCACGCAAGGACATCGCGGTCATCAAGGACGTGCAGGATGCCGAGTTCCGTGCCTGGCAGAAGTCGCACGCGGGCGCCAACCAGAACCTGCTGGCGGACCTCGACGGCGTGATCGCCCAGGACATGGCGCTGCAGCGCCAGGAAGCCGCCTGGCTCGAGGCCACCCACAGCGACCTGCTCAAGAGCGCGCGCACCCTGTATCGCCTGGCGCTGGAACGCGGTAAGCCGGACGCCGAGCGCGAAAGCGGCTACCAGGAACGCGACCTGGGCTTCATCAAGGCGCGCCTGGCGCGCCTGGAGCAGTCGTTGGTGCCTGGCGTCGACCAGGCGCGCTATGCCGCCGCGCTGGCGCGCTACGCCAGCATCGACGCCAAGGTGCGCCCGCAAGGCGTGGACGCGCTGCTGCCGGCGCAGGATGCGCTGGCGGGCATGTATAAGGCCAGCACGCTGTCGGACACCGCCACGCGCCTGGCCTGGATGGGCAAGGACGTCGATGCTTTCCGCAAGTCGAACGATCCGTTTATCGCGCTCGCGGTGCGCCTGCACGACGCCGGCATGGCCCTGGAAGAGCGTCGCAATGAGATCGACGGCAACCTGGAACGCGTGATCCCGCAATACATGGCGGCCGTGATCGCATGGAAGAAATCGCAGGGCAAGCCCGTCTACCCGGATGCCAACTCGACCCTGCGCGTGACCTACGGCACCGTGTCGCCGTTCTCGCCGCGCGACGGCCTGGTCAAGGGGCCGTTCACCACGGTGGAAGGCATCCTGGAGAAGGAAACCGGCAAGGATCCATTCATCGTGCCGGCCCCGCTCAAGCAGGCGATCCAGGGCAAGCGCTATGGCGTGTTCAAGGATGCGGCGCTGGGTACGGTGCCGGTCAACTTCCTGTCGAGCGCCGACACCACCGGCGGCAACTCGGGGTCGGCCGTGATGAACAAGCGTGGCGAATTGATCGGCCTGAACTTCGATTCGACCTATGAATCGATCACCAAGGACTGGTACTTCGACACCGCCATCACGCGCGCGATCCACGTCGACATCCGCTACATGCTGTGGGTGATGAAGGAAGTCGACCATGCCGACAACCTGCTCAAGGAAATGACGATCAAGTATCCGAAGAAGTAATTTCGGCCACAATCCTCTGCACGTCGTTCCCGCGCAGGCGGGAACCCAAGTTTGCAAGCGTTACGATTGCGCCGAGAGCACTTGGGTTCCCGCCTTCGCGGGAACGACGGTTTTGAGCAAAAAGTATTCGCGCGCGTTTCATCATCATTGTCGACCGAATGAACGAACCCCTCATCCTCGCCGGCCTCACGACCTCGCCGCTGGAACTGATCTCCTTCCTGCTGGCCGTCACGACCGTCGTGCTCAACATCCGCCAGAAGCACTGGGCCTGGCTGTTCTCGATCGCCTCGTCCGCGACCTATGCGGTGGTGTTCTACGACGCGCGCCTGTACGGCGATATGGGACTGCAGTTCGTGTTCATCGCGGCCTCGGTCTGGGGCTGGTACCAGTGGCTGAACGGCAGCGGCAATGCGCCGCTGGTGCCCAGCTTCCTCAAGCCCAACGGGCGCGCCTGGTCGCTGGCGGCCTGGCTGGCTGGCTTCGTGCTGCTGTCGACCTTCCTCGACAATTTCACCGACACCGACGTGCCGCACGCGGACGCCTTCCTGACCGCCGGCAGCCTGGTCGGCCAACTGCTGCTGGCGAGGAAGAAGGTCGAGAACTGGCATGTGTGGATCGCGGTCGACATCCTGTACGTCGGCCTCTACCTGTACAAAGGCCTGGTGCTGACCGCCGTGCTGTATGGCGTATTCGTGCTGCTGGCGATCGCCGGCTTGCGCACCTGGTCGGCGCTGGCGCGCAAGGCAGCATGAGCGGCGTGCAAAGAGTCGCCATCCTCGGCGCCGAGTCGTCCGGCAAGTCGACCTTGTCCGAAGCGCTGGCGCGCCATTACGGCACACTGTGGGTGCCCGAATACCTGCGCGAATTCGTCGATACGCTGGGAAGGGTGCCGCACGAGGAAGACCAGTATGGCATCGCGCTGACCCAGCGCGCGCGCGAGGATGCGGCTGCTGCGCAGGCAAGCCGCTTGCTGTTTTGTGACACCACGCCCCTGATGACGGCGCTGTACAGCCGCGTGTACTGGGGCAGGGTGGATGCACAGCTGGCGCGGCTCGATGCGCGCCACGACTACGCCTGGACCTTCGTCACCGCACCCGACACCCCGTGGGAGCCGGACGGCCTGCAGCGCGAATCGGAAGAGGTGCGCCAGATGGTGCACAGGATGCTGGTGGAGACGCTGGCCGCGCGCGGCATCGCCTACACCTTGCTGGCCGGCGACCTGCCGCACCGGATGCGGCAGGTTCAGGGGCTGCTCGGCCAGCGCTGAATCTCAGTCCTGACGGTTACGCCTTCGGCAGGCTGGCCGCCAGGTCGGTCCACGACTGCGGCTGCGGCTTGCCGCGCTCGCGCACGCCGAAGAAGGTCACCACCAGCTCGCCCTGGTCGTCGAAGAACTCGACCGAGGTGACGCCGGCGCGGCGCACCACGTAGCCGCTGCGCAGTGCGCTGTCGCGCAGGTGCAGGTTGAAGTCCGGATCGAGCACATTGAACCAGCCGTCGGCCGCCATCACCTTGTTCACCTTGCCGCTGTAGATCTGGGTCAGCGCCCCATTGCCGAGGAAGGCCATGATCGCGACCCCGTCCTTGGCGGCATCCTCGAGCAGCTTGCGCACCGCTTGCGGCGCGACTTTCTGCACCACGCCGCCAGGGGCCAGGCGCAGCGCCTGTTCGCGTGTCAGGCCGAATTCCGACACGATGCGGTTGAACTGGTGCACATCGGTCATCTCTTGCCAGGCAGTCTGGAATTCCTTGACGTCGACCGCGCTGTCGGGCTTTTCGGCAGGCTTCGGTGCGGCGGCCGCCACGTCCAGTTGCGCGCCCTGGCTCGGATGGCGGAAGTCGGCCACCAGCTTGTCGAACACCGCAACCTCGGCGTCGTCGCGCAGGTAGAGCTTATGCACGGCGTTGCCGCTGGCGTCGAAGAACTGCAGGCTGCGCTGGCCGGCCCCGGCGCCGTCGCGGCCGGGTTGCGTCACGGCGAAGGCGTACTTCCATTTGGCGAACTGGAAGCGCAGGTCGATCGGACCGCCCAGGTAGCCGCCGGCGATGTTCAGGTTGCGCGCTTCGCGCTCGGCCTCGTCCGCGCTGCCTTTCTCGGCCTGCTTTGGAATGCGCATGGCCACGCCGGTGGTCTCGATCACGCCGTTCTCGTTGCGCGTGAGCGCCATCACCTTGCCCAGGTCGAGGGCGCGGCGCATGATCTCGCGCGGCGCATGGTCGGTTTCCTTCAGGCGCACGACGGTACTGCCAATGCCGGTGGCAAGCAGCTGGGCTTCGGATACCTTCAGCTGGCGCGCGGCGTCGCGCATCTGCAGACGCGGCTCCTTGGCCTTGAGCTCGGCCCACTGCTGCGCCAGTTGCGGGGCGGCCTGCGCCGGGATCAAGGCCAGGGCGATGGCTGCGGCCAGGAGATGACGGGTAAGTTTCATGGATGTGTGCTCCTTGTTTGTTTTGCAAATGCGATCAAGCATACTAAATGATAATCATTATCATTTGCAACGTGCTCTTCCGACTTTTTGGCAGGGATTTCTTGACCGGGCGCACAGGGGCCGATGCGAATCGGTGTTGGATGTCGTTACAAACAATAAATCTTTACACCCTGATGACTATTTGTTTCTAGAAGGCATTACAATCATCGGATTTCGAACGTACGGCGAGACGCTATGAAAAACTGGATAGGACGCTTTTTGGGCGGTTCAGATAAAGAGACAGAAGCTGCGGCCAGCGTCGGCACGACGGCGACGATCGAACATGACGAGGACATGGCGAACGATGTCCACGCCACCTTCTACCGCTGGCTGACCGCCTCCAGCGGCTTCAACGCCCAGCCCGGGCAGGAAGCCCAGATCCTGGCCGAAGTGCGTTCGCTGGCGGCCGATCCGGTCTGTGCGTCCGGCCTGGTGCCGCGCGTTCCCGAACTGGTGTCGCAGCTGCTTACCGCGCTGTCCGACGAAAACATCTCGACCGGCGCGCTGTCGGCGCAGGTCGGGCGCGACCTGGTGCTGGTGGCCGAAGTGATCCGCGAAGCCAACAGCGCTTATTACCGGCCGGTGACCCCGATCGAAACACTCGAAGGCGCGGTGACGATGCTCGGCCTGAACGGTTTGCGCATGCTGCTGGCGCGCATCGCGTTCCGGCCGCTGGTGCGGGTCAAGGTCCAGGGCGTGGCGCGCCAGGTGGCGCCCAATGTGTGGAAGCATTCCGAACGCTGCGCGTTCGCCGCCAGCGTGATGGCGCCGGGCCTGTCGGCCGGCGTGTTCGAATCCTACCTGGCCGGCCTGATGCAGAATCTGGGATTGCAGGTCGCGTTCCAGGTGGCTGACCGCATCTGCGAAGGCAGGGTGCCCGGTTCCAGCGAATTCGGCATCGAACTGTTCGCGGCCAGCCGCCAGCTGTCGTCGGTGATCGCCAACCACTGGGACTTCCCGCCCGAGGTGGTGGAGGCGATCGAGCAGGCCGGCGAACCGGATGGTTCGCACCTCGCGCAGGCGCTGGCCCAGGGCGACCGCATCGCCAAGCTGCGGTTGCTGCTCGATGCCGAGGTGATCGAAGACGATGATGTGCTCATCACCCGCGGGCTGAATGGTTTCCAGCGGCGTTGCCTGGGCAAGCTGGCGGATTTGTCGGATTGATGCATGATGCCTGCCACGGCGCGCGTGGCAGGCGAAGCGGGCGAATGCCTAGAAATCGATCTGCGCCGACAACTTGAACGTGCGCGGCGCCCCCGGCAGCAAATACCCACCCAGCGACTGCGTCACGTCCCGCCAGTAGAACTTGTCGAATGCATTGTCCACCCGCGCGCGGATGATCGTGTTCAGCCCACCCGCGCGCAGCAGGTAGGACGCCCCGAACCCCGCCACGTGATAGCCCGGCACCTTCACGCGGTTGGCCGGATCGAACACCTTGTTGCCCGAGTACTGCCACTGCGCGTCGAGCTTCAGGCCCGCCACTTGCGGCACCGCGTACTCGACCCAGGCGGTGGTGCGCAGCTCAGGCACATTGGTCACGCGCTTGCCTTCGGTCGACGCGTCGCCCGTGTCCTTCTGGTCGGTGTCGAGCGCCATCAGCGACAGGCTGTAGTTCAGGTCGGGCGTGGCGCGGCCCATCGCGGACAACTCGACGCCGCGGTGGGTCTGTTCGCCGGCGCGCACGAAGGTGTTGGCCGCGTTCGTGTATTCCAGGCCCTGGCGGATCTCGAACAACGCGCCCGACAGCGCCAGCTGCTCGTTGACGTTGCGCTTGACGCCGAACTCCAGCTGCTTCGAGCGGCTCGGCGGCAGCGCGGTGTTCTGGTTGGTGGTTTCCATCGGCGCGATGCCGCCGTACTGCAGGCCATGGCTGATCGAGCCGTACACGCGCCAGTCGCGCGCCGGCGCATACACCAGCGCCACGTTCGGCAGCGCGAACGAGTCCTTCGTGTGCACCCAGCCGCCCTCGATTTCTTCAAGCGCGTCGAGCTTGAGCTTCACGTAGCGCACGCCGGCGTGCAGGGTGAACTGCGGCGACAGGGTCATCACGTCCTGCACGAACAGCGAGCGTTCTTCGGTACTGCGGCGCTGCATCACAGGGCCGGTCACGCGGTCGCTGGAGACCGGCGGCACGACGGTCGGGTTCCAGATATTGCTGGAGCCGACGTAGTCGTAAACGTATTCGCCGAAGCTGTCGTGGCGTTCGGCATACGAGCCGCCGATGGTCAACGAGTGGCGCACCGCGCCGGTGTCGAAGCGGCCCTGCAGCATCGCCTGCAGGCCCCACGGCGTCTTGCGCTCGCCCGTGCTCTGGAAGTCGTACACGTCGTAGTCGCCGTTGGAGCAGTAGCCCGGATAGTAGCCGTCGTCCTCGTTGCTGCAGCCGTAAGGGAAGGCGGTGAAGTCATCGCGCTTGAACCAATGCTTGTTGGCGCTGACGGTGGCGTTCCACGCGTCGTTGATGCGGTACTCGAAACGCAGGCCCAGATTGCTGCTGTCGGTATCGACCGGGCGGGTCCAGGGCTGGTCGTTGAGCAGGGTCTTGGCCGAGATCCCGGTGGGCAGCGCTTCATTGCGGATCAGCTGGTAGCCTGGCGCCGTGACCTGCGACTTGTGCTGGTGGTCGAGGTCGATCTGGAACAGCGCGTCCGGCGTGATCTGCCAGTCGAAGGCGGCCGACACGAACTGGCGCTCGCCGTCGGCGCCGCGCACGTAGGACTTGAGGTCCTCGGCCGCGGCATTGATGCGGTAACCGAAGCGGCGGTCTTCGAAACGGCCGCCCAGGTCGACCGCGCCGTACACGGTGCCGCGCTCGCGCACCTCCACCGTGGCCTGGCGCAGCGGCGCATTGGTAGGACGCTTGGTGACGAAGTTGATCATCCCGCCCGGCGCCGCGACGCCGGCCTGCAGGCCGGCCAGGCCGCGCAAGACCTCGATGCGTTCCTTGTTCTCGATCGGGATCTGCGTGTCGCCCGAGATCGCGATCATGTCCTTGCGGTAGCTGGTGGCGTTGTCGAGCGCGAAGCCGCGGATCGAGAACTGCTCGGCGTAGCCGATCGCGTTGTAGGCGTCGCCGATCGAGGCGTCGTAGCGGGCGGCGTCGGTGGCGCTGCGGATCGACAGGTCCTGCATCTGGCTCTGGCTGATCGAGGTGATCGAGGCTGGGGACTCGAGCAGCGGCACGTCGGCGAAGCCGCCGACGCTGGCGCGGTCGAGGGCGATCCACTTGCTGCCGGTGACGACGACGGACGCAGTCTCTTGTGCGAAGGACTGGGACGACAGGGAAAACGCCTGCACGATGGCGCAGGCGAGAATGGTGTGCTTCGAGGTGAATGTCATGGTTTGCTCGTTTTCGCGCGCTACGTGGCGCGCCGCTTTTATCAAAGCCGGAGCCAACGTGGGGGAAGGGCAAACGAATGGGGATGCTGCTTTGCGCTTTCCTTCGCTGGCATTATCCAGATCAGGTACGAAGGGTATCTCTCACCCGGAACAACGTTCCAGGACCCCTAGCGAGTCGCGAGTGTATCACGGCCCCGGGCGGCCGTGGTGAATCTGTCAAGCCGGTCGATCGGCGCCGCTCAGGCTTTCGCGGTCGACGGCGCCTCGGCCACCGTTGGCTGGGTGGCGGCCGGCGTCACCATGTGGCGCAGCAGCACGGCGCGCGCCGCGTCGCCGATGGCGCGCCAGTGTTCGCGCCGCTGCGCCGCGCGCTTGCGGTGCTTCGATGGCATGTCCTGCAATGGCTTGAGGTAGAAGGGCAGTGGCACCAGGAAGCTGCGCGCGTCCAGATCAGAGCCGCCCAGGATGCGCCAGAAGCCGTCGTAGGCGTTCTCGAAGGCCTTGTCTTGCGCCGCTTCATAGGCCACGTGCGCGCTGCCGCGCACCGCGACCACCCGGTTAAAGCCCAGCACCTGCGCCGCGCCCTGCAGGGCGGCGAAGCAGAAGAAGCTCGGCGAATTGTTGGGGAAGACGCGCTCGAAGGTCTCGAAGGCGCCGCCGGCATCGCGCCACAGGCCGGCGTTGCGGGTGATGAAGGGAACGATCGGCAGGTCGACGCCCACCACCGCGCCCTCGACCCAGGTCCAGGACAGGCGGTGCAGCACCGTGCCGTCGACGACCAGGGACAGCGTCAGTTCGCCTTCGGGGTCGATGCGGGGCGCGTGCTCGAGCCGCATGATGAAACTGCCACTGTCGTCCTCATGCTGCCACAACACCAGGCCGCCATGGTGCGCGGCCTGCCGGTAGGCGGCGTTGAAGGTCGTCTCTTCGAAGCGGTAGTGGGCCAGCACGCAGCGCATGCGCTCGCGCACCTTCATGCCGCGGGCCAGGTAGTCGCGGCCGCTCACATGGCGGAACAGGTCGTCGTCGGGCGCGTTTTCGAGGCGGCGCACCAGCTTGAGACGGGACAGGGACTGGTGCTCGCGCCAGTAGCGCAGCGCATGCCAGCGTTGGGTGAGACGAGCGAAGATCATCGAGCGCTCCATTCGGCGTAGAAGGTCTTTATCTTGCCGGTCCATGCCCGGCAATGACAAGAAATAATTCCGTTCTGCAATTATGTGCCGAATTGCTAGCTCGTGCCCGGACGAAGTGCAAACAGTGCTTGGGAACCAAGGCGGGCGTGATCTGTCATGGGACTCTCTCTGGACGTATTAACTTATGGTTGTTTTTAGGCATGCACGACAAGACTACCATGTTTGCAGCGCGCCACGCTTCTTCATTCATCATCGATAATGCGCCGGAACCAACCAGCAATGGAGGAAGCAGATGGCGTATGAACTGTTCTATTGGCCGAGCATCCAGGGACGCGGCGAATTCGTCCGCCTGGCGCTGGAAGAAGCGGGCGCCGACTACGTCGACGTGGCGCGCCGCGAGGGTGGCGTCGACCTGTTGATGGCGGCGCTCGACGTCGAGGAGTATCCGGCCTTCGCGCCGCCCTTCCTGAAGGCGGGCGAGCTGGTCATCGGCCAGGTGGCCAACATCCTGCTCTACCTGGGTGAGCAGCACGGCCTGGCGCCGCGCACCGATCCGGGCCGCCTGTGGGTGCACCAGCTGCAGCTGACCATCGCCGACCTGGTGACCGAGGCCCACGACACCCATCACCCGATCGCGTCCGCGCTGTACTACGAAGACCAGAAACCCGAGGCGCTGCGCCGCTCGGCCGACTTCGTCGAGTCGCGTATCCCCAAGTTCATGGCGTATTTCGCGCGCCTCTTGTCCAACCCCGAGCCGCGCGACTATCTCACGGGCGACAAGATCACCTATGCCGACCTGTCGCTGTTCCAAGTCATCGAGGGCCTGCGTTATGCCTTCCCGAATGCGATGAAGAAGATCGAACAGGAGCATCCGGTGCTCACCGGCCTGCGCGACCGGGTGGCTGCGCGGCCGAACATCGCCGCCTATCTCGCGTCCGACCGGCGCATCCCCTTCAACGAGGAAGGCATCTTCCGCCGCTATCCCGAGCTCGATCGGTAATTAGTCCCAGGCCGGGGCGAAGTCGGGACTGACCAGGCGAGCGCCATCGTCGAGCGCATCGATGGCGGCGCTGTCCTCCTGGCCCAGCACGAGTCCGAGCGATCGCAGGTTGCCGGCCAGGTTGTCGCGTTTGGTCGACGACGGGATCACGGCATAGCCCTTGGCCAGCAGCCAGGCCAGGGTCACCTGGGCCGGCGTGGCCCCGTGGCGGCGCGCGATTTCCCCGATCGTCGGGTCGCTCATCACCTTGCCATAGGCCAGCGGCATATAGGCGGTGACTTGGATGCCGGCCGCGCGCGCGAAGTCCGCCACGCTGCGGTTCTGCAGATAGGGATGCAGCTCGACCTGGTTGGTGGCGATATTGTCCGCGCCGACGGCGGCTATCGCCTCGCGCATCAGGGCCACCGGGAAGTTCGAGATGCCGATCGCGCCGGTGAGGCCGGCGTCGCGCGCTGCCAGCAAGGCCTGCATCGACTCGGCCACCGGGACGGCGGCGCCGGGCGAGGGCCAGTGGATCAGGGTCAGGTCGACCTGCTCGACGCGCAGCTTGCGCAGGCTGTCCTTCAGGCTGGCGGCCAGCTTGTCGGCGGGCAGGTGCTCTGTCCAGATCTTGGTGGTCAGGTAGACCTCGCGGCGCGGCACGCCCGACCCCGCCAGCGCCTGGCCGACCTCTGTTTCATTGCCATAGATCTGGGCGGTGTCGATGTGGCGGTAGCCCAGTTCCAGACCGGTGGCGACCGAGTCGATCGCGGCTTGTCCTTGCAGGCGGAAGGTGCCGAGGCCGAGTTGTGGCATGTTCATGGTGTGTCCTTTTCGTTGAGTTAGTGGGTGGCGACGGCGCTGCGCACGGCCGCCTTGGCCGGCACGCCTTCGCGCCGGTCGAGCCAGCCGGCCAGGGTGGTGAGCAGCAGGGCGCCGACGACGACCAGGGCGCCGATCCACGGTGTGGCCATCAGGCCGAGGTGGGCGACGATCAGGCCGCCGCCCCAGGCGCCGAGGGCAATGCCGACGTTGAAGGCGGCGATGTTCAGGCCCGAGGCGACATCCACCGCCTGCGGCGCATCGCGTTCGGCGCGCTGCACCACATAGACTTGCAGGCCGGGCACGTTGCCGAAGGCGACCGCGCCCCAGGCCAGCACCGTGATCAGGACAAGCGTCTTGCTCGGCGCGGTGAACGTGAGCACCAGCAGCACCACGGCCAGCAGGGCGAACACGATCTGCAGCGCGGGCACCGGACCATGGCGGTCGGCCAGCTTGCCGCCCCAGATATTCCCGGCCGCGACCGAGACGCCGTACACCAGCATCACCAGGCTGACGGTGGATGCCGCGAAGCCCGAGACCTCCTGCAGCACCGGAGCCAGGTAGGTAAAGGCGATGAAGCTGCCGCCATAGCCGAGCGTGGTCATGGCGTATACCAGCAGCAGGCGCGGCTTCTTGAGCACCGCGAGCTGGGTCAGGAGGCTCGATGGGCGGCTAGCAGCGATATCCGACGGCACCAGGATGGCGCTGCCGATCACGGCGATCACGCCCAGCAGTGACACGGCCAGGAAGGTGGCCTGCCAGCCGAAGTGCTGGCCGATGAACGTCCCGAGCGGCACGCCGGTGACCAGCGCCACGGTGAGACCGGTGAACATCAGCGCGATGGCGCTGGCGGCTTTTTCCTTCGGCACCAGGCTGGTGGCGATGGTCGAACCGATCGAAAAGAACACGCCGTGCGCGAGGCCCGTAAGCACGCGCGCGGCCATCAGGGCTTCGTAGTTCGGCGCCATCCAGGCCACCAGGTTACCGAGGGTGAACAGGACCATGAGGCCGAGCAGCAGGTGCTTGCGCGGCACTTTTCCAGTGAGGGCAGTGAGCACCGGCGCGCCGATGGCCACGCCCAGCGCGTACAGGCTGACCAGCAGGCCGGCCGAGGGCACCGATACGCCCAGGCTGGCGGCAACAGTTGGGATCAGGCCGACGATCACGAATTCGGTCGTCCCGATGGCGAAGGCGCTCAATGTAAGCGCCCAGAGTGCGAGTGGCATGCGATTCTCCTTGTTGCTTGTGTCTTTACATGGCAGGGTTGAGGCAGGCATGCAGTGTGCCGTGCCCAGATGCAAGGAAAAATAGGCCGCTATACAATGGACTTTTGAGTTGGAGTCAATAATGATCGATGTGGATGGCATGATTGTATTTGTTGCCGTCATAGATTCCGGCTCGTTCTCGGCCGCCGCCGAGCGCCTGGGGCAGACCCCGTCGGGCGTCTCGCGCACCATTTCGCGGCTGGAGGATAGTCTCGGCATGACGCTGATGCGCCGCACGACGCGGCGCCTTCAGCTGACCGAGGAAGGCGCCTGGCTGCTCGAGCGCGCCCGCGCCATCCTGCGCGACCTGGCCAATACCGAGGCCGAGGCGCAGGCGCGCCGTTCTCAGCCTTCGGGCCTGGTGCGGGTAAATGCGTCGACGCCGGCCTTCGACCACTTGCTGGCGTCGCTGCTGCCCGATTTCCTGGAGGCGTATCCGCTGGTCCAGCTGGAACTGACCAGCGGCGAAACCTATGTCGACCTGATCGAGGAGCGGGCCGACCTGGCGATCCGCATCGGCGCGCTGCCCGATTCGACGCTCAATGCGCGGCGCCTTGGTACCGGCAAGCTAAGGGTGGTGGCGGCGCCCGCCTATATCGACAAATACGGCGTGCCGCGCGAGCCGGCCGAGCTGGCGCTGCACCGCACCGTGGGCTTCACGGCGCCGGCCTCGCTCAATACCTGGCCGCTGCTGCATGCCGGCGGCGAGGGCTGGACCGTCACGCCGCAGGTGCTGGCCTCGAGCGGCGAGACGGTGCGCCACCTGGCCTTGCACGGGGCGGGCATCGGGTCGATGGGGGAATTCCTGGTGCGCGCCGACATCGAGGCGGGGCGCCTGGTGCCGCTGCTGGAGGAGCAGACCCTGCCGTGGACCCAGCCCGTATGGGCCGTGTTCTACAAGCAGGGCGCGCTGGCGCCGCGGGTGGCGGCGTTGGTGGACTTCCTCGCCCGCAGACTGGGCGAGGTGCTGGAACGCTAGACCACGGCGTCGGCGGCGCCCGCCTCGGCCTCAGCGCTTGCGAGACGTTCGATCAGGTCCGGCAGCGGCATCGGCCGGCAGAACAGGTAGCCCTGCATGAATGGCTGTCCATGTTCCGCCAAAAAGCGCGCCTGCTCCGAGGTCTCGATGCCTTCGGCCACGACCCGCAGGCCGAGCTGGCCCGCCATCGCCAGGATCGACTGCACGAGGGCGGTGCCGTTGCTGTCGTCGGGCATGTCGCGGATGAAGCCCTTGTCGATCTTGAGTTCGTACAGCGGCATCTTGCGCAGGTAGGCCAGGTTCGAGTAACCGGTGCCGAAGTCGTCGATCGAGAAGCGGATCCCCAACTGCGCCAGTTCATGCATGCGGCTCACCGTGTCGTCGATGTCATCCACCAGCAGGCCTTCGGTCACTTCGAAAATCAGCTGCTGCGGCGGAACACCCGTCTCCTGGACCACCGCGCGCACCATGGCGACGAAATCGCTCTGGCGGAACTGGCGCGGGCTGACGTTGATCGACAGCGGCAACGCATGACCGGCGCATTCCAGGTCGCGCCAGGCTATGCAGGCCTGGCGCAGGACCCATTCGCCGAGCGGCACGATCAGGCCGGTCTCCTCGGCGACCGGGATGAAGACGTCGGGCGGCACCAGCACGCCGTCGGCGCGGCGCCAGCGCAGCAGCACCTCGGCGCCGACCGGCGCGCCGGCGGGATCGACCTGCAGCTGCAAGTGCAGCGCCAGTTCGTTGCGCTCCAGGGCATGGGCCAGGTCGCGCTCGAGCATCAGCACGTTCTCGGCCGCCGCCAGCATCGTGGTCTCGAACAGCGCAACGCCGTTGCGGCCCGCCGCCTTGGCGTGGTACATCGCGGTATCGGCTTCGCGCAGCAGATCGTGCACGGTCTGGCCTGGGCGCAGCGGGAGCGCGACGCCGATGCTGCCCGACGAATGGTAGACCTGGTTGTCGATGACGGCCGGAAGGCGCAGCGCCTTGCCGACCTGTTGTGCCAGGGCCAGGGCGGCGGCGGTGGCGGCCGCGTTGTCGCCGCCGAGATTCGCGGCCAGGATGACGAATTCGTCGCCGCCGAGGCGGGCTACGGTGTCGCCTTCGCGCACCGCGCCAACCAGGTGAGAGGCGACGTGCTTGAGCAGGGCGTCGCCGGTGGCATGGCCGCGCGCATCGTTGACGCTCTTGAAGTTGTCAAGGTCGATGTACAGCACCGCGCCGAGCCCGCGGCCTGCGTGCGCGCCCTCGACCAGCGCGTGCAGGCGCTCCATCAGCAGGCGCCGGTTCGGCAGGCCGGTAAGCACGTCGAAGAAGGCCAGTTGCTCGATCGCGTCGGCCGAGCGGCGACGCTCAGTGATGTCGCGTCCCACCACCACCAGGTGGGTGATCGGCCCGCCTGCGCCGGCGAACGGCACCATGTCGATCTCGACCCAGTACGGCTCGCCCGTCTTCGAATAGTTCACCAGCTCGGCCGATACCGGCTCGCGCCTGCCCATGGCCTCGACAATGCGCGCCACCACTGCCGGATCGGTGTCTGGCCCGTCCAGCATGCGCATGCTGCTCCCGACTATCTCGTCGGCGCGATAGCCGCTGCGGCGCTCGAAGGCCCGGTTGGCGAAAATGATGGGCTGGATGGCGCCGGGACGGTCGTCCACCTTGACAATCAATACCATCTCGTTGAGGCCCGCCAGCGCGGCGGAGGTCAGCCGCAGCTCGCCGTTCATCGCGCGCAGCAGGCTCTGGCCTTCTTCCAGCGAACCGGCCACGGTGCGCACGTCCTTGAGCGAGCCGGCCAGGCCTTTGAGCAGGGTGCCGCAGCTCAGGGTGATCAGGCCGCCGACGCAGGTGAAGTTCAGGGTCAGGATCAGCACGCTGGGGAGGGAGTCGTGTGCGTAGTGGCCGACCGGGATGTCGGTCTGTCCGGTCAGGCCGAGCACCATGAGCGTGGCGGCGCTGAGCGCCAGCGCGGCGATTGCCTGCCGCGTACCCAGCAGGACGGCGGCCAGCGCGGGGGCCGCCAGCAGGTAGAACAGGCCGATCGCACCGGCAGCCAGCATCGAACCGATGCCCACGCCGTACAGCATGGCCAGGAAGTTCAGGACGCGGGTCCGGTAGGCCAGACGATCCATGCGCCAGATCGCCAGGATCCACGCCAGCGCGGCGGTGTCCATCAGGGCCACCGCGGGGAGGTCGCGGTAGACCGCCAGCGCCGCGCTGGGCACTGCCGCGATCAGGGCCAGCACCAGGACGACGGACATCAATGACGTGAAAACACGTGCGCGCCACTGCGCGACATCGTCGTGAGCCAGCATGATTACTTTCGCTTGAGAGGGAATGATTTCATTATGACAATGAGCATTGTCTTATGGAAACATCATACCAGCTCTGCCGTTACTGGGTCGTTCTATTGAGCAACGGTGCGATTCCACACTGATGGGCGGCAGGGCCGCGAGCGGCTGCCGCCCATGCCGTGTCCCGGATCAGAACGCGTAGGTCGCGCGCCCGTAGATATACCGTCCCGAACGCCCGAACGGCGCATAGGTCGAGAACGGCGTATTGCCCGTGGTGTTGAGCGCCGGCGGCAGCGTTTCCGGGTACTGGTCGAAGACGTTGTCCGCGCCCAGGGCCAGGGTCAGCTTCGGCGTGACGGCCAAGCGTCCCTCCAGGTCGACCACGGTCTTGGCGCCTAGCTCGAAGTCGAAGGCCGCCGTGGTGCCCGGCGACAGCACCTCGCCATAGCGCGTGGCGCGCAGGGTCGCGCCCCACTGGCCCAGCTTCCAGTTGACGTTGGCGCTGATCTTGTTCTTCGGCTGGCCCTTCTCGAGAGAGAGCACGTTGACGCGATCGAACAGGATCGGGGAAGGGCTCAGGTTCGACAGCTGTTCGGTCACCGGCACCTTGGTCACCTCGGTGTCGGTGTAGTTGCCGGCCAGCGTAAAGTCGAAGCGGCCCGCCGCGCCGGCGTTGTGCGCCCAGTTGATCACCACGTCCACGCCCTTGGTGGTGGTGTCGACGCCGTTGATGAAGAAACGTCCGCCGCCCACGCCGATGAAGCCCTGGCTGGCGATGTAGTTGCGCACATTGGTTTGTGTGAGATTCTCGGACAGGATGATGCGGTCGTCGATGTCGATGCGGTAGGCGTCGACCGTCACGCTCACGCCGCCCAGGCGCAGCACGGCGCCGAGCGAGGCGTTGACCGATTCCTCGGCGTCGAGCGGCTTGGCGCCGAGGGCCACCGCGACCGGGTCGGACGGCTTGAAGGTCGTGATCTCGTAAGGGATGCCGTTGATGAAGTTGGTGGACGTCGCGGTGAAGTGCTGCTGCTGCGGCGATGGCGCGCGGAAGCCGTTCTGGATCGCGCCGCGCAGCGCGAAAGCCTTGTTGAAGTCGTAGCGCAGCGCCAGCTTGCCGGCCACGCTATTGCCGAAGTCGGAATATTTTTCGGCGCGCACCGCGGCCGAGGCAAGGAGTTCAGGCGTAATGTTGGCTTCGAGATCGATGAAGGCGCCGACCGCGTTGCGGTGGGCGTCAACCTCGTTGGCCGGGCGGAATCCCGGGAACACCTGGGCGCCCGGCGCCGCCGGCGTCCCGTTGGGCAGCACCTCGCCGCCATAGCTCCACGACTGCTCTTCGCCGGCGAACAGCTCATAGCCTTCGCGGCGCGCCTCGACGCCCACCGCCACGTTCAGCGGCGACGACAGCGATGCCAGCTCGATGCCGCGCACGCCGGTCAGGTTGAACACGGCCTGGTCGTACGAATAACCGCCGGCATAGAACTCGGTCTTGCTGGAGGCCCCCAGCGAGCGGTTCAGGGTGTTCTCGATCGTGTATTCCATCTTGTTCTTGCCGTAGCCGAGCGAGGCGTCCATGTCCCACTGGCCCGCTTGCCAGGTCACGCCGCCCGTCATCGAGAAGTCCTTGACGGTGGGGGAGATCAGCGGCAGGAAGCCGTCCGGATAGATCGACAGGACGTTGCGCGCATCTTGCGGCGGGCGGAAGTAGCCGGACGAGGTGGCGTCGCGGTTCTGGTAGCTCGCCCAGCCATAGACCTTGACGCCGCCGCCCAGGTTGTTGCCGGCGTTGGCGAACAGCGTGGCCTGGTCGAGGTCCGGCTCGCCGGTCCAGGCGTTGAAGCGATCGATCGTGTTCTCGCGCGGATCGAAGCCGCCATTCACCCGCGGATACTGCTGGCGCATATCGTAACCGCCACGCTCGGTGCGGTTCTGGTCGCGGTATTCGGCGGCGATGGTCAGAAAGCCCGATTCGCCCAGGGCCAGGCCTTTCCACAGGCTGACGGTGGCGGTCTGGCCGTCGGTGCGCTTGCGCGAATCCGGGCCGCTCCAGGTGCCGCCAGCGGGCACGGCGTCGTTCCACAGATCGTATTCGGACTTGCGCGCGCCATAGGTCACGCTCGCTTCGCCGCCATCGCGGTCGGTGCGCAGGCGCATATTGACCACGCCCGAAATCGCGTCCGAGCCGTATTGCGCCGCAGCGCCGTCGCGCAGCACCTCGACCGATTTCACGATCGCAGTGGGAATCGTGTTCAGGTCGACCGCCGCCGAACCGCGGCCGATCGAACCGTTCACATTGACCAGCGACGAGGCGTGGCGGCGTTTGGAGTTGACCAGCACCAGGGTCTGGTCCGGCGCCATGCCGCGCAGGGTGGCGGGGCGGATGGTGTCGGTGCCGTCGGTCAGCGAGGGCCGGGGAAAGTTCAGCGAAGGCAGGGCCATCGACAGCGCCTGGTTCATCTCGGTGCTGCCGGCATTCTTGAGCGTCTCGGACGAGATGATGTCGACCGGCGCGGCGGTGTCGAGCGCGGTGCGGTTGGCCACGCGGGTGCCGGTGACCACCACCGTGGCGGCATTGCTGGCCGTCTCGGCCTGGGGCGCGGCCTCCTGGGCATGGGCGACGCCCGCGCACAGCGCGGCGATGGCAAGGGCTAGTGCTGTTTTTTCCGTCCTGGCTTTCTGCATGGTGCTGATTCCTTTTCTTGTTCTACGGCGGTGGTCCTGGGAAAGGGCGAGGCGGTTGCCTCCGGTCCATACTGCGCAGCACCATTCATGGTGTCAATTCGTTAAAACCGCCACCGTGCGTCTTTACAACAATTATCGAAATGTCAGGTCTATGTAAGAACATGTGGGAGGCATAATCAAAGCTCATGCAAGGGGCGTGACGTCATCTGCAGGCGAAATTATTGCCACTTAATCATCGAGAATATTCAGCAGTTGCCCAGTGGCAGCCAGTCGGCGAGCCCGTGCTACAGTAGCCGTTCATGAGCACGCAGCCATCCACCGAACCCGCCATCCCGCACGATCCCCAGTTCCAGGTACTCCTGGGCTGGTTCCTGATCGTGCTCGCGGTGCCGCTGGCGATCTGGATGGCGCTGCGCATCCACGACAAGTTCGATGCGCGATCCTGGCCGAAGGCCAGCGCGGAGGTGGTCGAGAGCGCGTTATACGAGCGGCGCGGCAAATCGCCCGGCTGGTGCATCAAGATGACCTACCGCTACGAAGTGGATGGCCAGCAGTTCGTATCGCGCCGCAGCGCCACGTCGCTCATGACCGAGGCCGCCTGCGACCCGTCGCGCGCCGTCATCCAGGCGCGCTTCGAGAAGCGCCAGCCAGGCGACCGGATCACGATCCGCCATCATCCGCGCCAGCCCGAGCGAGCGATCGCCTATGTCGATGGACTGGACTCCGCCGATTTCTTCTTCCCGGCGCTCGCGCTCGGCGTGTTCGCGGCGGGCGTGGGCTCGATCCGCTACGGCGCGCGGCTGCGGGTGGAACAGGCCGCGCTGGCGGCCGAGCGGCGGGCGCGCATGGAGCGCGCCGAACGCGAATTCATCATCAGAAAGTCACTATGACAGCGTTATTCCCGGATTTTCGTTCCCTGCAAGTCGACGTGGCGCCATCGGTCTCGATCAAGGCCATCACCGGCGGCTCCGGCCCGCCCTTGCTGCTCCTGCACGGCCACCCGCAAACCCACGCGATCTGGCACAAGGTCGCGCCCCGGCTTGCCGAACGCTTCACCGTGGTCGCCTGCGATCTGCGTGGCTATGGCGACTCGAGCAAGCCGCAAGGAGCGGCCGACCACGCCAACTACAGCAAGCGCACGATGGCGCTCGATGCGCTGGCCGTCATGCGCGTCCTCGGCTTCGAGACCTTCAGGGTGCTGGCCCACGACCGCGGCGCGCGCGTGGCGCACCGGCTGGCGCTGGACCATCCCCAGGCGGTCGAGCGAATGGCATTGCTGGATATCGCGCCGACCCTGGCGATGTACGAACAGACATCGGAAGCGTTCGCGCGCGCCTACTGGCACTGGTTCTTCCTGATCCAGCCGGCGCCCATGCCCGAGCGCCTGATCGAGACCGATCCTGCGGCCTACGTGCGCGACGTGATGGGCAAGCGCAGCGCCGGCCTGGCCCCGTTCGATCCGCGCGCGCTGAGCGAATACCAGCGCTGCCTGGCGCTGCCGGGCACGGCGCACGGCATCTGCGAGGATTACCGGGCGGCGGCCGGCATCGACCTGAAACACGACCGGCTCGATCGCGAGGAAGGGCGAAAGCTCCGGATGCCGCTGTTGGCGCTGTGGGGCGATCAGGGCGTGGTGGGGCGCTGCTTCGATCCGCTAAAGGAGTGGGAACGCGTGGCGGACGATGTGCAGGGCGGGGCGCTGCCCTGCGGTCACTACATCGCGGAAGAAGCGCCCGAACTGCTGCTCGCGCGCGTGCTGCCGTTCCTGGCGGGCTGACGACATCCACCCGCTGCCCGCACCTTCGACACGTCGTTCCCGCGCAGGCGGGAACCCAAGTCCTTCACGCAGCCGGCTGCGTGGACCGTGCCGGCGGATCATGCAAGCTTGGGTTCCCGCCTGCGCGGGAACGACGTGCGAGAGGCGCGGGAACGACGTGCGGGCGGCGCGGGCCGAATCGCATGATCAAGCCACAGCGCCAGCGAACTCGATCGTCGCCGTCAACCCCCGTCCACCTTCGCCATCCGACAACACGATGATGCCCCCATTGCGCGCAGCGCCCCGTTCGGCGATCGCGAGGCCCAGGCCGCTGCCCGATTGCTCCTGCCCCGGCACCCGGTAGAAGCGTTCGAAGACCTTGTCGCGCAGGTCCGGCGCAATGCCCGGTCCCTGGTCGGCGACCGCCAGGCGATAGATGTGGCCGATGCGGGAGAGGCGCACCGCGATGCGGCTGTCCTGCGGCGAATACTTGATCGCGTTGCTGATCAGGTTGTCGACCGCCGACGCCATGCTTTCCAGGTGCAGCGGCAGGCTGCCGTCGGCATCGGCATGGAACTCGATCTCGATATTGCGCTGCACCGCCAGGTGGGCCGCCGCGGCCACCCGGTCGCGCACGAACTCGGCGACGTCGGTCTGCGGGCGGGGATGATCGACCTGCGGCTCGGCGCGCGCCCGCTCCAGGGCCAGCAGCTGGTGCACGGTGTGGGTGGCGCGCGCCACGCCGCTCCGCAGGCCAGCGGCCGGCTCGGCGCAGCGTTCGGCCATCTCGCTGCCGGCGCGGCTGAGCAGCACGTGGGCATTGATCTGGATCGCCGCCAGCGGCGTCTTGAGCTCATGGGCGGCGTCGGTCAGGAATTCGTGTTCGTGTTCGATGCGCTGCGACAGTCGCGCCATCAGGCCGTTGATCGCGTCCACCAGCGGCGACAGTTCGCGGTAGGTGGAGTCCGGCAGGGGCGTCAGGTCGGCGTCCGAGCGCTGGGCGATGCTCGATGCGATCGAACGCAGCGGACGCAGGCCGATGCCGACGATCAGCCAGGCCGGAATCAGGAGCAGCGGCAGGCTGAAGATGGTCGAGGACAGCAAAAATCCGACGCCACCAATCGAAAACATCCATTCGTCGTCGACTTCGTGGCTGCGCTCGACCACGATGCCCTGAATCTCGTCGTGCGCTTCCCAGCGTACCCAGGCATAGGCGTCGCGGGTGGCGACTTCCGGCAGCCGGTCGGGCAGTTGCGGGGCCGAGTTGTAGATCAGGCGGCCGTGCAGCCAGACGCGCACGCGCACATGCGAGTGGTAGTCCAGTTCCTGGAACATGCGCACGCGGTTGGCCTCGATCTCCGCCAGCACCGGCAGCATGCGCTGCGTATCGGGGCCGACGTCCGACAGGTGGGCCTGGATATTGGCGGTGTGCGCCTTGTTTTCGCTGAAGGTGCGGCTGCGCTGGGTAGCCTTGGCCTCGAGGAACACCCATACCAGGCCGATGATGGCCACGCCGAGGATCACGCCCGCGAAGCTGAACATCAGGCGCTGGAACAGCGATGACGGCCGGTTCGCCAGCCGCCTAAGCATCCTGCTGCACCATATAGCCGACGCCGCGCACGGTGCGGATCACGCCTTCGCCGATCTTCTTGCGCAGGTTGAAGATGTGCACGTCCAGGGTCTGGCTTTGCCCCTCGCCAGCTGGTAGCGCGCGCCGTTCCAGCTCCACCCGCGTCAATACCCGGTTGGCCTGCTTCATGAGGGTCAGCAGCAGCGCGAACTCGGTCTTCGACAGGGTCACCGGCTGGCCGCCGCGCGTGACCGCCATGCGGTTCTCGTCGAGCACGATCTCGCCCGCCGTCCACAGGTTTTCTTCCAGCGTGCCGTGGCTGCGGCGCACGATGGCGCGCAGGCGCACCAGCAGCTCGGGGATTTCGAACGGCTTGATCAAATAGTCGTCGGCGCCCAGGTCGAAGCCTTTCAGGCGTTCCTGCAGGCTGTCGCGCGCGCTGATGATCAATACCGGCAGGCGCACGCCGTCGGCGCGCAGGGCGCGCAGCACATCGTTGCCATCGCCGTCGGGCAGGCCGAGGTCGAGCACCACCGCGTCGAAGGCCTCGCCGCGGATGCGCGCCTCGGCGTCGGCCGCGAGGCGCAGCCAGACCGCCGAGTGGCCCTCGTCCTGGAATACCGACAACAGCGCCTGGCCGATGGCGAGATCGTCTTCGATCATGAGAATTTTCATGGCGCGAGTTTACCAGTGCGGCGTACCGGCAGGGCTTTGGCGAATCTTCAGATTCGCTTCAGCTCATGCGTTGACCCGGCCCGCGCGATATTGGACCATCGCACCCAACCAACACCAAGTTGGAATAAATATAATCAGGAGACAGACATGACGACAGGTCCGGACGGCGCGCGGCGCCAGATTTTGCAGTTGCATCCGCGGTTGAATCCTATTGCAGGCGCTTGTGCGCTGCTATTGATGGCGGCGCCCCTGCACGCGCAGGAAGCCGGCGCCCAGGACCCCGAGGACGCGGTCCGGCCCGCGGCCACGGTCACGGGCGAGGCGCCGTTCGCCACCGTCAACGTGTCCGGCATCCGGCGCGGCATCGAGGCCGCCATCGAGATCAAACGCAACGCCACCTCGATCGTCGAAGCCATCTCCGCCGAAGACATCGGCAAGCTCCCCGACACCACCGTCGCCCAGTCGATCTCGCGCCTGTCGGGCGTGACCACCCAGCGCAGCAAGGTCAACGGCAAGGCGACCGAGATCAGCGTGCGCGGCATGTCGCCGACCTTCAATGGATCGTTGCTCAACGGCCGCGAGCAGGCCTCGACCAGCGATGCGCGCAGTCCCGAATTCGACCTGTTCCCGTCCGAGCTGACCGGCAGCGTGCTGGTCTACAAAACGCCGGACGCGAGCCTGATCGGCCAGGGCCTGGCCTCGACCATCGACCTGCGCACCCTGCGTCCGCTCGACTTCGGCAAGCGCATGTTCGCAGCCAATGCGCGCAAGGAGCGCATCGGCTTCGGTTCCGGCTCCGACCTCGGTTCGGGCCACCGCAAGACGCTGACCTACGTCGACCAGTACTTCGGCCGCAAGCTGGGCCTGTCGGTCGGCCTGACCTCGTTCAAGCAGGACAACGGCGGCGAACTCAAATTCGACAGCTGGGGCGCCAACACCGCCGACATCGACTACAACGGCCAGACCGTCAAGGCGATCAACGGCTTCATGGCCGAGACCTCGCGCCGCAAGGCCGAGCGCGACGGCGCTTCGGTCACCCTGCAGTTCCGCCCCAACGACAAGTTCCGCTCGACCTTCGATGCGTTCTACTCGCGCGGCGAAGAGGCGACCAAGAAGACCGGCCTTGAAGGCGCGATCGTCGGCGGCACCGGCATCTACGATCCCAACGCGGTGCTGACCGACGCCACCATCGAGAACGGCATCGTCACCGCCGGCACCTTCAGCAACTACAAGGGCGACGTGCGCAACCACCTGTTCTCGAACAAGGACCGCCTGCTGTCACTTGGCGTCAACAACGAGCTCAAGGTAGGCGAGTGGCGCATCGTGAACGACCTGTCGTACTCGAAGGGCACCAAACGCATCAGCAATTTCGAGACCATGGCCGGCCAGCCGGGCAACACGCCCGAAAGCCAGCTCGGCTCGATCAGCTACAGCGGCTTCAATGGCAGCAACTTCGCCGACGTGCGCTATAACCCGAGCCTGAACTATGCCGACCGCAACGTGGCCGTGCTGACCGACGTCGCCGGCTGGGGCGGCGGCCCGCTGTCGCCGCAGGCCGGCTACCTGGCGCTGCCGACCATCGACGACAAGGTGCAGGCGGTGCGCCTGTCGGCCGAACGCGATACCGACTGGGGGCCGCTGGCCACCATGCGCTTCGGCGTCAACTACACCAAGCGCGACAAGTCGCGCCTGGGCGAGGAGGGGCGGCTGTCGGTGCGCGGCGGCGACGGCTATGCCAGCATCCCGATGCCGGGCAGCGGCCTTGAGGTCGCCGGCCCGACCGGCATCCCGGTGGCCTCGTTCGACCCGACCGGCAGCCTGGGCTCGCTGTATGAATTGAACCGCTGGGTCGACGCCACCGTGCTGGCGCGCGACTGGACGGTAGGCGAAAAGGTCAGCACCGCCTACCTGATGGGCGAACTCGATGGCACCTTGATGTCGCTGCCGTACAGCGGTAATATCGGCGTGCAGGTGGTCGACACCCGCCAGCGGGCCAGCGGCAACCAGGTCGACCTGGCCGGTTGCACCGGCATCACCCTAGAGACCTGCCCGGCGGTCGTCAAGACCGGCGGCATCGACTACACCAAGGTCTTGCCCAGCCTGAACCTGACCTTCGACCTGGGCAACGACCAGCTGCTGCGCCTGGGCGCCGGCAAACAGGTCTCGCGCGCCAACCTGGACAACCTGAAGGCCAGCATGAACTTCGGCCTGCAGAGCGCCACCGCCGAGGACCCGGCGCTGACTGGCTTTGCCGGTAATCCGGAACTCAAGCCCTACGAAGCGCGCGCGCTCGACCTGTCGTACGAAAAATACTTCGGCAAGAAGGGCTACGTCAGCGCCGCGCTGTTCTACAAGAAGCTCGACAACTACGTGATCAATGCGCCGCAGATGTTCGACTTCGCCCAGTACACCAGCGCCAGCACGCCGCTGCCGGCCACCGGCCAGTATGCCGGTTCGACGATCGGCTTCCTGACCATGCCGCAGAACGGGGAGGGCGGCATCATGCGCGGCATCGAGCTGTCGGCCAACCTGCCGTTCGGGCTGGTCGTGAATGCGCTGGACGGCTTCGGCGTGCAGGTGAACCATTCGCATACCGACTCCTCGGTGCGCCTGCCGACCAGCGCCTTCGTCACCGGCAGCAATGCGCCGGTGTTCAATGGCGCGGTGTCCGAGATCGGCCTGCCTGGCCTGTCGCGCAACGTGACCAGCTTGCGCCTGTACTACGAGAAGCACGGCCTGCAGGTGTCGCTGGCGGCCTACCGCCGCTCGAGCTTCATCGGCCAGATCCTCGACTACCGCAGCGAATCGCAGTTCACCTTCATTAAGGGCGAGACGATTGCCGACGCCCAGGTGTCCTACGATTTCCAGTCCGGCATGCTGCAGGGATGGTCGGTGTTCCTGCAAGGGCATAACCTGACCAACGAACCGTTCCGCGAGTACACCAGCGATCCGAAGGTGTACACCAACACCGTCAACTTCGGGCGCACCTACTCGGCGGGTATCAACTACAAGTTTTGAGCAGTAATCAAAGCAGTAATCAAAGCAGTAATCAAAGCAGTAAACAAGGGAGAAATATGGTTTCCAGATTCATGAATGCCAGCCTGGCCACGCATTGCTGCGTGGTGCTGGGCATGGTGGTGAGCAGCAGCGCCTTCGCTGCCGAAGCGATGAGCGCGAGCGTCGAGTCGCCGGGCAAGGTGCTGAACGTGTCGGTGCAGGTCGCGCCGGACGGTCGCCTGTCGTACCAGGTCGAACGCAAGGGCCAGCAGGTGATCGCGCCATCGCGCCTGGGCTTCGTGCTCGGCAGCGACAAGCCGCTGGACTCGGGTTTCAAGATCGAGCGCCAGGTGGTCACCGACCATGACAGCACCTGGGAACAGCCCTGGGGCGAGCGCCGCACGGTGCGCAACCACTACCGCCAGATGCGAGTGGACGTGAAGAAGAACGACGGCCGCCGCCTGGCGATCGTGTTCCGCGTGTTCGACGATGGCCTGGGCTTTCGCTACGAGTTCCCCAAGTTGCCGAACAACCGCGCCACGCACATCGCCGACGAGCTGACCGAGTTCGTGGTGGCCCAACCCGCCACCGCCTGGTGGCAGCAGGCCGGCGAAGTCTGGGCGCTGGAATACCCGATCCAGAAGTCGCCGCTACGTGAAGTGGGCATGGCCAACACCCCGATGACGGTGCGCATGGAGAACGGCACCCACATCGCCTTCCACGAGGCGGCCCTGGTCGACTATGCCTCGATGTGGCTGCGCCGGGTCGAGGGCCAGCGCCTGCGCGCGCACCTGACCCCGTCGGCCACCGGCAACCCGGTGGTGCGCACCGGCGCCTTCACCACGCCATGGCGCACGATGCAGATCGCCGACGATGCGGCGGGCCTGTACATGTCCAACCTGGTGCTGAACCTGAACGAGCCGAACAAGCTGGGCGACGTCTCCTGGGTCAAACCGTCCAAATATGTCGGCGTGTGGTGGGACATGCACCTTGAAACCAAGTCGTGGGCCTCGGGTGTGAAACACGGCGCCACCACCGACTACACCAAGCGCTACATCGATTTCGCGGCCAAGCATGGCTTTCGCGGCGTGCTGGTCGAGGGCTGGAACCCGGGCTGGGACAGCGACTGGGCCGGCAATGGTCTGGACATGGATTTCACGAAGGCGCATCCGAGCTTCGACATCGCCGCCGTGACGGACTATGGCCGCAAGAAGGGCGTGCACCTGATCGGCCACCACGAGACCGGCGGCAACGTCGCGCACTACGAAAAGCAGATGGACGCGGCGTTCAAGCTGTATGCCAAGCACGGCGTGGACAGCATCAAGACCGGCTACGTGACCGACGGCGGCGCGGCCCAGTTCATGGGCAAGAACGGCAAGGTCCATTTCGGCTACACCGACTCGCAGGAGGGCGTGCGCCACTACCAGAAGGTGGTCGAGGAGGCGGCGCGCTACAAGATCGCGATCAACACCCATGAACCGGTGAAGGACACCGGCCTGCGCCGCACGTATCCGAACTGGATCTCGCGCGAGGGCGCGCGCGGCGTCGAGTACAACGCCTGGGGCAATCCGGTCAACACGGTCGACCACGAGGCCAATCTGGTGTTCACCCGCATGCTCAGCGGCCCGCTGGACTACACGCCGGGCATCCTGAGCCTGGAAGGCAAGGACAAGCGGCCATTCAACTCGACGCAGGCCAAGCAGCTGGCCAACTTCGTGGTGATCTATTCGCCGGTGCAGATGGCGGCCGACCTGATCGAGCACTACGAGCGCTATCCGGGCCCGTTCCAGTTCATCAAGGACGTGCCGGCCGACTGGGAAGACACCCGCGTGCCGCATGGCGCGGTGGGCGAATACGTGACCATCGTGCGCAAGGACCGCGCGTCAAGCGCCTGGTACGTCGGCTCGGTGACCGATGGCACCCGCCGCACCCTGGACCTGAAGCTGGACTTCCTGGACGCCGGCAAGACCTACGTGGCCGAGATCTACCGCGACGGCGACAACGCCGACTACCGCGACGACAAGCGCCGCTTCGACATCGCGATCGAGAAGCGCAACGTCACCAGTGCCGACACCATCAAGATGGTGCTGGCGCCTGGCGGCGGACAGGCGATTCGCCTGGTGCCGGTGAAGTAAGAAGGCGTTGTTCTTTCGTTAGCTCAAACCCGTCGTTCCCGCGCAGGCGGGAACCCAAGTCCATTGCGCCGCCACTTCGATCTCTTTAAGTGGTGCGCGTACCAACTTGGGTTCCCGCCTGCGCGGGAAGTCGTTATCTCCAGTGGAGATAACGACGTGCGAAAGTAGGTGGGAAGGCGACGATATGGGTGTTCCGGGAACACACCCGATCGCACGCAAATGCCCAATTTGGCATATGCTGCTGGATTGTCCATACCGCGTTGACGCAATTCGAGTCCGTCGTCCCATGTCCACATCACCGTCTTCACCTTCCACGATTTCCCCCGCCGCTTCCGGCACTGTCATGCAAATCCTGTTCTCGGTCGCCTTCGTTCACCTGCTGAACGACTGCGTGCAGGCCGTGCTGCCGTCGATCTATCCGCTCCTGAAGCATGAATTCAACCTGACCTTTACCCAGGTCGGCCTGATCACATTGACCTTCCAGTGCACCGCCTCGCTGCTGCAGCCCTGGATCGGCCTGTACACCGACAAGCGTCCGATTCCCTTCCTGCTGCCGGCCGGGATGTGCGTGACCCTAGTGGGCGTGGGCCTCTTGGCCTGGGCCAACAGCTTCCCGATGCTGCTCACCGCGGCCGCGATGATCGGCGTCGGTTCCTCGACCTTCCACCCCGAGGCCTCGCGCGTGGCGCGCCTGGCCTCGGGCGGGCGCTTCGGCTTCGCCCAGTCGCTATTCCAGGTCGGCGGCAACGCCGGCTCGGCGCTCGGTCCGCTGCTGGCGGCGGCCATCGTGGTCGGACGCGGCCAGGGCGAGATCGCCTGGTTCATGCTGCTGGTGCTGGTCGCGGTGGCGGTGCTGGTGGGCGTGAGCCGCTGGTACAGCAACCACCTGATGAACATGGTCAAGAAGGCCGCGCAGCACGCCGGACCAAAGCTGCCGCGCAAGAAGGTGATCCAGGCCCTGGTGGTGCTGGCGCTACTGGTGTTCTCCAAGTACATCTACATGGCCAGCCTGCAGACCTATTACACCTTCTTCCTGATCGATAAGTTCCACCTGCCGGTGGGCACCGCCCAGCTGTATCTGTTCCTGTTCCTGGCCTCGGTCGCCGCCGGCACCTTCGCCGGCGGCCCGATCGGCGACAGGATCGGCCGCAAGCGCGTGATCTGGTTCTCGATCCTGGGCGCGGCGCCGTTCACCATCGCGCTGCCGTACGCGAACCTGTTCTGGACCGGCGTGCTGTCGGTGGTGATCGGGCTGGTGATGTCGTCGGCCTTCTCGGCCATCGTGGTCTTCGCCCAGGAGCTGGTGCCGGGCAAGGTCGGCCTGATCTCCGGCATCTTCTTCGGCCTGATGTTCGGCATCAGCGGCGTGGGCGCCGCGGCCATGGGCCATATCGCCGACATTCACGGCATCGACCAGGTGTACCGGATCGCGTCCTTCCTGCCGCTGCTGGGCATCATGGCGGCGTTGTTGCCCAAGATCGAAGGGGCGCGGCGCTAGCGTCGCGTGCATTCACAAGGAGAGTTTTCCATGGACCTGAACGACATCCAGCGCATCGCCGCCTTCGACGACAACGGCCAGGGCGGCAACCCGGCCGGGGTCTGGATCGGCGCCGCCTTGCCGCCGGCCGCCGAGATGGCCCGGATCGCCCACGCGGTCGGGTTTTCCGAAACCGCCTTCGCCGCGCCGCAAGGCGAGGCCTGGCGCGTGCGCTATTTTTCGCCCGAATCCGAGGTGCCTTTCTGCGGCCACGCGACCATCGCCCTCGGCGCCGCGCTGGCCCGCACCCGTGGCGACGGCCGCTATGCGCTGACCCTGAACGCGGCCAGCATCACGGTCGAAGGCCGACGCGACGGTGAACGGGTGCATGCGGCGCTGCAGTCGCCGCCGACCCGCAGCAAAACGGCCGACGCGACGCTGGTCGATGCGGCGCTGGCGCTGTTCGGCTATACCCGGGCCGATCTCGATCCGCGCATTCCGCCGGCGCTGGCCCACGGCGGGGCCGACCACCTGGTGCTGGCGCTGTCGAGCCGCGCGCTGCTGGCGGCGATGCACTACGACCTGGACGCCGGCCGGGCGCTGATGCTGGAACACGGCCTGGTGACGGTGGTGCTGGCCTGGGCCGAGCAACCGCAGCTGTTCCACACCCGCAATCCCTTCGCCTCGGGCGGCGTCTACGAAGATCCGGCCACCGGCGCCGGCACCGCGGCATTGGCCGGCTACCTGCGCGACCTCGGCTGGCCGCATGGCGGACGCGTCGAGATCGTCCAGGGTGAAGACATGGGCGCGCGTTCGCGTTTGACAGCCGAAATCGGCGAAGAGGCGGGTGGATCGATCCGCGTGTCAGGAACGGCGCGGTTGATGTAAAGCAATATTCTGTTAACTTATGGTAGTTGGTTGGGCAAAACCGACAACTTTGTCATAAAACCACTAGTGTACTTACTAGCAAATAGAGGGCTAAAAGCACGCCTGCTCAACGGTTCGATTTTCTGTGAGCGGATTGATAATTTGATCCAGACCAACCCTGTTTCAATCTTATCAACCCAGGAGTACCGCCATGGAGCTGTTTCCAGCAGCTGTGTTCAACCCCTCGAAAGCGTCCCGTCCGCGCACCGCGCGCGCACCGGTCGCTGGAGGCGCGATCGAGCGTTTGCCGTTCACTGTCCGCCGGGTAGAAACCGAAGCGGATTTACTCAAGGCCGTGCGCATCCGGCACGCCGCCTATGCCCGCCACGTTCCGGATTTCGCCCGCAGCCTGGCGCAGCCGGAGGCGGCCGACTATGATGCCGACACCATCGTCCTGCTGGCCGAGTCCAAGCTGGACGGCACGCCGATCGGCAGCACCCGCATCCGCACCAATCTCTACCGCCCGCTGGGCGTGGAAGAGTCGATCGTCCTGCCCGACTGGCTGCAGGACAAGCGCCTGGTGGAGGCGACCCGCCTCGGAATCGACGAGGGCCGGGTTGGCCGCATGGTCAAGATTGCACTGGTCAAGGCCTGCTTCATGTATTGCGAAGACAACGCGATCGATTATTCGGTGGCGACTGGCCGTCCACCCGTGGACAAGCAATACGATCAGCTGATGTTCGTCGACGTGTTCCCTGAATTGGGTCTGGTGCCGCTGCGTCACGTGGGCAATATCCCCCACCGCGTCATGGCGTTCGAGATCGCCACCTTCCAGCAGCGCTGGGCTGAGGCGCGCCATCCGATGCTGAACTTCTTCTTCAACACGCACCATCCGGATATCGAGATCGGTCCGATCGCGCCGCCGCCATCGGTGGCGCTGCCGGAACGCCCCTTGCCGCCGGCCACCCGGCCACGCGTCGAACTGGCGTTCGCCTGAATTTCTCCTGATCTTCAACCGGAATCGCGGGGCGCAGCCTGGACGGGCTGCGCCCCGTCGCGTTCCTGCTCGGCCAGTTCGCGTTCGCGGACCGGGTCGTGGTCCGGGAAACAGGGGAGGAAGGTCCGGATGGCGGCGATTGCCGCCAGCCGTTCCGGCTCGTCCCGGCTTCGGTGCCTTCCACCCGAGCCAGTCCCGATCATAGTCCTCACGCCGGATCTCGCCGTAGTGGACCTTGGTCGTACCGGCGCGTTGCAGGGTGCGGCGGGCAAGGACGTTCCTGGCGCGCAGCGGCACAAAACGCGGCGACGACTGTCTACATACCATCAGCAGTGCCTAGCGCACCGGCGGATGGCGCCGGGGCGGCCACCGATGTTCCAACCCTAGCCAAAAGAGGTCAGCCATGAAAACGTCCACGCCCAGCCCTCGTAGCCTGGCCATTGCCGCGGCGCTGCTCTGTTCACCGCTCGCCAGCGCGCAAGACGTGCTCCCGGTCGAGTTGCTCGAAGAACGCAACCTGGTGGGCCTCGGGGTGTTCGCGGTCCCCGACTATTACGGCTCGTCCGATTACCAGGCCGCCGTCGCGCCGGTGCTGCACTACAACTTCGGATCCGATCGCTACGTGCGGGTGCTCGGTCCCGAGATCATGGCCAACCTGCTGCCGCGCAAGGACTGGCGCGCCGGTCCGTTGCTGCGCTGGCGCATGCGGCGCGACGACGATGTCGACGACGAGATCGTCTCGCGCATGCGCCCCGTCGCTACGGCCACCGAGGTCGGCGCCTTCGTTGCTTATCATATGCCGCTGACGCAAGGCCAGCCGATGCACAAGCTGGTGTTCAGCGCCGACGTGGTCGGCAACACCAATAATGTGTACGACGGCGCCACCGGCAATGTGCGCGTCAACTACGTCCACCCCTTCCCGCAGCCGGTCGCCGGCATGCAACTGATCGGAAGCATAGGCTTTGGCCTGTTCTTCGCCAGTAACGACTTCAACCGCAGGTATTTCGGTGTCGGCGGGGGCGACGACTTCCTGTATCCGGAGCGCCTTGGCGTGGCCTATGATCCCGACCCGTCGGTTACCTCGATCAAGATTCCCTTCAGCCTGACGACCCAGCTGAACCCGGAATGGCTGATGACGGTGGGTGGACGTTACGAGCGGCTGCTCGACGATGCCAAGGACAGCCCAGTGGTGCAGGGGCGCGGGGACGCCGACCAGTGGACGGTGGGGATCGCGTTCTCTTACCTGTTCTGAACATGGCGCCAGGCCGGCCGGCTCGCGCGCCGGCCTGGCTGGCGCGTGTGCGCCCGGCGCGCTATTTGGCGAACAGGAAGGTCACGCTCAGGCGCACGCCCCAGTCGCGCGGCCCGCCGCCCGGGCTGTCGGCCCAGTAGCGCAGGCCGCCGCCGATCGACACCGGTTGCCGGCCGAACCTGAGCAGCTTGCTGGCGGTGAAATGGACCGGCACCGACCATTGTTCCTGTTTCCAGTCGTAGCTCGATTCGGTGTTGATGCCGAAGGTCCACGCATCCCTCGTGGTATAGCTGAGGAAGGGCTGGAGGAAGGTGGCGCTGACGTTCGGCCGGTCGTCGTGGCCGGCGAACGACCAGATATGGTTGGCCAGCGCACCGCAGCCCAGGCGTGCCTGGTGTTCGCCGCCATGGACTCACCCCGGAGGCGCGACCACGACATAGTTCACGCTGGTGCCCGCATACTGCGGCTGGTACCAGGTGCTGCCGCACTGCTGGTAGGTGGCGCCGGCCCGGACCACCGTCACGCAGGACGGCGGAATCGAATACGCCACCGAACCGATCGCGGCCGCCGTCACAGCCACCGCGCCGGCCACCGCCAGCCCCGCGCCGGGGCGGTAGTAATCATGGTCGACGTCCACATTGATGTTGCGGTTGACGTTGACGTTGCGGTTGACGTTGCCGTAGCCGTTGACCGAGGTGCGGCTGACACTGCGCGAGGCGTGGTAATCCCCGCCATAGGCGCCGCGCTGCACGTGGGCGCTTGCGCTGCGGCTGACCGCCGCCCCGCCGACGCGTCCCGCGCCACGCTGGGCTGCGGCCTCGTACGCGACGACGACGACGGCCAGCGCGAGCAGCACACCGATGACGCGCCGATGTCCTGGAGTGAGCGGCATGGGGTCTCCCTGGTTCATTTGATGGACGCGACCTTGCCGTCGGCCGTCTGCAGCGCGATCTTCATCGCGCCCGACGGCGGCCGGAAGGAGAAAGTGGCATCGGTAAAGCGCGGCGCGAGATTCCAGCGCAGCCACGCCGTATGGGTCGGCTCGCCCGGCTCCGCGCTGGCGGTGATCGCCAGCTTGAGGGGCAGCGGCGTCTTGCCGGCCTGGATCCAGACCTGCCAGTCGACGCCTTCCTGGCGGTAGGCATAGTGCTCGGCCTTCAGGCTGCCGACCGTCGCCGGACCGATGTAGTGCGCCGCCCGGATGTCGGATACCGGCGCCTGCTCCGTGCCCCAATAGAACAGGTCGGCCAGCGGCAGTTCGATGCCGTACTTCGCGCCCTGCGCATCGACGGTCTCGCGCAGGGTCGGCGGGGCCGTGACGGTGGCGTAGTACTTGAGGCGCGGGCCGTAGACGGTCACCGACTTGCCGTCATAGAAAATCTGGCGCTGCTTGCGGTCATTGGCGATGTCGACCTGCAGGCGGTCGGGGCGGCGTACCTTGAGGTTGGATGTGCTGTCGAACTGCAGCTTCATGCCGTCGTCCATTACGGTCTCGGTCGTGGCGCGGCCGAGGACTTCGAAAGAGGGCAGGGTGCGCAGGTAGGCGCCCATGGCGGACAGGGCCGAGATTGCTTCGGGTTCGATATCGGGCTGGGCGGCTTGCGCCGGCTGGTCGGTCGGCGCCGGCGCCGGCGGCGCATCCTGCGGCGCCGCCAGGCAGGCCAGCGGCACGCAGGCCGCGGCGCAGAGGAATCGGATCGGGACGGCCCGCATATGCCTTCCTTTCGTTTGCGAACATACACGCCGGGCCGTTCGGTGCGCTGCGCGACCGGCCGCCATGGGCACCAGTGGGCCATTTGCGCAGCAGGTGCGCAATCGGACCTTAGCCTTACTGTCAATGCCAAACCGTTGCGAATTGGTCTGTGCTGGCCTAATAATTGCATGACGGCACTAGCGTAAAGCTGTATCCTTGCGCTTTAATGCCCGGCGTCCGTCGCGCAGCGTCACCCGTTCCATCCAAGATCGTCCATGCCCAACGTCAAACATCAGCTCCGTGCAACACTGCCGGCCGCGCTCCACGCGGCTGTCGAGCTGATACTGAAGATCTTTTCCTATTACCTGATCCCGGTGGGGATCGGCATCGTTTCGCTGATCGCGCTGGTGTTCTGGCATGACGAATACCGCACCAGCGGCGACGTGCCGCTGGCGATGCACGTCACGGTCGACCAGGCAGCCACGCTGGTCCCGGACGACGCGCTGGCGCTGGCGCGCGCCACGCCGCTGACCAATGGCCACGATACCCACCTTTCCGAAGCACCGGTCTGGTTCGCCTTCGAGCCGATGCCGCGCGCCGGCGATCAGGTGATCGAGTTCCCGTCGCGCCACGCGCTCGACATCGCCTGCTGGGACGCGACCACCCTGACCCCGCTCGGCGCCGCCACCCGCAGCACCGGCCACGGCGTGCTGCAGGCCGACAAGGCCGGCTTCGCGATGCGCCTGGCGCCGCTGCCGCGCCAGCTGCTGTGCCGCGCCACCTTCTCGGGCCCGGCGCGCCTGTCGGTGCTGCAATGGCCGACCGAGCAGTTCGCCTTGTCGGTCAAGCAATACCACCGCAAATCGGGCCTGCTCGATGGCGGCATGATCGTGCTGGCCCTGTTCATCATCATCACGGCCCTGATCAACCGCCAGCCGGTGTATGTGCTGTTCGCCGGCTGGCTGATCCTGAACCTGCGCGTGGGCGCGCTGTCGGCCGGCTGGGACATCCAGTGGCTGGGCCAGACCGTCCCTTCCGAATGGCTGTTGCGCAGCCGCGCCGTGACGATCACCCTGTACGGCATCGCCACACTGACCCTGTACCAGGCCCTGCTCAGGGAACACCTGGCCGAGATGCGCTACCTGCTGCCGATGCGCGTCATGCAGTGGCTGTGCATGCCGATGCTGGCCGCGGCCATGCTGCTGCCTTATGGCATGTATCTGCCGCTCCTGTGGGGCATCCTGGTGTGCTGCTTCTCGCTGATGACGATCGGCCTGTTCAAGATCATCGTGGAATCGCGCACCCGCGTCGCGGCCTGGTTCGCGGCCTCGTTCGCGGTGACTTTCCTGGCCTCGCTGGCCGAGGTCTTGTCGGCCGCGCTCGGCATGCGCGAACTGCTGGGCGTGATCAACAGCGTCACCGCGGCGCTCGCATCGAGCCTGCTGGCGGCGCTGGCCGTGGCCGAGCAGATGCGCATGGAAACCGAGAAGCGCCAGGAAGCCCAGGAAGAACTCGAGCACGCCTACCAGGCGATGCCGGTCGGCCTGTTCACCCTCGACATGTACGGCCACTTCCTGAGTGTCAATCCGGCGTTGCAGAAGATGCTGGGCATGACCGGCTTCACCCCGGGCCGCACCGGCTGGCGCCAGTTCTTCACCGAAGCGAGCTGGGCCAACCTGCACGAGCAGGTGCACGCCAGGTCCGAGGCCGAGATGGAGCTGGCCAGCCGCGACGGCAACCAGCGCTTCCTGGTCAGCGCCACGCTGGCGCGCTCGCGCATCGAGGGCGTGCTGCAGGACACGACCGAAAAACACAAGGCCACCGAGCAGCTGCGCTTCATGGCCAATAACGATCCGCTGACCAAGGTCTACAACCGGCGCGGCATCGAACGCGAATTCTCGAGCGCCGCCGCCAGCCTGGCCGCCGGGCGGCCGATGGCGCTGGCCTATGTGGACCTCGACCGCTTCAAGCTGATCAACGACCTGTTTGGCCATGCGGCGGGCGACGAAGTGCTCAAGCAGGTGTGCGAGCGGATGGGCACGATGCTGGCCGGCGGCCAGCAGATCGGGCGCGTGGGCGGCGACGAATTCGTGATCGTGATGCCCGAGACGGCGATCCCGCTGGCCTCGATCATCTGCCGCGGCATCGTCGACCGCCTCGGCAACACCCCGTACCGGGTGGGCGACAAGGCCTTCCACGTGCGCGCCTCGGTCGGCCTGATCGAGGTGGTGCCGGGCATGCCGATGAAGGATGCGGTGTCGACCTCCGACCGCGCCTGCCGCGAAGCCAAGACCGGCCTGGGCGACGGTCTGGTGGTATATGAACGCGGCGCCGACGCCTTCCGCCAGCGCGCGGCCGAACTGGACCTGGTCGAGCGCCTGTCCGGCCCGGACGCGACCGACAACCTGCTGCTCGAGATGCAGCCGATCATGTCGTTGCGCGCGCCGCACGAATCGATGAACTTCGAGGTCTTGCTGCGTATGCGCGAGCCGGACGGCCGCGTGGTGCCGGCCGGCGCCGTGATCGCCGCCGCCGAGAAGAGCGGGCGCGCCAGCATGATCGACCGCTGGGTGCTCACCACGACCCTGGCCTGGATCGCCGAGCACACCGAAGACCTGGTCAATACCCGCTTCGTGTGCATGAACCTGTCGGGGGCCTCGCTCAACGACGAGCGCTTCGTGCAGGACACCTTCGACATCCTGGGCCGCTACGTGCACGTGGCCAGCCGCCTGTGCCTGGAAATCACCGAGAGCGTGGCGCTGCATGACCTGGACAACACGCGCCGCTTCATCGACCAGGTGCGCAGCTTTGGCGTGAAGGTGGCGCTGGACGACTTCGGCGCCGGCTATACCTCGTTCTCGTACCTGAAGGAGCTGCCGGCCGACGTGCTCAAAATCGACGGCAACTTCATCGTCAACATCAACGCCCACCCGGCCAATGTGGCGATCGTCGAGGCCATCGTAAGCCTGGCCGTGAACCTGGGCATGAAGACGATCGCGGAATGGGCCGAGGACGCGGCCACCGTGCAGACGCTGCACGAGATCGGCGTCGACTACGTGCAGGGCTATGTGGTGGCGCGCTCGATGCCCCCCGAGCGCCTGCTGGAAGGACGCTCGAGCGCCGGCTTTATCAAGGACGATCAATTGCTGGAGCTGCTGCGCGAGCTGGAGAATCCTCCGGCGCCGCACCTGGCGAGCGTCAGCCGACTGCACTGAGCAGGCTGCAACCAGCAGTCAGTACTGACTTACTCGAGTCCGGCCAGCGTTTCCTTGCTGCCCACGTCGCCGATCAGGAATTGCGCGCGCGCCGCCTTCAGGGTGGCGACGTCGCTGGCCAGCGGCGTGGCTTTCACTCGGGGCATCGGCGCGGCGCTGCGCTGCAGTGCGCGCGCCGGCGGCAGCACGTCTTCCCGGGCCGCGAGCGGATAAGGTGCGATCCTCGTCACTCCTTCGCTGGACGGCATGCTGGCCATGCGCACGGTAGCGGCGCCGGCTTCGCAGGGGCGGTCGGTGAAAGTGACGCGGCCGGCGCCGTCAATGCACTTGACGATGACGGTGTCGGAATAGGCGCTCGGCGCGGCGATCGCGGCGGCGGCCAGCAGGCAGATGCTCAGTTGACGCTTCATGGTTGGCTCCTGGACGGATCCATGTTCGGGAATTTCATTGTCTTCCTTGCATCAATACGCTTCTGTTCGCCACTTCACGTGGGCGTGTAGGCCTGCGCGCCGTCGTTTTTTACAGAACCGCCAGTCTTGGATAAAATGTCCAATATGACCAAGATATTGCCAAGCAAGGAAGAATCCGCGCTCATCGAGCAGGTCCGGCATATCGCCGAGGGCCTGGCCCAGACCTTCGCGCCGTTTTGCGAGGTCGTGGTGCATGACCTGCGCGACCCCGGCCACGCGGTGCTGGCCATCCACAACAACCTCTCCAGTCGCGCGGCCGGCGATCCGGCCACCGAGCTGGGGCTGGCGCGCATCGCCGACAGCGCCTATCCGCAGGTGGTCGCCAACTATCCGAACCAGTTCCCGGACGGCCGCCCGGCCAAGAGCACCTCGATCGGCATCAAGGACGCCGACGGCAACTACGTCGCGGCCCTGTGCCTGAACGTCGACCTGACGCTGTTCCGTTCGATGCAGGGCATCCTGGAGCAGTTCAATGCGCTGGGCGCGGCGCCGGTGGGCGAGTCGCTCGATCCGTCCAACGCCGACGCCATCCGGCGCCGCATCGACGCCTACGCGGCGCGGCTGGCGTCCTCGCCCCAGCTGCTCAAGGCGCACGAACGGCGCGCGCTGATGCGCGAACTGAAGGAGGGCGGTTTTCTCGAAGTGCGGCGCGCGATGGAAGTGGCGGCCTCGCACCTCGGCATTTCGCGGGCGACGGCGTACAACGACATCAAATAGAATTCAGCAGGACCGTTTATCAGGGAGTCAGTCTTGAAGACAGCCGTGTACAGCGCCCGCCGCTACGACAAGACCATGCTGGCCCAGGCCAACTTTGACGCCGGCCATGAGTTGCGCTTCCTCGAAGACCGGCTGAGCCGCGAGACCGCGATCCTGGCCGAGGGCTGCGAGGCGGTCTGCGTCTTCGTCAACGATACCGTCGACGCCGAGGTGCTGGGCATCCTGGCGGGGCAGGGCGTGCGCCTGGTGGCGACCCGCTCGACCGGCTACAACCACGTCGATGCGGTCGCCGCACGCCGGCTCGGCATCGCGGTGGTGCGGGTGACGGATTATTCACCGAACTCGGTGGCCGAGTTCGCGGTCGGACTGCTGCTGGCGGTGAACCGCAAGATCGCGCGCGCCAGCGTGCGCACGCGCGAAGGCAATTTCGATCTCGACGGCCTGATGGGCTTCGATTTGCACGGCAAGACGGTCGGCGTGATCGGCACCGGCAAGATCGGCACCATCTTCGCCCGCATCATGGCCGGTTTCGGTTGCACCCTGGTCGGCTACGACCGTTACCCGACGCCGGCCTTCGAGGCCCTGGGCGGACGCTATATCGGCGTCGACGAGCTGCTGGCCTGCAGCGACGTGGTGTCCTTGCACTGCCCGCTGCTGGAAGAGACCCATCACATCGTGAATGCGGCGGCGCTGGCGCGGGTCAAGCGCGGCTGCGTGCTGGTCAATACCAGCCGCGGCGGCCTGGTCGACACCGAGGCGGCAGTGCAGGCGCTCAAGAGCGGCCAGCTGGGCGGCCTGGCGATCGACGTCTACGAGCAGGAAGCGAGCCTGTTCTTCCAGGACCTGTCGTCGAGCATCATCACGGACGACGTGATCCAGCGCCTGGTGTCGTTCCCGAACGTGATCGTGACCGGCCACCAGGCCTTTTTCACCGTGGAGGCGATCGGGCAGATCATGCGTACGACCATCGACAGCATCGGGGCCTTCGAGCGGGGCGAGGAACTGGTCAATCGGATTCCCGATTGATGCAAGGTGCATGACTTGGTCCGGGAACTGGACAGGCGAGGCTCGCCTGCGTTACGGTTCTCGGCATCGCCAGTCGCCAGGAAATGCAGATGCATGTAGAGCAGGTTCGTTTCGACCGGGTGTTCGACGTCCGGGAGCGCCTCAAGGAATTCAGTTTCGAGGAGGGCGGATGGCCCGTCTATGGCGTCAGCGCTCTCGGCCTGGGCATTCCGCGTGAAGGCGCGACGTATGCCGTCGCTTTTGTCGAGCGCGGCAATTGGGAAACGGTGGTCGGCTGGCGTGACCTGACCACATCGACGGTCGCGCTGCGGCGAACCAACCTCGCAGCCGTCACACAGCCACTGCCTTTCGTGGCCCCGCTCGTGCCGGGCGTGCTCGCCGTCCTGGATAATCCCGGCGTCTCGAAAGCCTTTCTCTCGCTCGCGGCGCTCGTGCTATTGGGGACCATCGCCCACGCCGGACGGACTGTGGTGCGCAACCGCCGGGCCGCCAGGGTCTTGCGGGATGTCGATGCTTTCACCGGCTCGGAGGTAATGCCATGACTGAACGACTCGAAGATTTCGCCCACATCGTGCAGGTGATGTTCGACCGCGTGTTCGACGTGCAGGGAGCCACCTTCAGCTTCGAAAGCGGCGGCAAGAAGCATTACAGCGTCACCTTCTCCGACGGTACCGTGCCGCGCGACGGTTCGCGCTATGCGGTTGCACTGGTCGAGCAGGGCAACTGGCAGAAGATCGTGGGCTGGCGCGACCTGTCCACGCCGGACGTCGTGCTTGCCGAATCGGCCTGGGACGTCGCGCGCGAGCAGGCCTGGGCCGTGTACTGGTTCGGCCCGTTCTTCGTCTTCGGCGCGCTGCTGTTCTTCGGCGGCTGGGCGGCGCTGGCGGCCTTGCTGCTGTTCCTGTGGGCGTCGGTGTACTTCGTGCGTCAGGCGCGCGAGCGCAACCGGCTGGTCGACCAGGCGTTGCGCGACATCCCGCCGGCCGCGCCGCCGGGCAATGGACCCCGGATCGGGAAGGCCGGGAAAACGTGGCTGACGGGCGTGCTGAACATCGTCCGCTGGTGGCCTTAGCAAGGAAGGGACCGAAATCACTGTGGTTTGACGCTTCATCCAGAATTGGATAATATGTCCAATATTGGATGAATCGTTAAACCGACCGCAGTGAACTGAAAGGATTGCGCCATGACCGCAGCATCGCTCCCCACCTACGAAGACGTCGCCCAGGCCGCCGAGCGCATCCTGGGCGCCGCGCATCGCACGCCGGTGCTGACCTCGCGCACCGTCAACGAGGAATTCGGCGCCGAGGTGTTCTTCAAGTGCGAGAACATGCAGCGCATGGGCGCCTTCAAGTTCCGCGGCGGTTATAACGCGCTGGCAAAGTTCAGTCCCGAGCAGCGCCGCGCCGGCGTCGTCGCTTTCTCGTCCGGCAACCATGCGCAGGCGATCGCGCTGTCGGCGAAGATCCTGGGCATGCCGGCGACGATCGTGATGCCGCAGGATGCGCCGGCCGCGAAAGTCGCCGCCACGCGCGGCTATGGCGCCACCGTGGTGACCTATGACCGCTATACCGAAGACCGCGAGCAGATCGGCCGCGAGCTGGCCGACAAGCATGGCCTGACCCTGATTCCACCCTACGACCACGCGGACGTGATCGCGGGGCAGGGCACGGCGGCCAAGGAGTTGTTCGAGGAAGTCGGTCCGCTGGACGCCTTCTTCGTGTGCCTGGGCGGCGGCGGCCTGCTGTCCGGCTCCGCGCTGGCCACGCGGGCGCTGTCGCCGGGCTGCATGCTGTACGGCGTCGAGCCGGAGGCCGGCAACGACGGCCAGCAATCGTTCCGCACCGGCGAGATCGTCCACATCGACACGCCGCGCACCATCGCCGACGGTGCCCAGACCCAGCACCTGGGCCAGCTGACTTTCCCGATCATCCGGCGCGATGTGAATGACATTCTGACCGTCAGCGACGAGGAGCTGGTGGCGTGCATGCGCTTTTTTGCCGAACGCATGAAGATCGTGGTGGAGCCGACTGGTTGCCTGGGGTTTGCGGCGGCGCGCAGGATGAAGGATCAGCTGAAAGGGAAGAAGGTCGGGGTGCTGATCAGTGGCGGGAATATCGATCTGGGGCGGTTTGCGAGCCTGATCGGCGATTGACCATCGTTGTCAGCGCATGCACGTCGTCGTTCCCGCGAAGGCGGGAACCTAAGTAGCTGGCGCAGACACTTCTTGAAATTGAATCTGGTGCGCATGCGAACTTGGGTTCCCGCCTCCGCGGGAAGTCGTTCCTGCCAGTGGCAGGAACGACGTATCGAGGGCGCGGGTGAAAGACGTGTCGAGGCTGCGGGGGAACTGCGTGTCGAGGCAGCCGGCCGATCAAGCCGCCAACGGCAACGCCACCTGCAGCATGAACCCGCCGCCTTCTCGGTTACGCACTTCCAGCCCCGCGTTATGCCGGGTCAGCACCCGCTCCACGATCGCGAGACCTAGCCCGGCGCCATTCGCCTGACCGCGCGCGCTGTCGAGCCGCGTAAAGGGCTTCATCAGCTGCGCGATCTGGTCCGCCGGCACGCCGACGCCATGATCGCCGATCTCGATCACGGCGCGCCGGCCGTGGCCGGTGGCCTTCACGCGCAGCACGATGTCGATGTCGGTGCATGAGGTGCCCGGCGTATTGCCGTAGCGGCGCGCGTTCTCGATGATGTTGTTGATCACGCGCCGCAGGTCGGTCGCGTTGCCCATCACGTGCACGCCCGGCATCAGGTCGGTCTTGACGTGCAAATCGGGGATGCGGGCCGCCTCGCGGCCGACGTCGGACAGCATTTCGGACAGGTTCACCGGCACGAAGGTCGCCGCCTCGGTCGGCTTGGCGTAGTCCAGGAACTGGCCGATGATGGCGTCCATCTGCGCGATGTCCGACTGCATGCCTTCGCGCGCGTCCGTCGACAGGTTCGCCATCTCGACCTCAAGCCCCATGCGCGCCAGCGGCGTGCGCAGGTCGTGCGAGATGCCGGCCAGGATCACGGCGCGGTCCTTTTCAACCTGCGCCAGGTCTTCCACCATCTGGTTGAAACTGCGATTGGCCTCGATGATCTCTTGCGAACCCTTCTCGGGCAGGCGCACCGGGCGCTCGCCCTTGGCGATGGCGCGCGCGGCGGCCGTCAGGCGCGCCAGCGGGCGGTTCACCAGGCTCGAGATCAGCGCCGCGCCGACCACCGACAGCAGGCCCACCACCACGGCCCAGCCGAGCCACTGTTCGCGCGTCAGGCCGGTCAGGCGCTCGCGCTCGAGCATCAGCCAGTATTTGTCGTCCTCGATATTGAAGCTGATGTAGAAGCCCGGCACGCCGTTCACGCCGCTCGAGAAGCGCGTGTCGGCGCCCAGGCGTTCGCGCACGATGGCCGCGATCTCAGGCATCAGGGGATTGTGCGGCGGCGGGTCGATCACGTCCGTGTCTTCCAGCGTGAAGATGCGGATGCCTTCGTTCGACACCAGTTCGAGCAGCAGCTCGCGCCGCAGGTCGGGCGCGGAGTGGGTCAGGGCCGCCTTGGTAATCGTCACCACCGACACCACCAGCTCCGCCGTCTGCTGCACCTGCTTGTCGCGCTGGAATACGCTGATCATGCCGATCCAGGCCAGCATCGAAGCCGCGGTGAGCACCGACATCAGGAAGAAGGTGCGCCAGAACAGGCCGCTCTTGAACCAGGCGAAGCGCAGGGCGCGCCGCGCTTGGGCGATTGGGGTGAACACTAGCGCGGCTGGCCTTCAGGGATGAACACGTAGCCCAGGCCCCACACGGTCTGGATGTACAGCGGGCTCGATGGATCCGGCTCGATCAGCTTGCGCAGGCGCGAGATCTGGACGTCGAGCGAGCGGTCGAACACTTCGTATTCGCGGCCGCGCGCCAGTTCCATCAGCTTCTCGCGCGACAGCGGCTGGCGCGCATGGCGCGCGAACACCTTGAGTACCGAGAATTCGCCGGTGGTCAGCGGCACCGTCTCGCCATTCTTCTTGAGCGTGCGCGTGCCCAGGTCGAGCACGAAGTCGCCGAACTCGAAGGTCTGCGGGGTTTCGGACGGCGCGCCCGGGATCTCGTCCGGGCCCTTGCGGCGCAGGACGGCGCCGATGCGGGCCACCAGTTCGCGCGGGTTGAACGGCTTGGGCAGGTAGTCGTCGGCGCCCATCTCGAGGCCGACGATGCGGTCGACGTCCTCGCCCTTGGCGGTCAGCATGATGATCGGGGTCTGGTCGCCGGCGCCGCGCAAGCGGCGGCAGATCGACAGGCCGTCTTCGCCGGGCAGCATCAGGTCGAGCACCAGCAGGTCGTAACGCTCGCGCAGCCACAATTTGTTCATCGCCGGCGCGCTTTCGGCGGTCACGACCTGGAATCCCTGTTCGGTCAGGTAACGCCGCAGCAGGTCGCGCAGGCGTACGTCGTCGTCCACGACCATGATCTTGGCGGAGTGGCCCGCTGACGCGCCCGTACCCGCATTATTGTTCGAAGTCGTTGAAGTCATAGAGCTGTCCAGAATTGTCAGATGAATGTCGCTATGGTAACTTCTTATGGCTGGAGCGGAAGCACGACTCAGCTCAGCCATTACAATGTGTTACAAACTTTACCCAATAAGTCTTACTCCACTTTCGGTATGCACCTACACTGGCGACAAGTGATCAACACAGCTTATCCGTTTATCAGGCATCGCGGAAGAGGAACTCCATGAACCACGCGCACAACGACAAACCAGCAGGATTCGGCGCCAATGGCGGCCGGCTCGCCCGGCTTGCGCGCCTTGGTGTGATCGCCTGCGTGCTGGCCGGCACTGGAGCCAGCGCATTGGCGCAAAACCAGGAGCGCGATCCGCGCCGCGACGAAGCGGCGATGCGCGACCGTTACCAGTTGCAGGCCCAGCAGGATCCGCGCGTCTACGAGATGCGTGACCAGGACCGTCGCGCCATGGAGGCGCAGTCCGACGCGGCGCGCGAAGAGCGTCGTCGCGGCCGGCTGTCGCCGGACGAGCGGCGCGATCTGCGCCGCCAGATCAAGGAAGGTTCGGAGCTCTATCCGAACACCCGCCGCCGCTAAAAATGCGGTCGGCAATGTAAAACGACGGCGCCGATGGCGCCGTTGTCGTTTCTGGAATTTGACATTTCCCAAGTCGCCGCGCTGGTGTACCTGGCGCGTTTTTGCTGGATTTCGCCGCAAATGTCGTCTGCCGCAACCGTGTCGGGCCTGTAACAAATTTTCTTTTTAGAAATCTAGTTGCCATATGTTTATTTAGATTGCGCAACATGCTATGTTTACGTCCACCTTACTGTTGGCGGGTATCTGTCGCCAACACTCTTCGCCAAGTGGAGCGTGAACGTGTCCGACCTTGCCGTACCACCCGACGCCGTGTCTGTCGCGTCCACCGCCGTCCGCTTCGAATCCACCGGACCCGAACACTGTATCGCCAGGCGTGACGATGGCGTGTATGCCGATCCCGAAGTGCTCGGCACCACGCTGGCGGCGGCGGTCGACGGCATCCTGCGTTCCAACCATTACCTGGCCGGCCTCGATTACCCGGTCCTGATCAAGGCCGTGTACGGCCACGGGCCCGACCTGCCGCGCGATGCGGCCGGGCGGGTCGTGGTGCGCATCGCGGCCGACATCGTGCCATTCACGCCGCAGCGCCAGGCCCTGTACCGCTCGGTCAAGATCGCCGACGGCCAGGCCGAATACTATTTTGAGCCCGTGTTCGAGCGCGACGAGGAAGGCAATGATCGCCAGACCCGGCTCGACGCCGACGAGTTCGTCGCCGATATGTGGGTCAAGGGCATCCGCTTCGGCGCCGAGGTCGAGGCCATCCGCAGTCACATCGCGAGCGGCGCGGCCGGCCGCTACGTGGTGGCGCGCCGCCTCGAGCCGCTGCCCGGCGTGGATGCCGGCGTCGAGGAAGTCGCCAACGAGCTGCACCGCAGCGACGCGCCGCGCCAGCTCGCCAACGGCAAGCTCGACCTGATGAGCTTCCAGAACCGCTTCCCGCAAGTGGCGGCCGGCACGCGCCTGCTGCGCAAGGTGCCGCGTACCAGCGGCAGCCCCGGCTTCGACCTGAACGGCATCCCGATCGCGCCCGAGGTGGGCAAGGACCTCGACCTGGCCACCTATGCGGCCGACGGCACGGCGGTCGAGCTGGCGCCGGAAGGCGAGTTCCTGGTCTCCCGCCAGGACGGCTTTTTGAGCGTCGATCCCAAGAGCATCCGCATCGCCATCACCGACAAGATCGTCAGCCGCGACGGCGTCAGCGCCAAGACCACCGGCAACCTGCACCTGGCCGGCGACTACGAGGAATTCGGCGAAGTGCAGGAGCAGCGCATCATCGAGGCCGAGAGCATCACCGTGCACGGCGACGTCTACGGCCACCTGATCTCGCGCGGCGGCGCCATCCTCCTGCGCCGCAACCTGGTCGGCGGCAGCGCGCGCAACCTCGATGGCGGCGTGCGGGTGCTGGGCGTCGCGTCCCAGGCGACGATCCAGGCGCCCAAGGGCGAGGTTCGGCTCGAGCGCGCCGAGAACTGCGTGATCTCGGGCGCCCGCATCCGGATCGAGACCGCGATCAACTGCGAGATCATCGGCGACGAGGTCGAGGTGGCGCATGCCGAGGGCAGCGCCATCGCCGGGCGGCGCGTGGCGATCGGCCGCGCCGCGCCGTGGAAGCAGGGCGAGATGCTGGTCTGGCTGCTACGCCCGGACTGCGCGCGCGTCGATGCGGCGATGGCGCAGGTGCGCGAGCGGATGGACCAGTTCGCCCAGCTGGCGGCGCAGCGCCGCAGCGCGATGGAAGCCCTGACCGCCCAGCCCGAGATGCGCAAATACCTGTTGATCGCGCCACGCTTGCGCAAGGGCGAGCTGGTGCTCACGCCGGAACAGGAACCGCAGTTCCGGCGCCTGACGGCCAGCGTGGCGCCGGCGCTCAAGGAACTGGGGCGGCTGTCGCAAGAAGCCAAGACGCTCGACGGCGAGCGCCAGGGCGGCATGGCGCTCATGAAACGGTTCGAGGCCCAGCGCTTCGAGCGGGTCGGGTCGGCCGGGGTGGCGATCGGCATGCTGGCGGGCGAGGTGCAGGTGCTGGCGCTGCCTTACGAACCCGACTTCGGCTGCGTCTGGGACATCACGGCGCGCGATGTCAAGCTGCGCCTGCGCGACACCAAGGGCAGGGAAGTGCTGCACGCGGGCTGCGAGGGCGCCTGGTCGTGGGACTCGTCCATGGCCGCGGCACAGGCGCAGGCCGCTTCCTGAATGTGACCCGCCGGGCAGGGCAGCTCCAAGGCTGGAGTTGACTACAGTCAACATCGGGGACGGGGGCGCGGCATACGATGGTGATCGCACCCATAAAGGATCCGCCATGGTCACCTTGCCCAGCATGCTCCACGCTTCAGTCCCGCGCGCTTGTGTCTCGCGTTACCCCGCGCCGCGCAGTAGCGCCTCACGGGAATTCCTCAGCTTCATGCTCGACGGACAGGAATACGGCCTCGATTGCGCGCGCGTGCAGGAACTCAAGCTGCTGGGATCCCTCGAGCGCTTCGCCACCGACGGCGAAATCATCGGCGGCGTGGCGCTGTCGCATGGGGTAATCATGCCGGTGGTCGACATGCGCGCGGGCGGCGCGCAGGCGATGGCCGCAGCCACGGGGCCGGGCCGGTCGGCGCCGGATACCGACGTGATCATCCTGCGCCTGTCGAGCGGGATCATCGGCATGGTGGTCGAGAGCGTGACCGGCATCGTGCACGTGCGCCCTGAAGCGGTGCAACCCCTGCCGGGCGCGCCGAGCGCGGGCTACCTGATCGGCATCGCCCGCATCGATGGGCGCAAGGTGGTGTTGATCGATATCGACCGCTTGATGTCCTTGTCACCCCGGGGCCCGTTGCGGGCCGCGTGATGGTGGCGGAGTGCTAACGCAAATTCTTCTACGTGCCTAAACCCGTCGTTCCCGCGCAGGCGCACTGGTGTCCGGAATATTTATACGCAAAGTATGCATCGTCATCCCCGCGAAGGCGGGGATCCATGCTGAATCAAAGAATGTTCATGCTTTAGCGTAGTCTTGTCGCTTGTCGAAGGCGATTTTTGAGCCGCTGGTCGGTCGAACTTAGGTTCCCGCCTGCGCGGGAACGACGGTGTTTTCAGGCAGCAGGCACGGTCAACGCTTCCAGCTGCTCCTGGATCTCCAGCCACTCCATCTCGAGCGCTCCCAGGTCGCGCGCCGCAAAGGCCTGGTCGGCTACCAGCGTCTTGAGACGATCCTTGTTCGCCGCTTCGTAGATCGCCGGGTCGAGCAGCTCGGCGTCGATCGTCGCTTTCTTCGCGCTCAGCTTGGCCATCTGCTCGTCGATGCGCTTGACCCGGTTTTCCAGGGGTTTGCGCTGGGCCGCCATGCGCTGGCGCTCCTCGGCTTCGACGCGCTTCTGTTCCTTGCGCTCGGCCGGCGACACGGTCACGACAGGCGCGGGCGCGCTGGCCTTGGCGGCCGGCTGGGCCGCCTTGGCCGCCTGGCCGGGCAGGGCGTCGCCGCCCTTGCCCAGCTTGGTCTTGAACAGCCAGTCCTTGTAGTCGTCCAGGTCGCCGTCGAAAGGCTGCAGGCGGCCGTCGGCCACGATGATGAACTGGTCGGTGGTGGCGCGCAGCAGGTGGCGATCGTGCGAGACCACGACCAGCGTGCCTTCGAACTGGGCCAGGGCCATGGTCAGCGCCTCGCGCGTTTCCAGGTCCAGGTGGTTGGTCGGTTCATCGAGCAGCAGCAGGTTCGGGCGCTGCCACACGATCAGGGCCAGCGCCAGGCGCGCCTTTTCGCCACCCGAGAACGGCTTGATCGGGCTGGTTACCATCTCGCCCGGGAAGTTGAAGCTGCCGAGGAAGTTGCGCAGCTCCTGCTCGCGCACCGTCGGCGCGATCTTTGCCAGGTGCCACAGGGGCGATTCGTCGTGGCGCAGCATCTCGACCTGGTGCTGGGCGAAGTAGCCGATCGACAGGCCCTTGCCGATCGTCGCTTCGCCGGTCAGCGGCTTGAGTTCGCCCGCCACGGTCTTGATCAGGGTCGACTTGCCGGCGCCGTTCACGCCCAGGAGGCCGATGCGCTGGCCGATCGTGAGCGAGAAATCGATGTGGTTGACGATGGTCTTGGCGCCGACCTTGTCGCCATGTTCGTCGAGCAGCGGATAGCCAGCGTCCACGCCGTCGAGCACGAGCAGCGGGTTCGGGGCGGCCAGCGGCTCGCGGAATTCGAACGAGAATTCGGCGGCGGCGCGCAGCGGCGCCAGTTCTTCCATCCGCGACAGCGCCTTGATCCGGCTCTGCGCCTGGCGCGCCTTGGTGGCCTGCGCCTTGAAGCGGTTGATGAAGGATTCGAGGTGGGCGCGCTGGCGATTCTGCTTCTCGATGGCCGAGGCCTGCAGCACCATCTGGGCGGCGCGCTGGCGCTCGAAGCTCGAATAGTTGCCGCCGTAGCGTTTCAGCTTGCGGTCGTCGATGTGCACGATCACGTTCACGATCTCGTCCAGGAAGTCGCGGTCGTGCGAGATGATGATCAGGGTGCCCGGATAACGCTTGAGCCAGTCCTCGAGCCAGATGATCGCGTCCAGATCCAGGTGGTTGGTCGGTTCATCGAGCAGCAGCAGGTCGGAAGGGCACATCAGCGCCTGCGCCAGGTTCAGGCGCATGCGCCAGCCGCCCGAGAAGCTGGCCACCGGCTGGTTCATCTGGGCCAGCGAGAAGCCCAGGCCCAGCAGCAGCTGTTCGCCGCGCGACTGCACGGTGTAGGCGTCGGCGTCGGCCAGCATCCCGTGCAGCTCGCCCAGGCGCATGCCGTGGGCATCGGCGTCGGGATGCGATTCCAGTTCTTCCAGCTCGGCCTGGAGTTTGCGCAGGCCGACGTCGCCGTCGATCGCGTAGTCGAGCGCGGCGCGCTCGAGCGGCGGGGTCTCTTGCGCCACATAGGCCATGCGCCACTTGGCGGGGAAGTCGATCTGCCCCTGGTCCGGATGCAGCTCGTTGCGCAGCATGCCGAACAGGCTCGATTTGCCGGCGCCATTGGCGCCGATCAGGCCGATCTTGTCGCCCGGGTTGAGGGTCAGGTCGGCGTCGACGAGCAGCGGCTTGGTGCCGCGCATCAGGCTGACGTTCTGGATACGGATCATGGGAGTCTGTCTACTTAGTCGAACGGTTCGAACGGGTGTTGCTTCGTTATTGGCTCATGCACGTCGTCCCCGCGGAGGCGGGGACCCAAGTTTTCGTGAGCTGCATTACATCAAACGTAGCGGCAACGCATGCTTACTTGGGTCCCCGCCTGCGCGGGGACGACGTTCGAAAGTCGGCGCAGTCAATCGGCGCCGGCGAATCGCGTATTTTACTGCGCCGTTTGCAGCTGCTCGGCCGTCAGCAGGAATACCGCATCGTCGCCGATGCTGGTGGTCAGCCAGGTCAGGCCCAGGTGGCCGAAAGCGGCTTCGGCAAACTCGCGCTCGTTGCCGATCTCGACCACCAGGATGCCTTCGGGCGTCAGGCGTTCGGCGGCGCCGGCGATGATCTTGCGAACCAGGTCCATGCCGTCTTCGCCGCCGGCCAGCGCGATCTGCGGCTCGTTCAGGTATTCCGGCGGCAGGGTGCGCATCGATTCCGAGTTCACGTACGGCGGATTGGTGATGATCAGGTCGTACTTCTTGAACGGCACGTTTTCGTACAGGTCGGACTCGATCGGGTTCACGCGGCCTTCCAGCTTGTATTCGCGGATGTTGTGCTCGGCCACGGCCAGCGCGTCCTTCGAGATGTCGACCGCATCGACCACGGCGTTCTCGAAGGTGTCGGCCATCATGATTGCCAGGCAACCGCTGCCGGTGCACAGTTCGAGCACGTTCTCGACGCCTTCCGGATCGGTCAGCCATGGGCTGAACTGCTGGGGGATCAGCTCGGCGATGAAGGAACGCGGCACCAGCACGCGCTCGTCGACGTAGAAGCGGTATTCGCCCAGCCAGGCTTCCTTGGTGATGTAGGCGGCCGGCACGCGTTCGGTGACGCGGCGCTCGATCACGGCCAGCACCTGCAGCACTTCGTCGGGCAGCAGGCGGGCGTCGAGGAAGGGCTCGAGGCGGTCCAGCGGCAGTTTCAGGGTGTGCAGGATCAGGTAGGCGGCTTCGTCGAAGGCTTCTGCGCTGCCATGGCCAAAGAACAGCTTGGCCCCGTTGAAGCGGGTGATGGCGTAGCGCAGCAGGTCGCGCGGCGTACTGAAGGTGGTGTTGGTCATGGCCTTGTTCTCGTGTTAGTTCAGCGCCCCGATCAGGCAGCCAGCAGGCATTGCAGCGTGCGGCGGTAGATATTCTTCAGGGGATCGATGTAGCGCAGCTCGATGTGTTCATCGATCTTGTGGATGCTGGCGTTCGGTGGCCCGAATTCTATCACCTGAGGGCAGATGCGGGCGATGAAGCGGCCATCGGAGGTCCCGCCGGTGGTCGACAGTTCTGCCTGCACGCCCAGTTCTTCCTTGATGGCGCCGCAGATGGTGTCCGACAGCGTGCCCTTCTCGGTCAGGAAAGGCTGGCCCGACAGCGTCCACTCCAGGTCGTAATCCAGGCCGTGGCGGTCGAGGATGGCGTGCACCCGCGCTTCCAGTCCCTCGGCCGTGCTGGCGGTCGAGAAGCGGAAGTTGAAGTCGATCGTCAACTGGCCCGGGATCACGTTGTTGGCGCCGGTGCCGGCCGCCATGTTCGAAATCTGCCAGCTGGTCGGCGCATAGTACTCATTGCCCTCGTCCCAGACCTCGGCCGTCAGCTCGGCCAGTGCCGGCGCGGCCTGGTGGATCGGGTTGCGCGCCAGTTGCGGATAGGCGATGTGGCCCTGAATGCCCTTGATGACCAGATGGCCCGACAGCGAACCGCGGCGGCCGTTCTTGATCGTGTCGCCCAGCACGTGGTTCGAGGTCGGCTCGCCGACCAGGCAGTAGTCCAGCACCACCCCGCGTTCTTCCAGCAGGTCGACCACGATCGCGGTGCCGTCGACGGCCGGTCCTTCCTCGTCGCTGGTGATCAGGAAGGCGATCGAGCCCCGGTGGTCGGGGTGGTCGGCGATGAATTCCTCGCAGGCGATCACCATGGCCGCGATCGAGGTTTTCATATCCGAGGCGCCGCGTCCATACAGCTTGCCGTCGCGCTGGGTCGGCACGAAGGGTGCCGACTCCCAGTGGTGCAGCGGGCCGGCCGGGACCACGTCGGTATGACCTGCGAACACGAACAGGGGCGCTTCGCTACCCTTACGCGCCCACAGATTGGTCACGCCGTTCGACTCGATGGTCTCGCAGAGAAAGCCCAGCGGCGTCAACAGCTCGATCAGGCGCTGCTGGCAGCCCTTGTCGTGCGGCGTGATCGAATCGAGCGCGATCAGCTCTTCGGTCAGCAGCAGGGTGCGGGAAGGTTTCACCTGGCGCTCTCGAACTTGCTGGTGTAGGCGTCGCTCGAGAAACCGACCGAGACCGGGCCGACGCCCGCAAGCACCGGGCGCTTGATGACGGACGGATTTTCCAGCATCAGGTCGGTCGCGCTGTCGGCATCATTGACTTGCGCCTTGCGCTCGTCGGACAGGTTGCGCCAGGTCATCCCCTTGCGGTTGACCAGCGTTTCCCAGTCGATGTCCTTCAGCCAGCCCTGCACCAGTTCGCGGCTCAGTCCTTGTTTCTTGAAGTCATGGAAGGTGAAGTCATGGCCGTTGTCGGCCAGCCAGGTGCGGGCCTTCTTGACGGTGTCGCAGTTGGGAATTCCGTAGAGAGTCGTAGTCATGGGCAATCATGGCCGCCAGGGCGGCGTAGTCGTTCGAAAAGCGTGAGGATAGTATGCGCGCGCGAGCGCACAAGGTCATTCAGGGCCGATTGTACACAGATGAGGCGCACGGGTGCGCCGCCTGGCGCCGGGTCAGGAATTGAGCGTGAACTCGGTGAACGAGGCGCCCTGCGGTTCGCTCGGCTTCTTTTGCTCTTCCTGCTGCACCTGGCTGTCCGGCCCATTGTTGAGCAGCCAGAGCAGGTTGGTGGCCGAATCGGCATTGGCCAGCGCCTCATCCTGCGTTATCAGGCCATCCTTGACCAGCTTGAACAGCGCGCCTTCGAACGATTGCGAGCCGGGCGACAGGCTCTTGTCCATCGCTTCCTTGATCTGGCCGATCTCGCCTTTCTCGACCAGGTCGGCGATGTAGCGGGTATTGAGCATCACTTCGACCGCCGCCTGGCGCGCACCGCCGGCCGCGGACTTCACTAGCCGCTGGGAGACGATGGCCTTGACGCTCGAGGCCAGGTCCTGCAGCAGGGCGCTGCGGTTTTCCATCGGGTAGAAACTGATGATGCGGTTCAGCGCGTTGTAGCTGTTGTTGGCGTGCAGGGTGGCCAGCACCAGGTGGCCAGACTGGGCGTAGGCCAGCGCCGCGGCCATCGTCTCACGGTCGCGGATCTCGCCGATCAGGATGCAGTCGGGCGCCTGGCGCATCGAGTTCTTCAGCGCGATGCCGAAGCTGCTGGCGTCGCTGCCGATCTCGCGCTGGTTGACGATCGATTTCTTGTTCTTGAAGAGGTATTCGATCGGGTCTTCGAGCGTGAGGATGTGGCCGGTGCGCTGCTCGTTGCGGTGGTCGAGCATGGCGGCGATGGTGGTCGACTTGCCGGACCCGGTGGCGCCGACCACCAGCAGCAGGCCGCGCTTTTCCATGATCAGCTCGGACAGCACGGGCGGCAGTCCCAGTCCGCCCAGCGGCGGGATGTCGGCCGGAACGAAGCGGAACACGGCCGAGATCGAGCCGCGCTGGCGGAAGGCCGACAGGCGGAAGCGCCCCAGGTTGGGGACCGACACGCCCATATTCAGTTCGTTGTCGCGTTCGAGTTCGAGCAGCTGTTCCGGCGTGGCCACTTCGGACAGCAGCGACAGGATGTTCTCGGGCTCGAGGCGATGCTGGTTGATGGGGATGAGGGCGCCGTTGATCTTGATGTGCACCGGGGAGTTCACGGCGAAGAACATGTCGGAAGCGTTCTTCTCTTTCATCAGCTGGAACAGGCGGTCCATGGCCATCGCATCGTCTCCGGTGTTTTCGGGTATTTCAGGGCCGGTTGGACGCGTCGGCGGCAGAGCCGCCAACCCTACGTAGGGTTGGCGGCTTCGCCGCCGACGCGTTCAACCAACGCATGCGCACTCGCGCAGAATTTACACGCCGCGCAGCAGCTCGTTGATGCCGGTCTTCGAACGCGTCTGCGCATCCACGCGCTTGACGATCACCGCGCAGTACAGGCTGTACTTGCCGTCGGCCGACGGCAGGCTGCCCGACACCACCACCGAACCCGATGGCACGCGGCCGTAGGTGACTTCGCCGGTTTCGCGGTTGTAGATCTTGGTCGACTGGCCGATGTACACGCCCATCGAGATCACCGAGTTCTCTTCGACGATCACGCCTTCGACGATTTCCGAGCGCGCGCCGATGAAGCAGTTGTCTTCGATGATGGTCGGATTCGCCTGCATCGGTTCCAGCACGCCGCCGATGCCGACGCCGCCCGACAGGTGGACGTTCTTGCCGATCTGGGCGCACGAGCCGACGGTGGCCCAGGTGTCGACCATCGTGCCTTCATCGACGTAGGCGCCGATGTTGACGTAGGACGGCATCAGGACCACGTTCTTGCCGATGAAGCTGCCGCGGCGGGCGACGGCCGGCGGCACGACGCGGAAACCGCCGCGTGCAAAATCTTCTGGGGTGTAGTCGGCGAACTTGGTCGGCACCTTGTCGTAGAACTGGATGTCGCCCGAAGCGACCGGCACGTTGTTCTCGAGGCGGAACGACAGCAGCACGGCCTTCTTGATCCACTGGTTCACGACCCAGGTGCCGGTGTCCTTTTGCGCCACGCGCAGGCTGCCGTCATCGAGGCCGGCCAGGACGTGGGCAACGGCGTCGCGCACTTCGGCGCTGGCGCTGTTCGGGCTGATGTCTGCGCGCTGTTCCCAGGCGGTGTCGATGATGGTTTGCAGTTGTTGGGTCATGATGCTGGTCTTTATTGAAATGAAAACAGGAATTCGTGGGGCCGTTACTTGAGGCCCTGGCAGAACTGAACGATGCGGTTGGCCGCCTCCAGTCCTTCGTCGACGCTAGCCACCAGGGCCATGCGGATACGGTCGCGCCCCGGATTGTGGCCATGCGCTTCGCGCGCCAGGTAGCTGCCCGGGAGGACCGTCACATTATAGTCGGCGTACAGGCGGCGTGCGAAGTCGGTGTCCGACAGGCCGGTGCGCCGCACGTCGGCCCACAGGTAGAAGCCGGCATCGGGCAGCTCGACGTCCATCACGTCCTTGAGCAGCGGGGTGATGAGGGCGAATTTTTCCTTGTACAGCACGCGGTTGTCGTGCACGTGATGCTCGTCGTTCCAGGCCGCGATCGAGGCCGCCTGCACCGGCGGCGACATCGCGCCGCCGCAATAGGTGCGGTAGAGCAGGAATTTCTTCATTGCGAGCGGATCGCCGGCCACGAAACCGGAGCGCATGCCCGGCACGTTCGAGCGCTTCGACAGGCTCGAGAACACGATCAGGTTGCGGTACGGTCGATCGCCGCCACTCCTGCCCAGCTGATGCGCCGCTTCCAGCGCGCCCAGCGGCGGGGCCGCGCCGGTATAGATCTCGGAATAGCACTCATCGGCCGCGATCAAAAAGCCCCAGCGGTCGGCCAGCTCGAACAGTTGGCGCCAGTCGTCCAGGCCCAGGGTCGCCCCGGTCGGGTTGCCGGGCGAGCAGACATAGAGCAGCTGCACGCGCGGCCACACATCGTCGGGCACGCTGCCGTAATCCGGCGCGAAGTTGCGCGCGGGTTCGGAGTTGACGAAGTAGGGCGTGGCGCCGGCCAGGTAGGCCGCGCCTTCGTAGATCTGGTAGAACGGGTTCGGGCACATCGCCAGCGCATCCGGCTTCGAGGCGTCGATCATGCACTGGGCGATCGCGAACAGCGCCTCGCGCGAACCGTTCACCGGCAGCACCATGGTGGCCGGGTCCAGCGCCGGGATGCCGTAACGGCGTTCCAGCCAGCCGGCGATGGCCGCGCGCAGGGGCTCGCCGCCCACGGTGCTCGGATAGCTGGCCAGGCCGGCCACCGAATGCGTCAGCGCCTTTTCGATAAAGGCCGGCGTCGGATGCTTCGGTTCGCCGATGCCCAGGCTGATCGCGGAATAGGCCGGGTTCGGTTTGACGTCGGCAAACAGCTGGCGCAGTTTTTCGAACGGGTAGGGGTGGAGCTTGTCGAGATGGGGATTCACGGCAGTCTTGGGCGCACAGCGGTGTGCGCTTTTCGATAATTTTTTATTATAGCTCTATGAATGGAAGAACGTTCGAGCGTACGGCAAGTGATTTGCGGTAACATTAATGATCACCGAACAGCGAATTCATCCGGAGAGCCATCCGCCGTGCCGATCAGTTACGCGCGCAGCCTGACAGGACATGAACGCACTCCCGGCGCCAACCGGCACCTGGGTGTGGCGCTGGCTTTCGTCGCCGGCGCGATCAATGCCGGCGGCTTTCTCGCGGTGCGCGAATACACGTCGCACATGACCGGCATCGTCTCCAGCGCGGCCGACCACCTGGTGCTGGGCGACACCGACCTGGTGCTGGCCGCGCTCGGCGCGCTGCTCAGCTTCCTGCTCGGCGCTGCCTGCACCGCCATCCTCGTCAACTACATCCGGCGCCGCGGCCTGCATAGCGGCTTCGCCTTGCCCCTATTGCTTGAAGCGATACTTCTGCTGGTGTTCGGCATTCTCGGCGCGCGCCTGGCCGGGATCGACGCGTTCTTCATTCCGCTGACCGTGATGCTGCTGTGCTTCATGATGGGGCTGCAGAACGCGGTCATCACCAAGGTCTCGCATGCCGAGATCCGCACCACCCACATGACCGGTATCGTGACCGACATCGGCATCGAACTGGGCAAGCTGGCCTACTGGAACGCCGACGGCCCGCTGCGTCAGCCGAAGGTCACGGCCAACCTGGGGCGCCTGATGCTGATGCTCTCGCTGCTGGGCGCGTTCTGCCTGGGCGGCGTGGTGGGGGCGCTGGGCTTCAAGCACCTGGGCTACCTGTCCACGGTGCCGCTGGCCGCCTTCCTGTGCGTGCTGGCGATCGTGCCGGTGGTCGACGATGCCGTGCGCGTATTGGGGCGGCACGACGCCTGACCGTGGCCGACAGGCGCAATCGCTTTTTTGGACCTCTTAGCGCACCAGCGCGAATGCCCCGGCCACGATGAGCACCATGCCGACGATCTTGCTGACGCTGAGCGGTTCGTTGAGCGCGGCCACGCCAATCGCGGCCACCGCCAGCATCGCCACGCCGGTCATTACCGGGTAGGCCAGGCTCATGTCCAGCTTTTGCAGGGCGACGGAATAGCACACGAAGCCGAGCGCATAGGTGGCGCCGGCGCCGCCGAGAAAGGCGAGCCGCACCAGATTCCAGTCGACGCCGTGCTGGTTCGACAGTTTGATGAGGAAGGTGGCGGCCGCGCTGGCAAGCGCCGCCAGCGCGCACCACAGATAGCCGGTCATGGCTGGGGTCATGGAGTTTCTTCTATTGAGGTGGAAAGGGCAGGCCGCGATTGTACCGCCTGATCGGGCTCGACCGGAATCGCCAGCGTGACCCGGGTGCCGGCCGGGCCGCTGTCGATGCGCAGCCGGGCGCCGATCTGGGCGGCGCGCTCGCGCATGCCTTGCAGGCCGAAGTGGCCGGGCCTGTCCGCGGCGCGCCCGTCCGCTCCCCCGTCGCTGACGGTCAGCGTCAGGCCGCGCTGGCCGGGGTCGGCCTCGAGCCGGACCGGGCCCGGCGTGTGCCGCAGCGCGTTGACCAGCGCTTCGCGCACGATCGCATGCACGTCGCGGCGCAGGCGCACCGGCAGCCGTTCGACGGCGCCCGGCGGCGCCGACAGCGCCAGCCGCTTGCCGCCGCCCGGGACGATGAGCTCGACGTCGCGCAGCAAACCCTCCCAGAAGGCGTCGGCGTCGGCGAAGCCCCGGCGCAGGCCCTGGACTTCGTCGCGGCCTTCTTCCAGCACCCGCTCGGCGTCTTCCATGACGCGCTCGAACTCGGCCCGCTCGCGGCTGTCGGCCGGCAGCCGGGCGACCACGGAATGCATCCTGAGCAGCATGCCCTGCACGCTCTGCAGGAAGGTGTCGTGCAGCGAGCGGGCGATCGATTCGCGTTCCCGCAGCCGCGTCAGCAGTTCGTCCTCGATGCGCCGCGCCAGGCGGCGCGTGCGCCGGCGATAGGCCAGGGCGATCAGGGACAGGAGCGCCAGCACGCAGGCGGCAAGGAACCACCAGGTCTGGTAATAGCGCGCCGGGATGTGCAATACCAGCGCCGTGGCCGGTCCGGCCACACCGCTCTCGTTGACGGCCATGACCTCGAAGGTATGCACCCCGGGCGGCAGGCGCTGGAAGAAGGCGCTGCGGCGCGCGCCCGCGTCCTCCCACTCCTTGCTGCCCGCGAGGCGGAAGTGGAAGCTCACTTTCTGCGGCATGCGCAGGCTGGGCGCCGTATAGTCGATCTGGACGGTCTCGGTGCCCTGGTCGAGCGTGACGTCGGCGCCGACCGGATAACGGCGCGCGCCGCTGGACAGGCCCAGCACCTCGACCTTTGGGGTGGCCGGATTGGGCGCGATCCGGCGCGGATCGATCCAGGCCAGGCCGCGCTCGCCGGCGAACCACAGCGTGCCGTCGCTGGCCATCGCGGCCGTGCGCGACAGCAGGCGCGACACGCCGCCGCCCAGGTAGCCGTCGGCGGCATCGAACAGCCGGCCGCGCAGCGCGATGCCGGGGTCGTTCATCGAGCGCGTCCAGTCTTCGGGCGTGACGCGGTAGATGCCGCGCTCGGCGTTGATCCAGCGTACGCCGGCGGTGTCGGTGACGATGCCGCTGGCCGCACCGATACCATCCGGCACGGCGGCGGCCAGGCGCCGGAAGCGCGCGCCTTCCAGCACCTGCATGCCGTCCTCGCCCGACACCAGCAGGGGCTGGCCCGGCACGATGAGGCTGAACTTGCCGACCTCCAGGCCGTCCGCGGCGCCGTACTCGCGCACCGCGTCGCCATTGACGATGCGCAGGCGGTTGCCGTAGAGGCCCAGGTAGCTGCGGCCGGCGGCGTCGAAGGACACTTCCTGCGGATGGTCTTCCTTGAGCGGCGGCCGGGTCCAGGCGCCGTTGCGGTAATGCCAGGCGCCCATGCGTCCGGTCCAGAGCCAGATTTCGTCATTGCCGGCCGTGAGGCGCCGGGGCCGGATGCTGTCGGCGGCCGCGCTGACCGCGGGCGGCAAAGGGATGCGCTCGACGCCCGCGCGGCCATGCCGCTCGATGCCGTGCCGGCCGCCCAGCACCAGCGTGCCGTCCGGTGCACTGTCGAGCACGTGGGTGGCGATGGGGTCGGGCAGGTCGCTCACCTTGCCATTCTCGATGCGCACCAGGCCGGCCGTATCGTCCAGCCGCTGGACCCGCACCGCGACGATCCCGCCGTCCGGGTGCCGGGCTGGGTGGGAGATGCCGCGGTCGAGCAGTTCCGGCACCATGTGCACGGCGTGGTCGCGCAGCCGCTCCAGGCCCGAGGGCGTGCCGACCCAGATGCTGCCGTCGCCGTCTTCCATCAGCGCCAGCACCGACAGGCTGGTCATCTGCCACGCCTGGTCGAGCCGCTCGGCGGCGCCCACCGGCGTGAAACGCTTGCCGCGCTGCCAGTCGGCCGGGCGCAGCACGCAAACGCCGACCGGGCAGTTGCCGGACCAGACGTTGCCGTCGCGGTCGAACAGCGACTGGTAGGTGTTGGCGCTGCCCGGCGGGGCAGGCACGCGGCGCGGCGAGGGCGGCGCCACGCGCTCGAACTCTTTGCCGAGCACCAGCCATACGCTGCCGTCCCGCGCCTCGAGCAGCATCGAATCGCCGCGCACCGGGCGCAGTCGATGAAACCGCGTCGCGCCGGCCTCGCGCAGATAGAGCGCCGCGCCGTCGGTGGCCCAGACCCGGCCGGCGCCGTCGGCCAGCACGTATTCGGCGCGCGCGCCGTCATAGCCGAGCTCAGGGCCGATGCGCACGACGCGCTCGCCATCGCCCCGGAACAGGCCGCGCCAGCCGGCGATCCAGGGCGCGCCATCGGCGCCAAGGGAGATCGCGAATACGCTGCCGCTCTGCTCGGGCGTGAGCAGATGCCGGTAGCGCCCCTTGCGCAGCACGCTCAGTCCGCCACTGCCGTGGCCGATCCACAGTTCGCCGTCAGGGCCGGGCCGCAGCGCGCTGATATTGTTGTTCTGCAGGCGGCTGCCGTCGAGGGTTTCGAACGGCAGGAAGCGCAGGCCGTCGAAGCGCAGCAGGCCGGCATAGCGGCTGCCGACCCACAGCCAGCCGTCCTGGCTGCGCGCCAGCGCGTCCACGTAGCGCGGCGCGCCTTCCAGCTCGCCCCAGCGCTCATGGCGATAGCCGTCCAGCGCGATGGTCGGGTCGAGGGCGAGGGCGGCCGGCGCCCAAGCGCACGATAGTACGAGAAGCGTCGCGCGCAACCATGCCCGGAATCGGTAAATGATACTCATTCCCGGATTGTTGCAGTTAAATCATTCGCGGTCCAGTCGTCCGGGCCGATCATCGAGACCGATTCAGGCGGCCTGTTCGCGCCATGCCCCCGGATTCATGCCGCTCCATTCGCGAAAGGCGTGCGTAAACGCGCTCTGTTCCTGGAAGCCGAGCAGGAAGGCGATGTCGACTAATCCCAGCTCGCGCCGGCGCAGGTAGTCCTGGGCCAGGCCGTAGCGCACCGCATCGAGCACCTGCTGGAAGCTCGAGCTGGCGTCGGCCAGCTTGCGCTGCAGGGTGCGCGTCGACAGCCCCAGCTCGGCCGCCACCGGCGCCAGCCGCGCCTCGCCGCTGGTCAGGCGCGGCAGCAGGGCGGCCCGCACGCGCGCCACGATCGGGTCGACCCGGGTTGTGCGTTCTTCGAGCAGGCGCTCGGCGTGATGCAGCAGGAGCGGGTACAGGCTGGTATCGGCGTTTGGTACCGGCATCGCCAGCAGGGCGGCATCGACTGCGGCGCAGTTCAATGGCGCGCCGAAGTCCGGCGCGATGCCCAGCACGCGCAGGTATTCGGCATGGCCGTGGCCCGGGTCGGCATGCCGGACACGCAGCGCCAGCGGCATCAGGGGCCGCCCGGCCAGCCAGCTGCCGAACACGCGGATGCCGGCGAATACGCTTTCCACCAGGTGCCGGGTGGCGTCGGGATAGTGGCTGATCCATTCGTAATGGGCCTGGGCGCCGTGGAGCGCCAGGCCGCTGCGGCCCAGGTCGTGGGCCAGCGATTCGTAGCGCTGGGTCAGCTCCAGCGCATGGCCGAAGCTGTTGCAGGCCAGGAGCAGCATGCCGTAGGCGCTATAGGTGGCCGGGCGCGCCTTCTCGCCCACGTGCAGGCCGAAGAACGGGTCGTTCGCCAGGCGCGCGCCGGCTTCGAGCAGGCCGATGTAGCGTCGTGCGGGCAGGCTCTCGGGCAGCGGATCCAGCGACTCAGGGGCCAGGCCGGCGGCCTTGGCCAATGCAGGGAGGGTAAGCCCGCGCTCGAGGGCGGTTTCCAGCAGAGGCTGCAGATATGAACCGGTCACGCGCGCGTCCATGGGGGACGGTGGCGTGATTGAGCAAGGCTGTGTCATGAAAGCGCAATACGATTGGCGGGAGCGTCTTTAACGTGTTACCTGAGGTGATACCTGTAGTAATACTGAGATGGCAAAAAGAACAACTTGCAGTATAACGGAAAGTCATTGATGCGGCGTTGGAACGGTTGGGGGGACGAGTCGATTACGGTGCAGCTCGAAGGCGAGGCCCGCGCCTTCCTCGGCGCACGGCTGGGCCGGGGCACGGCCCAGCAGGACGCGACCTTCGAACAAGCCTGCGCCGGCCTGCCGCCGGGCCGCCTGCCGTCCCATCCGCTGATCGACGCCAGCAGCGCCACGCGCGCGCGCCACGCCCTCGGCCAGAGCCTGCCGGACTGGCTGCGCCTGCGTCACGGCCGCCTGGGCAATGTGCCCGACGGCGTCGCCTTTCCCGAGTCCGGCGCCCAGGTGCGCGAGCTGCTGGCCTTCGCCGCGCGCCACGATGCGGTGGTCATCCCCTACGGCGGCGGCACCAGCGTGGCCGGCCACCTCGACGTGGGCCACAGTTCCAACGGCGGCCTGCGCCCGAGCCTCTCCATCGACATGGGCCGCATGCGCGCCATGATATCGCTCGACCGCGAGGCGCAGCTGGCCTGCTTCGGGGCCGGCGTGTCCGGCGCCGATCTCGAAGCCCAGCTGCGCGCCCACGGCTATACCCTTGGCCACTATCCGCAGTCGTTCGAATACTCCACGCTCGGCGGCTGGATCGCCACCCGCTCGTCGGGCCAGCAGTCGCTGCGCTACGGCCGCATCGAGCAGCTGTTCGCGGGCGGGCGCATCGAGACGCCGTCCGGCACCCTCGACATCCCGACCTTTCCGGCCTCGAGCAGCGGCATCGACCTGCGCGAGATGGTGCTCGGTTCCGAGGGCCGCATGGGCGTGCTGACCCACGCCACGGTGCGCATCAACCGGCTGCCCGAGCACGAAGCCTTCCACGCGCTGTTCTTCCCCGACTGGGAACATGCGCTGCAGGCGGTGCGAACCCTGGCACAGGCGCGCCTGGGATTGTCGATGCTGCGCCTGTCGAACGCCGGCGAGACGGTCACCATGCTGGCGCTGGCCGGCCACGCCCGCCAGGTGCGACTGCTGGAGCGCTACCTGGAGTGGCGCGGCTGCGGCTCCCAGAAATGCATGCTGCTGGTGGGCGCCAGCGGCGCCAGGGGCCAGGCGCGCGAGGCGCTGCGCGCGGCGGTGGCCCTGGCGCGGCGCCAGCGCGGCGTGCACGTCGGGCGCGCGCTGGGCGAGCGCTGGCGTCGCAACCGCTTCCGCAGCGTCTACCTGCGCAATGCGGCCTGGGAGCAGGGCTATGCGATCGACACGGTCGAGACGGCGCTCGACTGGCCGCACGTGACGCCGGCGGTGACGGCGATCGAGCAGGCCGCGGCGGCCGCGCTGGAAGCATTCGGCGAGCGCGTGCACGCCTACACCCACCTGTCGCACCTGTATCCGCAGGGCGCCAGCGTGTATTCGACCTTCGTCTACCGGCTGGCGGGCGACTACCAGGCCGACGTGGCGCGCTGGCGCCAGCTGAAGGACCGGGTCTCGAGCGCGATCGTCGGCTGCGGCGGCACCATCAGCCACCAGCACGGCGTGGGCGTCGATCACGCGCCGTGGCTGGCGGCCGAGAAGGGCGAGCTGGGACTGGGCGCGATGGGCGCGCTGTTCCGCCACTTCGACCCCGAATGCCGCATGAACCCGGGCAAGCTGGTGACGCCATGAATCATACCTCTCAGGCCAACGTCTTCCCGCCAGGGCGCGACTGGGACCTCCTGGTGATCGGCGGCGGCATCACCGGCGCCGGCATCCTGCTCGAAGCCGCGCGGCGCGGCCTCAAGACCCTGCTGGTCGAGCAGAAGGATTTCGCCTGGGGCACCTCGAGCCGTTCGTCCAAGCTGGTGCACGGCGGCCTGCGCTACCTGGCCTCCGGCAACCTGCGCCTGACGCGCGACGCCGTGCGCGAGCGCGAAGCGCTGCTGCGCGCCGCGCCCGGCCTGGTCGAGCCGCAGGGCTTCGCCTTCGCCGACCACGGCACCGACGTCAAGCGGCGGCTGGGCTTCCTGGCCATGCTGCGCGTGTACGACATGCTGGCCGGCCGGCGCGAGCCGCACTGGGAGCGCCCGGAATCGTTCCGCATGCTGGCGCCGAATATCGCAGAAGCCAACCTTGCCGGCGGCATCCGCTACACCGACGCCAAGACCGACGACGCGCGCCTGGTGCTGCGCGTGATCGACGAGGCGCGCGCCCACGGCGCGGTCGCCTGCAACTACGTGACCGTGCAGTCGCTGGTGCGCGACGGCGGCAAGGTGCATGGCGCCATGCTGCGTGACGAACGCAGCAAGGCCGAGACGGCGGTGCGCGCGCGGGTGGTGATCAACGCCACCGGCACCTGGTCCGATCTGCTCGGCGGCGCGGCAGGCGGCAATGCAGGCAGCGATAAGCCCAATCGCGCGCCGCGCCTGCGGCCCCTGCGCGGCAGCCACCTGGTGCTGCCGGCCTGGCGCCTGCCGCTGGCGCAGGCGGTCAGCCTGCTGCACCCGGCCGACAGCCGCCCCGTATTCGCCTTTCCGTGGGAGGGCGTGACCCTGGTCGGCACCACCGACGTCGACCACGAGGAAGGGGTGAACACCGAGGCGCGCATCACACGTCATGAATTCGACTACCTGATGGCGGCGCTGCACGCCCAGTTCCCTCAGCTCGGGCTGAGCGACGTCGACGTCGTCGCCACCTTCGCCGGCGTGCGGCCGGTGATCGACAGCGGCCAGCACGGCGCGCCATCGTCCGAGAAGCGCGACCACTTCGTGTGGTCGGAGCCGGGCCTGGTCTCGGTGGCCGGCGGCAAGCTGACCACCTTCCGCTCGATCGCCCTCGACGTGCTGCGCCATGTGTCGCAGCAGTTGCCCGGCTGGCAGCTGCGTCCCGAGCGCGGGCCGGTGTTCGCACGGGTGTCGGTGCCGGCCCGCCACGACTTGCCGTCCGGCGTACTGCGCCGGCTGGCCGGCCGCTATGGCGCCCAGGCCAAGCCGCTGCTGCTCGCGGCGCGCAACGGCGAGCTGGAATGCATCCCGGGCACGCAGACGCTGTGGGCCGAGCTGCGCTGGGCTGCACGTTCCGAGCAGGTCTTCCAGCTGGACGACCTGCTGCTGCGCCGCACCCGGCTCGGCATCCAGCTGCCTAACGGCGGCCTCGACCAGATGCCGCGCATCCGCGCCATGTGCCAGCCGGAGCTTGGTTGGGACGATGCGCGCTGGGAAGCGCAGGAGCGGCGCTACCTGGCCGAGTGGCGCAAGCAGTACGGCGTTCCATCCGCCTGACCGTGCCCGACAGTCCGCGCGATCCGCTGCTGCTGGCCATCGACAACGGCACGCAGAGCGTGCGCGCCTTGCTGTTCGACTTGCAGGGCGAACTCGTGGCCCGGTCACAGGTGGCGCTGGACGCCTACCGTTCGCCGCAGCCGGGCTGGCACGAACACGACGTCGACGCCTACTGGCAGGCGCTGTGCCAGGCCTGCCGCCAGCTATGGACTCAGCCCGGCGCCGAGCGCGCCCGCGTGGCCGGCGTCGCCGTCACGGCCCAGCGCGGCACCGTGGTCAACCTGGACCGCGAAGGCCGCCCGCTGCGGCCGGCCATCACCTGGCTCGACCAGCGCCGCACCGAAGACGTCCCACAGATTGGGCCATTGTGGCGCGCGGCCTTTCGCGTGGCGGGCGTGGCCGGCACGATGCGGCACCTGGTCGGCGAGGCCGAGATCAACTGGATCCGCGCCCACCAGCCCGAGGTCTGGGATGCGACCGACAAGTTCCTGCTGCTGTCGGGCTACCTGAACTGGCGCCTGGGCGGCCGCTTCGTCGATTCGAGCGGCTCGCAGGTGGCCTATATCCCCTTCGACTACCGGCGCCGGCGCTGGGCCGAACCGCGCGCCTGGCAGTGGCAGGCACTCGCCGTGAAGCCTTCCATGCTGCCCGAGCTCGCGCCGCCCGGCGCGCGCCTGGGCAGCATCACCGCGCAGGCGGCGTTCGATACCGGCATCCCAGAGGGCTTGCCGCTGCTGGCGGCCGCCGCCGACAAGGCCTGCGAAGTGATCGGCGCCGGCTGCTGCGCGCCGCACGTGGCGTGCCTGAGCTACGGCACCACGGCCACCATCAACATCACCTCGAAACGCTATATCGAGGCGGTGCGCTTCGTGCCGCCGTATCCGAGCGCGCTGCCGGATGCGTACAGCATCGAGCAGCAGGTGTATCGCGGCTACTGGATGGTCAACTGGTTCAAGGAGCAGTTCGGCCACCACGAGCAATCGCGCGCGCTGCTGGAAGACGTGGCGCCGGAACGGCTGTTCGACGAGCTGGCCAGCAGCGTGCCGCCGGGATCGATGGGGCTGATGCTGCAGCCCTACTGGACGCCGGGCATCCGGTTGCCGGGGCGCGAGGCCAAGGGCGCGATCGTGGGATTCGGCGATGTCCATACCCGCGCCCACGTGTACCGCGCCGTCCTGGAAGGGCTGGCGTATGCGCTGCGCGAAGGCAAGGAGCGGATCGAGCGGCGCGGCGGCGTGCGCATTACCGAACTGCGGGTGTCGGGCGGCGGCTCGCAGAGCGATGCGGCGATGCAGCTCACGGCCGATATCTTCGGCCTGCCGACAGCGCGGCCGCATGTGTATGAGACGTCGGGGCTGGGGGCGGCGATCGATGCCGCCGTCGGGCTCGGGCTGTATCCGGATTTTGCCAGTGCGGTTGCGGGCATGACGCGGGTAGGAAAGGTGTTCGAGCCGATTCCCGCCAATCGGGCAGTCTACGAGCGGCTGTACAAGGACGTGTATTTGCGGATGTACCGGCGGCTGCGGCCGATGTATCGCGACATTGCGCGCATCACAGGCTATCCGCGCGGCGCCTGATTCGTTAGGGTATGTGCTCGGCGCCGGATGGCGGAACAACCCAGGCGTGCATGCGTTCTTCGTACACCGACACCGTCGGCGTCGGAAAGCGGGGATCGGCGAAGGCGCCGATCGGAATCGCGATGGTTTCCTCAGCGCCCTCGGTCTGGTAATAGACCGTCGCGCCGCACCCCGGGCAGAAGTGGAAATGCGCGCGCGAACCCTCGTCTCCCACCAGCACGAAACTGGTCGATGCGCCGGATATCACCACTTGCTCGCGCCGGAACCTGGCCTGCGCCGCGAACACGCTGCCGCTGCGGCGCTGGCAATTCAGGCAATGACAGATCGAGACGCGGAGCGGTTCACCGCTGACTTGCGCCCTCAACGCGCCGCAACTGCAAGACGCCAAACGTGTGCACGGCGTCTCCATCTTAGTCGTCGTCCTGCGGAATATCGAGCCACATCATATAGAAACCTTCGTTAGGCGAATCGCTGATCCTTCCTCCGCGGATCTTGGCTGCACATTCAAAATGCTTGAACTCAGCCAAGTCGCCCTCCACGACCGCCCGTCGGAAATCCTGGGCCATGCGGGGCGCCAGATTCCCCACCACTTCTTCGTTCAGCAAGACTTTTACGGCATTTGACATCGCTTCGATACGCAATTGCACTTGAATGTCGAGAACCGTCCCTTTTTGTGTTCGAGGGCCACATACGAGTTCGAACGCCTCTTGATGGCGTCGCGTCCCGAGAACCTCTATTCGAAACTGCCGCGGGCCCGTGATGGTCGGGATGACGGCGGGAGCTCCAGTCTTGATCGCTTTGTTTACGCCCTTGTCTGGTCTTGCTGGAACAGCGGCATGGCGGGACAGGAAATACACTTCCAGCGCCAGGAGCGTGTCGTTCAGCGCCCGATGTGCGGTGCCAGTGTCGAGTTGGAGATGAGAGGCGAGATAAACCAGTTTATGATTCGACAGATCGGGCCATGCTGCCCTTGCGCTGGCCAGCGCGCAATGTCCGATATTGCTGAGCGGCCGACGGCCATGCCGCTCGATGGCAGCATTGAGAAATTTCGCATCAAAATTAATGTTGAATGCCACCAGATCATGATCGCCCACGAAATCGATGAACTCGTCCAAGACCTCTTGCATTGGCCGGCCGCCGGCCTGCAACATCTCATCGGTGATGCCAGTCAAGTTCGTAATGAACCGCGGGAGTGGCTGATCGATGGAGATCAGCTGCGTCATATGAGGATGCGATTGCGCGCCGGGAATATATTTGACAGCGGCGACCTCAATGATGCGGTCCTTCTTAGAGCATAGTCCAGTAGTTTCAAAATCGAAGAAGACGATCGGTTCACCGGATCGGGGGTAATGGGAGTCGCGCATGGAGTAGTGATCGATATCGGGATGTCGGCGTCCGGCTGACGCGAAGAAGATCGGTTTATGTCAGTGCGCCATCCCGCCACGCACCTGCTCCCACGCCGCCCCCGCCTGCGCCGCCACCACCTGATTACGCCCGCGCGCCTTGGCCTCGTACATCGCGCGGTCGGCCGAGATGAAGAACGAACGGATATCGTCGAACAGGGTCGGCACGATGCACGCCACGCCCACGCTGACCGTTACCACGCCGGATCCCTCGGAGCGCGGATTCGGAATGGCCAGGCGCTCGATGTGGGCGCGGATCGACTCGCCGAGTCGCGCCGCCGCGCTGGAGCCGGTGTCGGCCAGCAGCACGACGAATTCCTCGCCGCCGTAGCGGGCGGCGAGGTCGGTCGGGCGCATCGCGTGCGATTGCAGCGCTTCGGCGATGGCCTGCAGGCAGGCGTCGCCGGCGGCGTGGCCCAGGCTGTCGTTGTAGCCCTTGAAATGGTCGACGTCGAGCACGATCAGCGACAGCGGCTGGCCGCTGCGGATGGCGCGCTGCCATTCCTTGTCCAGGAAGGCGTCGAAGTGGCGGCGGTTGGCGATGCGCGTCAGCGGGTCGATCAGGGCAGCGCGCTGCAGCGCCGTCTCGGACTGCTTGTGGTGGGTGATGTCGTGCAGCAGGGCGACGAACAGCGCCTCGCCGCCCGCCATCGGCGACAGGCTCAGGTCCATCGCGCGCATGGTGCCGTCCGACTGGCGCACCAGCACTTCGCGGGTGCCGCGGCAGCGCGCGGTCGCCTCGGCATCGAGCGGCTGGGCGAAGTAGTCGGCGTAGTCGTAGGCGGCGGGCGGCTCGACCAGGTCGGCCAGCAGTTCGCCTTCCAGCACTTCCTTGGGCTGGGACAGGAAGCGTTCGCAGGCCGGATTGGCGTACACCACGCGGCCCTCGCAGTCGACCAGCATCAGGCCCTCGTCCATGCCGTCGACGATCAGCTGCAGGCGCTCGGCCTGCTGCTTCTGGCTTTCGCTGCTGCTGCGCAGGCGCAGTTGGGCGCGCACGCGGGCGCATACCTCGGCCATGCGCACCGGCTTGGCGATGTAGTCGGCGGCGCCGATGTCGAAGCCGGCGACGATGTCCTCGGTCTCGCCGCAGGCGCTGACGAAGATGACCGGGATGTGGGCGGTATCGGGCTGGCGCTTCAGGCGGCGGCAGATTTCCAGGCCGTCGAGGTCGGGCAGGATGACGTCGAGCAGGATCAGGTCGGGCTGGACGCGGGTGGCGATGTCGAGCGCGCGCTTGCCGGAACTGGCGACGAAGGTCTGGTAGCCCTGCTGGCGCATCATGTCCTGCAGCAGCCCAAGGCTGTCGGGGGCGTCGTCGACGATCAGAATCGCGGATTGGCGCGCCGGTGCGGCGAGCGCTAGGGCAGGATGCATCATCGGTGGCGGGCAGACCTCATCAGTGACGAGAAATCATACTCTTTTACACGCAGATTTTGGACAGTTAACCTTGCCTAAAATCCACGAGCCGATGCAATTGTTGCACTATCGCAACTGACCCGCCATTGGCCCGGCTATGCCCGGCAAATGATACCGGTATCGACTGACAGTCGATGAAAGAGAAGGGCCGCATTTGCGGCCCGTTTGACATTACAGCATGCCGGCGATCAGCTTGCCGAGGACCGCGATGCCTTCGCGGATGCGCTCGGGCGGCACGGTCACGAAGGACAGGCGCAGCGTGTTGGTGGCGGGATTGTTGGCGTAGAACGGCGCGCCCGGCACGAAGGCGACGCGCGCGGCCAGCGACTGTTCCAGCAGCTTCATGGCGTCGACCTGTTGCGGCAGGGTGACCCAGATGAACATGCCGCCTTCAGGCTTGGTCCAGCTCACGCCGGCCGGGAAGTGTTCCTGCATCGCATCCAGCATCACCTGGCACTGGTCGCCGTACAGCTGGCGGATGGTCGGGATGTGCTGGTCGAGGAAGCCGTCCTTGACGACTTCGTGCACCACCATCTGGGTCAGCTGGGCGGTGTGCAGGTCGGCCGCCTGCTTGGCCAGCTCGAGGCGGCGCACCAGCGGCAGCGGGGCGCAGACATAGCCCAGGCGGATGCCCGGGGTCAGCACCTTCGAGAACGAACCCATGTAGATGACGCCGTCCGGGTTCATGGTCACCATCTTCGGGCTCGGCGCGCCCTTGTAGCTCAGCGAACCGTAGGGATCGTCCTCGATCAGCGGCACGCCCAGGCGGGCGCAGGTTTCCACCAGTTCCTGGCGGCGCTCGACCGACAGCGAACGGCCGGTCGGGTTCTGGAAGTTCGGCAGCGCGTACAGCATGCGCGCGCCTTGCGCGACGCCTTCCAGCGACGACGGCACCAGGCCGTGCTCGTCGGTGTCGACCGACTTGAATTCGGGGCGATAGACCGAGAACGCCTGCAGCGCGCCCAGGTAGCTCGGGGTTTCGACCAGCACGCGGCTGCCTTCGTCGATCAGCACCTTGCCCAGCAGGTCGAGCGCTTGCTGCGAACCCGAGGTCATGAGGATCTGTTCCGGCAGGATCGTCGAACCTTCCGTCGACAGCGAACCGGCAATCCACTCGCGCAGCGGCGCGTAGCCATCGGTCGGGCCATATTGCAGCGCGACTTTGCCGTTGTCGGTCAGGACCTTGTCGTAAGCGGCCTTCATGCGCTCGACCGGGAAGGTGGCTGGCGATGGCAGCCCACCGGCGAACGAGATGATCTCCGGACGCTGGGTGATCTTCAGGATCTCGCGGATGAACGAGCTTTGCAGCTGCTGGGCGCGTTCCGAGAACTGCCACTGGATGGGATTGGGGTTTTCGATTTTCATACTGGTCTCACAGGAAGGTGCACGGTCGTGCCGGGCCATTATATAAAACACGCCGGGTAGGCGGCTTCTGTCGGCGAATGGAGCCGGGTAAGCCCCACCCGAGGGCACAACATTAATGGAATTGCAGACGAATTAACGCCGGTAGTTGCCGCCCGATTGGCTGTTTTATGCCACTTCGACGATCATTTCGATCTCGACGCAGGTGCCGCGCGGCAGCGACGCAACGCCAAAGGCCGAGCGAGCATGCTTGCCGGCGTCGCCGAACACTTCGCCGATCAGTTCCGAGGCGCCATTGGTGACCAGGTGTTGCTCGTTGTAGTCCGGGGTCGACGCGACCAGGCTCATCAGCTTGACGATGCGCTTGACGCGGTTCAGGTCGCCGCCAACGGCTTCCTGCAAGGTGCCGATCAGGTCGATCGCGACCGAGCGTGCGGCGGCCTGGCCTTCCGCCGTGGTCTTGTCGCGGCCCAGGATGCCGGCGTTGATGCTGCCATCCTTGTTCTTGGCGATATGGCCGGAGATGAACACCAGGTTGCCGGTCTGGACGTACATGACATAGGCCGCGGCCGGGGTGGCCGGCGCTTCCAGGGTGATGTTCAGTTCTTTGAGTTTGTCGTAGACGGACATATTGTTTTCCCAATGGTGCGTGAATGAAGCCGGTATTGTACGTCGAGCGGCGGCCACGCACATCGAATGGATCGGTCAGCCAGGCCGGCGCCGCACCTGCAGCCGCCGTCCGGCGAACACGACGGCGATGACGGCCAGCGCGAACAGGCTGTTGTGCAAGGTCAGCGGTTCGCCCAGCAGCACGGCCGCGCCAAGCAGGCTCAGGAAAGGCTGCAGCAGCTGCACCTGGCCGACCCGGGCGATCCCACCGAGGGCCATGCCGCGGTACCAGAAAAAGAAGCCGACGAACATCGAGAACACCGTCATATAGGCCAGCCCCGCCCAGGCCGCGGCGCCGACGCCGGCGAACATGTCCAGCCGCGGGATGTAGTGCCAGGCCAGCAGCGGCGCCACCAGTGGGAGGGCCAGCAGCAGCGCCCATGAAATCGTCTCCGGGCCGCCCAGGGTGCGCGCCAGCTTGCCGCCTTCGGCATAGCCGACCGCGCCGGCCGCCACGGCCAGGAACATCAGCAGGTCGGCCAGGTGCAGCGCGCCGCCGCCCTGGGACAAGGCAAACGCGATCACCAGCGCCGCGCCGAGCACGGCCATCAGCCAGAAGGCGGCGGAAGGCCGCTCGTCGCCGCGCATGGCGCTGTACAGGGCCGTCATCAGCGGCAGCAGGCCTGCCAGTACCGCGCCGTGCGAGGCCGGCACCCAGCGCAGGGCGATCGAACTCAGGAGCGGAAAGCCGATCACCACGCCCAGCGCCACCAGGGCCAACGGCAGCAGCGCGGCGCGCGGCGGCAGTGGGGCGCGGCGCCACCCGAGCCACAGACCGGCCAGCAGCGCCGCGCCGAGTGCGCGTCCGAAGGCGATGAACAGCGGATCGAGTTCGGCCACCGCCATGCGGGTGAATGGCAAGGTCAGGCTGAACATCGCCACGCCCACCAGGCCGAGGAGCATGCCGCGCGCTTCGTCGTGGCTGGCGGTCTGGATGGGGCGGGCGAGGGTGGTCATCGGGTGTCCTTGATCGGGCTTGCGGCAACGGGGTAGTGGGTCTATCCTAGCCGCAAGGACCAATACAGTCCCAGTACACTTCAAGCGATAATTTGCCCACTGTGGTGGTGAAATGACCGATACACTCTCCTTTGCACTGGCGCGCGAATCCGGCGCGCCACTGGCCGACCAGATCGTGAGCGCGGTCGCGGCGCGCGTCGACGAGCGCCTGCTGCGCCCCGGCGCGCGCATGCCATCGATCCGGCGCTTCGCCGCCAGCCACGGGGTGTCGCCGTTCACCGTCGTGGCCAGCTACGACCGGCTGGTGGCGCAGGGCTACCTGGAGTCGCGGCGCGGCGCCGGCTTCTTCGTGCGCGAGCGGCAGGCGCCGGCGCGCGGCTTGCCGACGGCGCAGCCGGCGCCGGTCCCGGCCGAGCTCGACATCGCCTGGCTGGTGCGCAGCATGTTTCGCCAGGCCCCGCTGGGGCTGGCGCCGGGTTCCGGCGTGCTGCCGGCCGACTGGCTCGACGGCCCGGCGGTGGCCAATGCGCTGCGCGCGCTCAGCCGCCAGAACTGCGACGGCCTGCTCAACTACGGTTCGCCGCACGGCTTCCTGCCGCTGCGCCAGCAGCTGCAATTGACGCTGGCCGAGCTCGAGATCGAGGCGGGGCCCGAGCAGCTGGTGACGACGCTGGGCGTGACCCAGGCGCTGGACCTGGTGGCGCGCGCGTTCTGCCAGCCGGGCGACGTGGTGCTGGTCGACGATCCGGCCTGGTTCCTGATGTTCGGTTCGTTCGCGGCGATGGGCCTGAAGGTGGTCGGCGTGCCGCGCCTGGCGGATGGTCCCGACCTGGCGCGGCTCGAGGAACTCGCCGCCCTGCATCGGCCGCGCCTGTTCGTCATCAACTCGGTGCTGCACAACCCCAGCTCGACCTCGGTGTCGGCGGCCAAGGCCTTCCAGGTACTGCGCCTGGCCGAGCAGCACGATTTTCTCGTGGTCGAGGACGATATCTATTGCGGCCTGCATCCGGGCGGCGCCACCCGCCTGGCCGCGCTGGACGGCCTGCGGCGGGTGATCTACCTGGGCGGCTTCTCGAAATCGATGGCGGCCAACCTGCGGGTCGGCTTCGTCGCCACCTCGCGCGAACGGGCCGCGCTGCTGGCCGACCGCAAGATGCTGGCCACGCTCAGCACCAGCGACATCGGCGAGCGCGTGGTCTATAAGATCCTGGCCGAAGGCCACCACCGCAAGCACCTCGACCGCGTGCGCGGCCGCCTGGATGCGGCGCGGCCGGGGGCGCTGCGCCGGCTCGAGGCGCTCGGGATGCGGGTCGACCCGGCGCCGGCGGCCGGCATGTTCCTGTGGGTCGACGCCGGCACGGACACCAATGCGCTGACGGCGCGCGCCATGCAGCAGGACTTGCTGCTGGCGCCGGGCAGCCTGTTCTCGCCCAGCCAGCAGCCGTCGACCCGGATGCGGCTGAACCTGGCGGCGCTGCAGGATCCGGGCGTGTGGCGCTTCCTTGAGAAGTGGGCCAGCTGAATCAGCCGTCCTGCTGGCCCGGGCAGTCGGTCGCCATCATCTTGTTCATGCCTTCCATGATCTGCTCCGGCGTCAGGTCTTGCTGGTGGGTGGCGATCGACCAGCGGTGGCCGAAGGGGTCGACCACCTGGCCGTAGCGGTCGCCCCAGAACATGTCGGACAGCGGCATCACCGGCTTGGCGCCGGCGTCCAGCGCCCTGGCCCACACGGCGTCGGCGTCTTCCACGTACAGGTGGATGACCACGGGCGTGCCTTTCAGGGCCAGTGGCCCCAGGCTGCCGAATTCGGGAAAGTCCTGCGCCAGCATGATGGGTGAGTCACCGATGCGCAGCTCCGCATGCATGATCTTGCCATCCGGCCCGGGCAGGCGGGCGATCTCGACGGCGCCGAAGGCTTTCTTGTAGAACGCGATCGCCTCGCTCGCCTGTTCGCAGACCAGGTGCGGAGTCACGGTACGGTAGCCTTCGGGGATGGGACGCACTGTCTGGTTCATGGTGTTCTCCTGTGTGGTAGTGGATGAGCGCTGCACTCGCTACGACGAACGGGATGGGCAGGATTCGACATGCCGGATCAATAAAAGTGCAAATTTCTTTGAAGTATCGTCTTTCTTGTCAAAAAGACCTCTTGAAATCGCGAATGGCATCCTTATATGCCTCCGAGTCTGACCAACCCCCCTAAGTTTTTAACGAGGAACAAGATGGCGAACGCCGAAAAAGAAACCCTTGGCTTCCAGGCAGAAGTAAAACAGCTGCTGCAGCTGATGATCCACTCCTTGTATTCGAACAAGGAGATCTTCCTGCGCGAACTGATCTCGAACGCGTCCGACGCGGCCGACAAGCTGCGCTTCGAGGCGATCAACAACGACGCCCTGTACGGCAACGACCATGAACTCAAGATCAAGGTCTCGTTCGACAAGGACGCGAAAACCATCACGATCTCGGACAACGGCATCGGCATGAGCCGCGACGAGGTGATCTCGCACCTGGGCACGATCGCCAAGTCGGGCACCAAGGAATTCTTCAGCAAGCTGTCGGGCGACCAGCAGCAGGATGCGGCCCTGATCGGCCAGTTTGGCGTGGGCTTCTATTCGGGCTTCATCGTGGCCGAGAAGATCGTCGTCAATACCCGTCGCGCCGGCGCCTTCGCCGAACAGGGCGTGCGCTGGGAATCGCGCGGCGAGGGCGAGTACTCGATCGAGCAGATCGAGAAGACCGGCCGCGGCACCGAGGTGGTGCTGCACCTGCGCGAAGGCGAAGAAGAACTGCTGTCGTCGTGGAAGCTCAAGTCGATCATCCGCAAATACTCCGACCACATCTCGCTGCCGATCGTGATGCAGAAGGAAGAGTGGGACGAAGAGAAGAAGGAAACCGTCGTCAAGGACGAACTCGAGACCGTGAACCAGGCCAGCGCGCTGTGGGCGCGCAGCAAATCGGACATCACCGAAGAACAGTACAACGAGTTCTACAAGCACGTTTCGCACGACTTCCAGGAACCGCTGACCTATACCCACAACCGCGTGGAAGGCCGCAGCGAATATACCCAGCTGCTGTACGTGCCGGCGCACGCGCCGTTCGACCTGTGGGACCGCAACAAGCGTGGCGGCATCAAGCTGTACGTCAAGCGCGTGTTCATCATGGACGACGCCGAGCAGCTGATGCCGACCTACCTGCGCTTCATTAAAGGCGTGATCGATTCGAGCGACCTGCCGCTGAACGTCTCGCGCGAGATCCTGCAGGAGTCGCGCGACGTGCGCGTGATCCGCGAAGGCTCGACCAAGCGCGTGCTGGGCATGCTCGAAGAAATGGCGAACGCCGACGAGCAGGCCGGCAAGGACAAGTACACGACCTTCTGGAAGGAATTCGGCCAGGTGCTCAAGGAAGGCGTCGGCGAGGATGCGACCAACAAGGACCGCATCGCCAAGCTGCTGCGCTTCGCCTCGACCTTTGATGACTCGGGCGAGCAGACCGTGTCGTTCGCCGACTACGTGGGCCGCATGAAGGAAGGCCAGGACAAGATCTATTACGTCACCGCCGATAACTACCAGGCGGCGAAGAACAGTCCGCACCTCGAGATCTTCCGCAAGAAGGGCGTCGAAGTGATCCTGATGACCGACCGCGTCGACGAGTGGATGCTGTCGTTCTTCAGCGAGTTCGAAGGCAAGGAACTGGTGTCGGTCGCCAAGGGCGGCCTGGACCTGGGCGCACTGGAAGACGAGGCCGAGAAGCAGGAACACGCCGAGACCGAAGCCGGCTATAAAGAGCTGGTCGAGAGCATGAAGGGTGCGCTGGGCGAGAAGGCCAAGGACGTGCGCGTGACCTTCCGCCTGACCGACTCGCCGGCCTGCCTGGTGGCGGACGACAACGAGTTGTCGGGCAATCTGCTGCGCATGTTGAAGGCCGCCGGTCAGGACGCGCCGGAATCGAAGCCGATCCTCGAGATCAACCCGAACCACCCGCTGGTGCAGCGCCTGAAGTACGAGGAAGCGAGCGGCGAGCGCTTCGCCGACTGGTCGCACATCCTGTTCGACCAGGCGATGCTGGCCGAAGGCGGCAGCCTGGCCGACCCGGCCTCGTTCGTGAAGCGCCTGAACGAAATGCTGCTGGCGGGCGGCAAGTAAGTCCGCAGCGCTTTTCTTCAGTCAGCCCCTGAACGTCGTCCCCGCGAAGGCGGGGGCCCAAGTTTGCAAGCGTCTCGATAACGTAAGCAGTACTTGGATCCCCGCCTACGCGGGGACGACGTTTTTACGCTAACCGCATAGCCAAGCGAAGCGCAGTGCCAGCGCCGCCATGCCGCTCGCCGCCGCCAGCATGCCGGCCAGGCGCGCCACGCGCGCCGTGTTCAGTCTCGTCTGCGACAGCAAGCCGATCGCGATCCATACCGCCGCCGTCACACAGGCGATCCACGGCACGAACCCATACCCGTTCTCGCGCAGCGCGGCGCAGCACAGCAAGGACGCGAACAAGGCCAGCGTGCCGAGCGCCTGCACGAGCTTGCGCAGGCGCGGCTGGAGCCTGGCCTCGCCAGCCGCTGGCCAGCGATGTTCGGTCGCCAGGCCGAATGCCAGGAAGCCGCCGATCGCCGCGGCAAAGGCGGACATGCCTAATAGCGCAGCGGCCAGGACTTGCGCCGTCATGCGGTTCTTTCTACGGGCAGGCCAGGAGTCGGCAAGGAAGCGTCAAATAGAAATGAGAATTATTCTCATTGTCATGCATTTGACGAATTGGTGCAATACGCGGCGGCGCTAGGACTTGCGCCACGTCGCGAGCCAGCACAGGACCGATCCCCCACACACCATCGCTGCGCCTTGCCAGAACGAGAACGACAGCGGCGTATCTAGCACCAGCGCCGCCAGCGCGGCCGAAAACACGGGAATGAAGTAGGAGGCCCCGGCCAGCACCGTGACGTTGCCATGCAAGATGCCGACATTCCACGCCGCGTAGCCGAAGCCCATGGCGGCGGCGGCGAGCAGCAGGTGGACGACCGCCTGGGTGTCGAAGCGCAGCGCCGTACCATCCACGACCAGGTACTTGATCCACAGCGCCAGGGCAGTGAGCATGAAGAACAAGGTGACGCCATTGCTGCCCTTGGCGATCCTGGCGGTGACGGTGCAGTAGCTGGCCCAGATCAGGGTGCCGATGAAAGCCAGGCCATAGCTGAGCGGGTTGTCGCGCACATTGGCGGCCATTGGCTGTGGATCGAGTCCGCCGTCGCCGCCCAGCACCCAGCACACGCCGCCGATCGCCAGCGCCAGGCCGGGGACAATCAGCCAGTTCGTTCTCTGGCCGTTGAAGACGATGGCGAACACCATCGTGAACGCCGGCCACAGGTAGTTCACCATGCCCACCTCGATGGCCTGGCGGTTGGTATTGGCGTAGCCGATCGACAGCGCCAGGCACATCTCGTATGCGACGAACAGCAGGCTGCCCCATGCCAGGTAGGCGCGCGGAAAGGCGCGCACCTTGCTGGGGCCGACGGTCAGCAACAGCAGGATCGAGGCTACCGTATAGATCATCGCCGCGCCGCCCGTCGCCCCGAGGCTGGCGCTCACGCTGCGAATCAGGCCGACGATCGAACTCCATAACAGGATGGCGAGCAGGCCGATCAGTGTGGCCCGCGTGGTCTTGCTGGTACTGTGCATGCTTACGTCATCAATGGCGGGTGTCCGCCGGTGCCGAGGGCCAGGTCGATGTCGGCCTCGTAGCGCACCGCGCCGCAGTGGCAGCTGCCGTGGAAGGTCTTCATGCCTGGCCGCGCGCCCGCCACGCATCGCGGCCGATCTCGTACACCAGTGTTGTGCGGCCATGCCAGACTTCCTCGCCGCGATATGCCATGCCGAGTTTTTCCATGATGCGGGCCGAGCGCAGGTTGCCGGGGTCGCAGATCGCGCACAGCAGCGGCGCCTGCAGCTCTTCGAAGGCGAAGCGCGCCATGCGTTCGGCCGCCTCGATGGCGTAGCCGCGTCCCCAGCGGTCGGGGCGCAGGCGCCAGCCGATTTCGTGCGGGTTGGCCGGGTCTTGCGCCAGGTGCTGGATGCAGCCGGCCCCGACCAGTTCACCGGTGTCCTCTTCGATGAAATTCCACCACGAGTAGCCGATCGTCTCCCAGCGCCCCTTGACCCGGGCGATGACGGCGCGGGTTTCCTCGGGCGTCTCGGCCTGGCCCGTAATGAATCGCATGACCTCGGGATCGCCGTTCAGCAGGCGCATCCCCTCATAGTGTGCGTCGGACACCGGCTCGAAGCGCAGCCGCGCGCTGTGCAGGACCGTCATGTGCGCGAGACCTCGTCGCAGAACTGCTCCAGCAGGCGCAGGCCTTCGGGCCAGTCGCCGTGGCCCGACTCGGAATTGAGGTGGCCCGCGTCCCCGATCTCGACCAGGCGGCTGCGCCAGGCGCCGGCGAAGGCGCCGGTGCGGTCAGGGCTGGCGAAGGGATCGTTGGCGCTGCCCACCACCAGGCTGGGGAAGGGCAGCTGCTGCAGCGGGATCGGCGCCCAGCAATTGAGGTCGGCCGGATAGGACGCCGCTTCGACGTCGCTCGGCGCGACCAGGAAGGCGCCCGCCACCTTGAGCGGGGAGCCGGACAGCGCCCAGTGCGCGACCAGCATGCAGCCCAGGCTGTGCGCCACCAGGATCGGCGCGCCCTGGCAGTCGGCGATGGCGGCGTCGAGCTCGGCCACCCATTCGTCGCAATGGGGATTGGTCCAGTCGCGGTGCGCGGCGCGGCGCCAGTGCGGGTTGCGCTCATGCCAGAGCGATTGCCAGTGGCGCGGGCCGGAATTCCAGAGGCCGGGCAGGATCAGGACATCACACTTCATCTTGCTTCTCCTTGATTGGGGCAGCGGGGGCGGCGCCGGCGGGAGCCAGGCGGGCAGGGCGCCATACCACCGCCGCCAGGCGCGCGAGCAGGCGCCGGAACACGTCCTTGCGCTGTTCGGTCAGGATGCCGAGGACGGCGGTCGCGACGGCGACGGCCAGGCAGAGGGCCAGCAGGTCGGTCATGCTGCCGGGGTCGTGCGGATACAGCGCCGGCCAGGCGATCAGCACCAGCGCGTGCGACAGGTAGAGCGTCAGCGTATACGAGGCCAGCAGCCGGATCGGCGCCGCGCAGCGCAGCAGGGCCTCGAAGCGGGCGAAGCGCGCGCAGGCGAAATTCAGGCAGACGATCAGGCCGAACACATAGTCGGACAGGAAGCGGTCTGCGTTCCCCAGCACGAAGGCTTGCCCGAGCCAGGATGCGCGGCCGGCGGCGCGCAGGCTTTCCTCGACCCCGCTGGCTTCGTAGAGCACCAGCAGGGCCAGGCTGGCGATCCAGCCGAGGCGCGCCAGGGCGCACGGGATGGTGTGGCGCGCCTGCCAGTGGTAGAGCGCGACCCCGGCCAGCCAGACCGGCAGCAGCAGCCACAGCTTGATGCCCATGACGGCCAGCACCAGGCCCAGCGCCGGCAGCCGCCACGGCCCGCGCACGTAGCAGGCGACGCCGAACAGCACGTAGTACCAGACCTCGTAGTTGAGCGACCACCAGGGACCGAGCCAGGGCGGCACTTCGGCCAGCGACCACACGTCGCCCAGGAATAGCAGGTGGAAGGGGATGTAGAACCAGGGCTTGGCCAGCTGGTAGTGCATGTCCATGCCGGTCATCAGGTGGCCGCGCACCAGGCTGGCGCAGGCGAAGGCCAGCAGCAGCACCGGCAGCGCCACCGAATAGATGCGGGCGGCGCGCGCCAGTGCGTAGTCGCGCGCGCTCGGGCGGCGCTGCGCGGTGGTATAGGCGATCACGAAGCCCGACAGCACGAAGAAAGCCATCACGGCCTCGCGCCCGAACATGGTCAGGAGGTCGGCGCCGGGCGCTTCCACCAGCCCGAACTGGCGCACGTGCATCGCCACGACCGCCAGCGCCGCCAGGAAGCGGACCAGGTCGAGGTAGACCGAGAACGGCTGGTCGAGTGGGGAGGGGGCGGCGCGCATGGCGTTTATATTAATGCAAAACGCGCCGATGGCGACGCCAGCCGATCCGCCATCGGCCGCCGCGCTGAGAGTTCGGTGCGCAGCGCGAACAGCTCCGGGAACAGCACCACGTCCAGTATCTTGCGCAGATAGCTCACGCCGGCGGTGCCGCCGATGCCGGTCTTGAAGCCGATGATGCGCTCGACCGTGCTCACACACAAGCGGGGTCAGGTCTGACAAACGGACACGGCCTCGACCATAGCGCACACAAGCGGGGTCAGGTCTGACAAACGGACACGGCCTCGACCATAGTGGCATTCTATGGCTGAGGTTGTGTCCAAATGTCAGACCTGACCCCGCATTTTTTAGGTCCCTTACAGCTCGGTGCGCAGCGCGAACAGCTCCGGGAACAGCACCACGTCCAGCATCTTGCGCAGGTAGCTCACGCCGGCGGTGCCGCCGGTGCCGGTCTTGAAGCCGATGATGCGCTCGACCGTGCTCACATGGCGGAAGCGCCAGAAGCGGAACGCCGTCTCCAGGTCGACCAGCTTTTCGGCCAGCTCGTACAGCGCCCAGTGACGCTCGGTATCGCCATACACCTGCAGCCAGGCCGCCTTGACCGAGTCGTCGGCGCGGGTCGGCCCGGTCCAGTCGGTGTCGATCCGCGCCGGATCGATACTGAAACCGCTGCGCGCCAGCAGCATCACCGCCTCGTCGTAGATCGAGGGCAGGGCCAGCTCGCGCGCCAGCAGCGCGTGGGCCTCGGGCGTCTTTTCGTGCACCGCTAGCAGCGCCGCGTTCTTGTTCCCGAGGATGAATTCCAGTTCGCGGTACTGGAACGACTGGAAGCCCGACGAGGCGCCAAGGTAGGGGCGGATCGCCGTGTATTCGGGCGGGGTCATGGTGGCCAGCACGTCCCAGGCGTGCACCAGCTGGTCCATGATGCGCGCCACCCGCGCCAGCATCTTGAAGGCGGGCGGCAGGTTGCCTTCGCGGATGTGGCGCCGCACCGCCTGCAGCTCGTGCAGCATCAGCTTGATCCACAGCTCGCTGGTCTGGTGCTGGACGATGAACAGCAGCTCGTTGTGGTTGGGCGAGCGCGGATGCTGGGCGTTCAGGATCTGGTCCAGCCCCAGGTAGTCGCCATAGCTCATGGCTTCCTTGAAGTCCATTCTGGCGCCGTGCCATTCGGCCGGCTGGCCCTCGTTCTGTTCTTTCTTCATGTCGGTGCCCAATCAGGTAACCAGGCCGCGGGCGGCGCTGACGTCGTAGTCGTTGCGGTCCAGGATGTCCTTCAGGATCTCGACCGCATCCCAGACGTCGGCAAAGCTCGTGTACAGCGGCGTGAACCCGAAGCGCATGATCTCGGGTTCGCGGTAGTCGCCGATTACGCCGCGCGCGATCAGGGCCGCCATCACCGCATAGCCATGCGGGTGGGTGAAGCTCACCTGGCTGCCGCGGCGCGCGTGTTCGCGCGGCGTCACCAGGCCCAGCGGATGGCCGGCGCAGCGGCGCTCGACCAGGTCGATGAACAGGTCGGTCAGTTGCAGCGACTTGGCGCGCACCGCGGCCATGTCGGTCGCCTCGAAGATCTCCAGGCCGCACTCGACCAGCGCCAGCGAGACGATGGGTTGCGTGCCGCACAGGGCGCGGCCGATGCCGGCCGCCGGGGCGAAGGCGGGCGCCATTGCGAACGGGCTGGCGTGGCCCCACCAGCCCGAGAGCGGATGGTCGAACCGCGCCTGGTGCTTGTGCGGCACCCAGATGAAGGCCGGGGCGCCCGGCCCGCCGTTCAGGTATTTATAGGTGCAGCCGACGGCGAAGTCGGCGTTGGCCGCCCGCAGGTCGACCGGCACCGCGCCGGCCGAATGGGCCAGGTCCCAGACCGCCAGCGCGCCGGCTTCGTGCGCCAGGCGGGTGAGGGCGGCCATATCGTGCTGGTAGCCGGTGCGGTAGTTGACGTGGGTGAGCATCAGTACCGCGCAGTCGGCATCGAGTGCGGCCGGGATCTCATCGACGCTGTCGACCAGGCGCACCCGGTAGCCGCGTTCCAGCCAGCGGCTCAGGCCTTCGGCCATATAGATATCGGTCGGAAAGTTGCTGCGCTCGGTCACGATGGTGCGGCGGTTCGCGCTGGCGCCCTCCGACTGGAGGCGCAGCGCGGCGGCCAGCGCCTTGAACAGATTGAGCGAGGTGGTGTCGGTGACGGCCACTTCGCCGGGGCCGGCGCCGACCAGCGGGGCCAGGCGGTCGCCCAGGCGTTTCGGCATGTCGAACCAGCCGGCCGTGTTCCAGCTCTTGATCAGGTCGGTTCCCCATTCGCGCGCCACCACGTCCTGGGCGCGGGCCAGGGCGGCGCGGGGGCGGGCGCCGAGCGAGTTGCCGTCCAGGTAGATGACGCCCTCGGGCAGGTCGAAACGGGTGCGCAGCCCGGCCAGCGGGTCGCGTGCATCAAGCGCCAGGCAGTCGGCGCGGGTGGTGGTTGGTGCGGTCATGCCGGTCCCATATATATAGATAGTTGACGCTTGAAGAATGCGTGCAGGTCGGCAGTGTAGCAAGTTCCATCGTCTATCGACAGCCGAATGTTGCTGTTACGACATTCTTTGTATTGACGAAAAAATGTTGAAATTATTTTGCGTCCAACCCTAAAGTTCCTGATGAGCTGTCCGATAACGAGTCAGAAGGGCGGAAAGGCGTCGAAAAAATATTGAAAAATATTTTCAAAAAACCCTAAAGTCCGGCTGAAGGCTGCCGTTAATGGATGAGTGAAGTGCATAAAAGCAACACATGCACAGGCGGTAAAACAGAAATTTCCGAGTTTCTGGCAGTAAATTCAGCAAAACCTGTAGTGAATCTGCGACAGCTGCCGGCTGACGTAGACCCAGATCAAGGTGCTTCCCGGCGCCGCTTCAGCCCTCTTTTCTAGCGGGTTTTCATAGGGAGTCAGAGGCGTTTGTCAGACAAACTCCTACGGCTCTCCCTCGTCGTTCGCCTACCTTAAATACAGGTTTTGTCCAATTCCTGAAAAGTTTCCCCACAGTCAGAATCTATCTCGTCGGCAACACAAACAAACGCCGAAACAACCAACGGAGAGAGAAGATGACGATGAACGACATGATGGCTGAGATTCGCGACGCAAACCTGAGCTACCTGATGCTGGCCCAGCAGATGATTCGTGCCGACAAAGTCACCGCCATCTTCCGCCTGGGCGTGTCGGCCGAGATCGCCGACCTGATCGAAGGCATGAGCAATGCCCAGATCCTGAAGCTCGCCGGTGGCAACATGATGCTGGCCCGCTTCCGCTTCGACGACACCGCGATCCTGGGCATGCTGACCAGCCACACCAAGGAACGCAGCCTGGCGCAATCGCACGCTGCCATCCTGATGGCGGGCCAGCCGGTCGAAGAGATCGTATAATCCCTGCCAGCGGCCACTTGGTGGGGCCGCGCCGAACAGGCCGGGAGCAGCGGATGAGCAACAAGCTATGAGCAAAAAGAGCGTCGTAACCGAAGCGCAGGAAATCCAGCTCGCGATCGAACTGATCAACCTGGGCGCACGCCTGCAGTTGCTGGAGACCGAGGTCTCGCTGTCGCGCGAACGTTTGCTCAAACTGTACAAGGAGCTCAAGGGTGTCTCTCCACCCAAGGGCATGCTCCCGTTCTCCACCGACTGGTTCCTGACCTGGCAACCGAACATCCACTCCTCGCTGTTCATGAACATCCACCAGTTCCTGGTGGAGCATGCCGGTGCCTCCGGCATCCAGGCCGTCATGAAGGCCTATAAACTCTACCTCGAACAAATGCCGCCGGCGCCGGGCGAAGAACCGCTGCTGTCGCTCACGCGCGCCTGGACCCTGGTGCGTTTCTTCCAGAGCGGCATGCTGCTGCTGGCCCCGTGCAGCCGCTGCCAGGGCAAATTCATCGTCAACGCCCTCGACCTGAACGCCGACTATCTGTGCGGCCTGTGCCACATGCCTTCGCGCGCCGGCAAGACCCGCAAGGCCAAGGATGCCCGTGAAGCGGCCGAGCGCGCCGTTGCCGATGCGGCCGACGCTGCCGACGACGCCGCCGCCGGCGCCTGACTTGGCGCCACGTCTGTTCCGCTTTCCCGCGGTCCGGGCGCTCCTGATCCAGGTCGCCGCCTTTCCACTCACGCTCGCCATCGTCTACCTCCTCGCCAGCAACGGCCTGGTCTTGTCGTATTGGCACGTCGCCCTGGTGCAGGGCGTGCTGGCCGCGCTGCTGTCCTGGTGGCGCGGCCTGGCCAGCTGGTGGCGTGCGATCCAGTTCGGTTTTCCGCTGGCGCTGCTGGGCGCCAGCCAGCTGGCGATCCCGCCGGCCGCGTTTCTCGCCGTCTTCCTGTTCCTGTTATTACTGTACTGGTCGACCTACCGCACCCAGGTGCCTTACTACCCGTCCGGGCGCAAGGTGTGGGGGGCGGTGGCGGCCGCGCTGCCGCAAGAGCGGCCGCTGCGCGTGATCGACATCGGCAGCGGCATCGGCGGCCTGGTGCTCGAGCTGCAGCGGCGCCGGCCGGAGTCGCGCATCGAGGGGATCGAACTGGCGCCGCTGCCATGGCTGGCCAGCCATGTGCGGGTGCTGGCCAGCCGTAGCCGTGCGCGCTTCATCCGCGGCGATTACGAAAGACTCGACCTCGGCGACTACGACGCCGTGTTCGCGTATCTGTCGCCCGCCGCGATGAGCGCGCTGTGGCGCAAGGCCGCGCGCGAGATGCGGCCCGGTTCGACGCTTTTCAGTTACGAATTCGTCATCGAAGACCGGCCACCGAGCCGCGTTATCCATCCAGCCATAGGCGGCCCAGCGCTGTATATGTGGGACTTTTAGGCGACAAATGGTGAGTATTCAGGGAGTTTTTCTTGCTCGTGGGCCATTCTCCAGCTAGAGTAGTTCCCTGAATAAACTTTTTCTGAAATTACCGGTTTCGGGTCCTCAGGACGAGGTCGAAACAGGCTTTTCTGGAGCAAAATCCCTTGTTAGTGATTGTTGGTTACATCATCGTTTGCGCCTGCGTGTTCGGCGGGTTTGCGCTCGCCGGCGGCCACCTGGCGTCGTTGTGGCAGCCGATCGAGCTGTTGATGATCGGCGGCGCCGCCTTTGGCGCTTTCTTTGTCGGTAACAACGGCAAGGCGATCAAGGCCACGCTGAAGGCCTTCCCGAGCATCTTCAAGGGCTCCAAGTATACGAAGGACATGTATATGGAGCTCATGGCCCTGCAATTCGACGTGCTGTCGAAAGTGCGCAAGGAAGGCCTGATGTCGATCGAGGGCGATATCGAAGCGCCGGATTCGTCGCCGCTATTCTCCAAATACCCGGCGGTGGTGGCCGACCACCACATCATCGAATTCATGACCGACTACCTGCGCCTGATGGTGTCGGGGAATATGGACGCGATGCAGATCGAAAACCTGATGGACAACGAGATCGAGACCCACCACCACGAAGGCGCGATTCCGGCCCACGTGATCGCCAAGATCGGCGACGGCCTGCCGGCGTTCGGTATCGTGGCGGCGGTGATGGGCGTGGTGCACACCATGGAGTCGGTCGGCCTGCCGCCGGCCGAGCTGGGGATCCTGATCGCGAAGGCGCTGGTCGGCACCTTCCTGGGCATCCTGCTGGCCTACGCCTTCGTCTCGCCGCTGGCCACCGTGCTGGAACAGAAGCTCGAAGAATCGACCAAGATGTTCCAGTGCGTGAAAGTCACGCTGCTGGCGAGCCTGAACGGCTATGCGCCGGCGCTGGCCGTCGAATTCGGCCGCAAGGTGCTGTACTCGACCGAGCGCCCGACGTTCGCCGAGCTCGAAGAGCACATCAAGAAGAAGAAATAAGCCGCGATGACCGCATTTGACTTCACCCCCGGCTGCATGAAGGGAGGCGCGCATGGCTGACGACAACGCGCGGCCCATCGTCGTCAAGCGCATCAAGAAGGTGGCCGGCGGCCACCACGGCGGCGCCTGGAAGATCGCCTACGCCGACTTCGTGACCGCGATGATGGCGTTCTTCCTGCTCATGTGGCTGCTGGGCTCGACCGCCAAGGGCGACCTGGTCGGCATTTCGGAATACTTCAAGACGCCGCTGAAGGTGGCGATGGCGGGCGGCTCCGGTGCGGGCGACTCGTCGTCGGTCATCAAGGGCGGCGGCGAAGACCTGACCCGCGCCGCGGGCCAGGTCAAGCGCGGCGAGTCGGTGCCCGAGAAGAAGACCTATGACCTGCAGGCGGCCAAGGCTGCGCTGGCGCGCGAAGAAGGACAGCGACTGCAAATGCTCAAGTCGCGTATCGAGTCGGCCATCGAGGTCAACCCGCTGCTCAAGAAGTACCAGAACCAGCTGCTGCTCGACATCACCAGCGAAGGCCTGCGCATCCAGATCGTGGACGAGAAGAACCGCCCGATGTTCGCGCTGGCCAAGGCCGAGCTGCAGCCGTATACCAAGGAAATCCTGCACATTATCGGCATGGTGCTCAACGAGGTGCCGAACAAGCTCGGCATCTCGGGCCATACCGATTCGACGCCGTACTACAGCGATGCCGGCTACAGCAACTGGGAATTGTCGGCCGACCGCGCCAATGCCTCGCGCCGCGAGATGGTGCTGGGCGGCCTGCAGGACGACAAGGTGCTGCGCGTGGTGGGCCTGGCCTCGGCCGCCCACCTCGATGCGAAGGACCCGTTCAATCCGGTCAACCGCCGCATCAGCATCATCGTCATGAACAAGCGCACCGAAGACGCGGTGCGGCGCGACGCGGCGACGCTGGACGTGCCGGCGGAAGACGCGGCAAGCGCGGCCACCGCCACGCTGGAAGCAGTAAAAAAATAGGCCCGGCAGGACTGGAGAGAGTGAAATGACAAGAAAAAAAATATTGGGATCGCATGTGAAGCGCCTGCTGTCGGGCGTGTCCATGCACGGGCGGCGCCACCTGACCGAGGTCGAGACCGACCTGCTGCAGACCGAACTGCTGCTCGAAGAAGCGATCGACAAGCTCACCGCCAGCTTCATGGCGGTGCACACGGCGGTCGGCGCGCGCCAGGAAGCGATCGAGCGGCTGCTGGAAGGCGGTGCGCCGACGCCGGAAGACCGGATTCTGCTGTCGTCGATGTCGGGCGAAGTGGGCGCGCACGTGAACACGGCGATTACCAGCATGCAGTTCCAGGACATGACGGCGCAACTGATTGAACGTACACTGCGACGCGTGGCGGGCTTGCGCGACTTTTTGGGCACGCTCAGCGAGCATGGCGCCGATATTGCGCCCGAGACCGACAGCGACGAGATCGTCGAGCGGCTCGGCAAGGTCAGCATGGCGCTGGCGATCCAGTCGCTCGAACTGCGCAGCATGCTGCGCCGCTCGGTCGAGCAGAAGCACCTGGAAAGCGGCGACGTCGAGCTGTTCTGAGCTTTGCTCCGAGCGCATCAACCGAACAATTCAACCGGCGCGAAGCCGGATACAAAATAGCAGGAGCAAAAAGAATGGCAAAAACGATTCTCGCGGTCGACGATTCCAGTTCGCTGCGCCAGATGGTGGCGTTCAGCCTGAAGGCCGCTGGCTACAACGTGGTGGAGGCCGTGGACGGCCAGGACGGCCTGGAAAAGGCCAAGCAGCAGAACGTCGACCTGGTGCTGACCGACCAGAACATGCCCAAGATGGACGGCCTGCAGCTGATCAAGACCCTGCGCACGCTGCCTGGCTACGCCAAGACCCCGATCCTGATGCTCACCACCGAGTCGTCGGACGAGATGAAGAACAAAGGCCGCGCCGCCGGCGCCAACGGCTGGCTGGTCAAGCCCTTCGATCCGCAGCGCCTGATCGAGGTGGTCAAAAAAGTGATCGGCTGACGCCATGCGCCACGCCCTGACCCTGCTTTCATTCGAGCGGACAGTCTTATGACCATCGACATCAGCCAGTTCTACCAGGTCTTTTTCGACGAAGCAGAGGAACTGCTCGCCGAAATGGAACGCCTGCTGCTGGGCGTCGACGTCGCCGCGCCCGATGCGGAAGACCTGAACGCGATCTTCCGCACCGCCCACTCGGTCAAGGGCGGCGCATCGACCTTCGGCCTGACGGATATGTGCGACGTGACCCACGTGCTGGAGTCGCTGCTGGACCGTATCCGCAAGGGCGAGATGGCGCTGACCTCGAACCACGTGGACGCCTTCCTGGCGGCCAAGGACGGGCTCAAGATGCAGCTCGACGGCCACCGCCATGGCGCGACCGTGGACAATGAAGCCATCGCCAATGTGCGCATGGCCTTGCACGACCTGGCCGAGGGCCTGGTGCCGGCCGCGCCGGTGGTGGCGCCGTCCTACCTGACGGCCCAGGCGCGCACCGAACACTCTACCGAAGGCGCGCACCGCTACAAGATCGAGCTGCCCGAAGTCGCCCAGCGCGACATCAATGCCCTGGTCGACGAACTGGGGCTGATGGGCCGCGTCTCGGTGGCGCCGCTCGAGGGCGGGCGCACGGCGCTGGTCATCACCACCCACGAGAGCCTGGACGACATCATCGCGATCTGCTCCTTCGTGCTCGACCCGGACGACCTGAGGATCTTCGAGGCGCCGGCGCTCACGCCCGAGCAGCGCGCGATCGAGGCGGCCGAGCGCAAGCGCATCGAGGATGCGCAGGGCTACGGTTTCTTCGGCCCGGACGACGACGTCGCACCTGCCGGCGGCGAGCTGTCGGACGACGATCTCGGTTACGGTTTCTTCCAGCCGATCGAGCAGATCCGCGCCGCGGCCGGCATCGTGGCCAGTGCGCCCGAGCCGGTGGCTGCGATGTCGTTGCAGGCCCAGAACGTGGTCGAGCACCTGGCCGAACTGAGCGCCGAGAAGAAGGCGGCCAAGAAGGACGCTCAGTCCGAATCGTCGTCGATCCGGGTCTCGGTCGAGAAGGTCGACCAGCTGATCAACCTGATCGGAGAACTGGTGATCACCAACGCCATGCTCGAACAGCGCAGCACCGTGCTCGACCCGATCCTGCACGAACGCCTGCTGTCGTCGGTGAGTCAGCTGGGCCGCAACACGCGCGAGCTGCAAGAGGCCGTGATGTCGATCCGCATGATGCCAATGGACTTCGTGTTCTCGCGCTTCCCGCGCATGGTGCGCGACCTGGCCGGCAAACTCGGCAAGAAAGTCGATTTCATCACCCACGGCGCCGCTACCGAACTGGATAAAGGCCTGATCGAGCGCATCGTCGATCCCTTGACCCACCTGGTGCGCAATTCGATCGACCACGGCGTCGAGATGCCGGCCGCGCGCTTAGCTGCGGGCAAATCGGAAGCGGGGCGGTTGTTCCTGTCGGCCGGCCACCAGGGCGGCCACATCGTGATCGAAGTGGCGGACGACGGCGGCGGCCTGAATCGCGAGAAGATCCTGGCCAAGGCGGCCTCGAACGGCCTGGCCGTCTCCGACACCATGAGCGATTCGGAAGTCTGGCAGCTGATCTTCGCGCCGGGCTTCTCGACCGCCGAAGTGGTCACCGACGTCTCCGGCCGCGGGGTCGGCATGGACGTCGTCAAGCGCAACATCACCGCCATGGGCGGCACGGTCGACATCCGTTCGGCGGCCGGTTTCGGCACCACGATCTCGATTTCGCTGCCCCTGACGCTGGCGATCCTGGACGGCATGTCGATCAGGAGCGGCGAAGAAGTCTATATCCTGCCGCTGTCCTTCGTGGTCGAGTCGCTGCAGCCGGCGCCCGAAGACGTGCGCGACATCGCCGGGCGCGGGCGCGTGCTGAAGGTGCGCGGCGAATACCTGCCCCTGATCCCGCTGCACCAGATGTTCGACATCGAGCCGCGCCACCGCGAGCCGAGCGACGGCATCGTCGTCATCCTCGAGACCGAGGGCAAGAAGGCGGCGCTGTTCGTGGACGAACTGGTGGGCCAGCAGCAGGTGGTGGTCAAGAACCTGGAAGCGAATTACCGCAAAGTGGCCGGGATCTCCGGCGCAACCATCATGGGCGACGGCGGCGTCGCCCTGATCCTCGACGTGGCGGCGCTGGTGCGCTCGTCGCGTCAGTTGGCCGACGATCCCGTCGTTCCATCAATTTTTACTCAATAAGAAGGAAATCCCATGTCCAACCTGGCAAACACCACCTCGGCTGACGGGACCGCGAACGACGGCGCCGGCAACGAATTCCTGGCCTTTACCCTCGGCTCGGAAGAATACGGCATCGACATCCTGAAAGTGCAGGAAATCCGCGGCTACGAAGCGGTCACCCGCATCGCCAACGCACCTGAATTCATCAAGGGCGTGATCAACCTGCGTGGCATCATCATCCCGGTGGTCGACATGCGCATCAAGTTCAACCTGGGCACTCCGGTGTACGACCAGTTCACCGTCGTGATCATCCTGAACATCGGTGGCCGCATCATGGGCATGGTGGTCGACAGCGTGTCCGACGTGACCACCCTGACGCCAGACCAGATCAAGCCGGCGCCAGAGATGGGCACCGCCTTTAATTCCGACTACATGATTGGCCTGGGCACGGTCGACGAGCGCATGCTGATCCTGGTCGACATCGACAAGCTGATGTCCTCGGGCGAGATGGGCCTGATCGACAAGCTGGCTGCATAATAAAGCAGCGGCACGCAGCATCCACATCGGACCGCGTCAATCGTGGCGCGGACCAACCAGCATTCAGAAGGCAACACACGTGCCGCAGCAGAAAACAGAGACGGTCAAGGAATTCGATTTCACGCGCCGTGACTTCGAACGGGTACGCGCGCTGATCCACCAGCGCGCCGGCATTTCGCTGGCCGACAGCAAGCAGGAAATGGTCTACAGCCGCCTGGCGCGGCGCCTGCGCGCGACCGGCATCCAGTCGTTCGCCACCTACCTGGACGACCTGGAGACGGGCCGCATGGACCGCGAGTGGGAGTCGTTCACCAATGCGCTGACGACCAACCTGACCTCGTTCTTCCGCGAGGCGCATCACTTCCCGCTATTGCTCGATCATCTGACCGCGGTGCGCAAGAAGGACACGCGCCCGCTCACGATCTGGTGCTCGGCGGCGTCGACCGGCGAAGAGCCGTACTCGATCGCGATGACGGCCTGCGAGGCCTTCAATACGCTCACGCCGCCGGTGCAGATCGTCGCCACCGACATCGACACCAATGTGCTGACCACCGCCTCGAATGGCGTGTACCCGATGGAGCGGCTCGACAAGACGTCGCCGGAGCGCTTGCGCCGCTTCTTCCTGAAAGGGAAGGGCGCCCACGAAGGCATGGCGCGCGTGCGCCCCGAGCTGCGCAACCTCGTCACCTTCAAGCAGCTGAACCTGCTGGCCGACGGCTGGCCGCTGGAAGGGCAGTTCGACGCCATCTTCTGCCGCAATGTGATGATTTATTTCGACAAGCCGACCCAGCGCAAGATCCTGAGCCGCTTCGTGCCGCTGATGAAGCCGCACGCGCTGCTGTTCGCGGGCCACTCCGAGAACTTCCTGTACGTGTCGGACGCGCTGCGCCTGCGCGGCAAGACGGTGTATGAACTCGATGGGCGCAGTGCCTGAAGCGTGGGACGACCATGAACAACCAGTTCGCCACCAACCTCTATCACGACCGCACCTTCAATGTCGACGCGGCCAAGATCCTGCCGGGTGAGTATTTCTATACCAATAAGGACATGCTGATCGCGACCGTGCTCGGCTCGTGCGTCTCGGCCTGCATCCGCGACCGCCTGACCGGCCTGGGCGGCATGAATCACTTCATGCTGCCCGATGGCGGGGCGGACGCGGGCAACAACCCGGTGTCGGCCTCGATGCGCTACGGCTCGTTTGCGATGGAGATCCTGATCAATGACCTGCTCAAGGCCGGGGCCCGCCGCGAACACCTGGAAGCAAAAGTGTTCGGCGGCGGCGCCGTGCTGCGCGGCTTTACCGCGATGAACGTCGGCGAGCGCAACGCCGCCTTCGTGATGCAGTTCCTCAAGACCGAACGCATCCCGGTGCTGGCCGAAGACCTGAACGACATCTATCCGCGCAAGGTGTTCTTCTTCCCGCGCACGGGCAAGGTGCTGGTCAAGAAATTGATGCAAACCCAGAACGATACGCTGGCGAAGCGCGAACTCGACTACGCCAAGCGACTCAAGGTCGAACCCGTCGGTGGCGCCATCGACCTGTTCTGACCTGCTTATTGCTATATGGAGTTGAAAGGGAAAGTCATGAAGACCAAGGTGCTGATCGTCGACGACTCCGCGCTGATCCGCAGCGTGATGAGCGAGATCGTCAATTCCCAGCCCGACCTCGAAGTGGTCGCCACCGCGCCCGATCCGCTGGTCGCGCGCGAATTAATCAAAAAGCATAATCCCGATGTCTTGACCCTGGACGTCGAGATGCCCAAGATGGACGGCCTCGACTTCCTGGAAAAGCTGATGCGCCTGCGCCCGATGCCGGTGCTGATGGTGTCGTCGCTGACCGAGCGCGGCTCGGAAATCACGATGCGCGCGCTCGAACTGGGTGCGGTAGACTTCGTGACCAAGCCGAAGATCTCGATCCAGACCGGCATGCGCGAGTATGCCGACATGATCGCCGACAAGATCCGCGCCGCCGCACGCGCCCGCATCGCGCCGCGTTCGCGCACGCCGCAGGTTGCCAGCGCGCCGCTGTCGGCCCTGAGGAGCCCCCTGATTTCTTCCGAAAAGCTGATCATCATCGGGGCCTCGACCGGCGGCACCGAAGCGATCCGCGAATTCCTGATGCAGATGCCGTCCGACTGCCCGGGCATCCTGATCGCCCAGCACATGCCGGAGGGATTTACGAGCTCCTTCGCCAAGCGCCTGGATTCGCTGTGCAAGATCAGCGTGGTCGAGTCCGCCGGCAACGAGCGGGTGCTGCCCGGCCACGCCTATATCGCGCCGGGCCATTCGCACCTGCTGCTGACGCGCTCGGGCGCCAACTACATGACCCGCATCGAGCAGAGTCCGCCGGTCAACCGCCACCGTCCCTCGGTCGACGTGCTGTTCCGCTCCGCCGCGCAGGCGGCCGGTAAAAACGCCGTTGGTGTTATCCTGACCGGCATGGGCAAGGACGGCGCGGCCGGCATGCTCGAGATGCGACAGGCCGGCGCCCACAACTTTGCGCAGGACGAAGCCAGCTGCGTCGTGTTCGGCATGCCGCGCGAAGCGATCGCGCTGGGCGCCGCCCACGACGTCGGTCCCTTGCAGGCATTGCCGCGCATGGTGCTCGAACATCTGGCGGCGCAGGGCGGCCGGGCGTTGCGTGTTTGATCCGAATTAGAGCTGGAGACATGCTTTAGGGGCTATTTTATCGCCGTAAGGCAACAAAAATGCTATTCTTGAGCCTGTTATCTCGCCCACCAGGGCAGCTCACCCAACAAACCACAGTATAAGATTCAAACGGAGTTATTCATGGCTGATCCAAAGATGCGTTTCCTGGTTGTTGACGATTTCTCGACGATGCGCCGCATCGTGCGAAATCTGTTGAAAGAACTGGGTTATGCCAACGTCGACGAGGCAGAAGACGGCGTCATGGCGCTGGCCAAGCTGCGCAGCGAATCGTTCGACTTCGTGGTGTCGGACTGGAACATGCCGAATATGGACGGCCTGACCATGCTGCAAAACATCCGTGCCGATCCCGCGCTGGCCAAGCTGCCGGTGCTGATGGTGACCGCGGAAGCGAAGAAAGAGAACATCATCGCCGCCGCCCAGGCCGGCGCCAGCGGCTATGTGGTCAAGCCGTTCACGGCGGCGACCCTCGACGAGAAGCTGAACAAGATCTTCGAGAAACTGGATAAAGCCGGAGCCTGAAATGGGTGAGATGAACTCGGCGCACGAGGCCGGCGCGGCCTCTTCGCATGAAGAGGTGCTCAAGCGCGTCGGCCTGATGACCCGTGCGCTGCACGAAAACCTGCGCGGGCTGGGGCTCGACAAGCTGATCGAAAAGGCGGCGAGCGACATCCCCGATGCGCGCGACCGCCTCGATTACGTGGCGCGCCTGTCGGAGCAGGCTGCCAAGAAGGTGCTGGACGCGACCGATGCGGCCGGCCCTCTGCAAGATGCGATCGAGACCCGCTCGGCCGAGCTCAAGAAAGGCTGGCAGGGGCTGCTGGACAAGGGCGCGACCGAGGCCGAATGGCGCGAGATGGCACAGCGCACGATTTCCGGCATGAACGAGTCGGCGGCGGGGGCAGTCGCCACCCGCAGCGAGTTGATGAACATCATGATGGCCCAGGACTTCCAGGACCTGACCGGCCAGGTGATCGGCCGCATCACGGGCATCGCGCAGAACCTCGAGAAGCAGCTGGTGCAGGTGCTGATCGATTTCGCCCCGAGCGAGATCAAGCGCGAGCTCGACAACGGCCTCTTGAACGGCCCGCAAATCAAGCCGACCGGCACCGAAGTCGTGGCCGACCAGGGCCAGGTCGACGATCTGCTCGACAGCCTCGGGTTCTAGGCCGGCGCCGCGCATTTCGCCGGTCACTCATTTACGGCGCCTTCATGCATCGCACCAACTTCATCGTCCGCGAACCGCTGCTTGATCCAAAGCAGCGCGTTCTCGGCTATGAGCTGTCGTGGCAGCAGCACGACGGACGCATTCCCACCGACCAGGACCTGGAAGGGCTGGTCGGTTTCGTCGCCGAGCACGTCAACCATGACGACCATGGCTGGCTGCTGCGCGACAAGATCCTGTTCCTCGACGCGGTGCCGGGCATGCTGTCGCTCGACGCCCTGCACGCGCTGCCGCCGGAACGCACCGTGCTCACCTTCGACATCCGCCAGCTGACCGACCTCGACGTGCGCTCGGCCGTGCAAGCCGTGCGCGCGGGCGGCGTCGGCGTGGCGATCCGCGGCTGCGACATCAATCTGCTGGGGCGCAACCTGTCGCCGTATGCCTCCTACCTCGAGGTGCGCTTCACCGGCGCCAACGTGGCCGACCAGGCCCGCAGCTATGCCGCCGCCAAGCATTCGGCGCTGCGCATGGTGGGGCGGCCGGTGGGCACCTGGGCCGACTTCGACGCCTGCGCCGCGCTCGGGCTCGACGCCTTCGTCGGCAAGCTGCACCTGACGCCGCGGCCGGGCAACCCGGTCAAGGGCATGAACCCGACCCAGAGCATCATCCTGCAACTGATGCAGCTGGTGCAGAACAACGAGGACGTGCCCAAGCTCGAAAGCGTGCTCAAACGCGACCCCGCCCTGACCTATAAGCTGCTGCGCTACATCAATACCGCGGGCTTCGGCGCCGGGCGCGAAGTGCAGTCGCTGCGCCAGGCGATTTCGCTGCTGGGCTATGCGCCGCTGTACCGCTGGCTGGTGCTGCTGCTGGCCACGGCCAGCGCGAGCGGCTATTCGCCGGTGCTGATGGAGACCGCCGTGGTGCGCGGCCGCCTGGCCGAGCTGCTGGGGCAAAAATACCTGGGTAAGAGCGAGGCCGAGAACCTGTTCGTGGCCGGCATGTTCTCGCTGCTCGACCGGCTGCTGGGGCTGAGCATGCAGCAGGTGCTCGAAACCATCCAGCTGCCCGACGGGGTGGTGCAGGCGCTGACGCGGCGCGAAGGGCCGTATGGGCCCTACCTGGCGCTGGCCGAAGCCTGCGAGCTCAATTCGAACCTGGTGGCGTCGCTGGCCGATACGCTCGCGATCACGCCATCCGAAGTCAACCAGGCCCACCTGTCGGCGCTCGCCTGGGCGCAGAGTGTGGCGGTCGAGGCCTGAAGTGGGACCATGGTCTGATTGTGACTTGATCAGATAAGCCGAGAATGGAAGCTGCAGCGGATTAAGCGGCACGCATATTCCTTTCCCGAGCAACGGATTTCCTCCTTTTGAGGTTCGTTCATGGACACCAAGCACCTTGCACGGAGCCATGAGATCGGCACCAAGATCGGTCTCATCCATCAAAAGCGCATGAAGACCGCGCTGGCGCAGTTCAGCCAACGCGCCGGCGCGGCGGTGAGCGGGGCGGTGGGCGACAAGGTCCCGGACGCCAGGGTTCTGGATAAACCTGCAGCCTGGATGACCGGACTCAATCCCTGGTCGTACCAGCATTATGCGGTCGATGCCTTCCAGCGTTCGATCCTGTTCTGGGACACCTTGCGCCAGCGCGGCGACAACTTCCTCGAGCGCGCGGCGAAAGGATCGGCGCCGGTCCTGCATTTCGACTACGAAACCATCCTCGACGGCCGCGGCTTCGCGCGGCCGGTGAACTATGCGCTGCTGCGGATCGTTCCCCCGGCCGGCGTCACGACCGACCCCGCGAAGCGCCCCTATCTGATCATCGATCCGCGCGCGGGCCATGGCCCCGGCATTGGCGGCTTCAAGGACGATTCGCAGGCCGGCGTGGCGATGCGCGCCGGCCATCCGGTGTACTTCGTCAGCTTCTTCCGCGACCCCGAACCCGGGCAGACGATGCTGGACGTGTGCAGCGCCGAGGGGCAATTCGTGAAACACGTGCGCGCGCTGCACCCGGCCAGCGAGAAACCGGCCATCATCGGCAACTGCCAGGGCGGCTGGGCGGCGATGATGCTGGCCGCCTCCAGCCCCGACGATACCGGGCCGCTCCTGATCAACGGGGCGCCGATGTCGTATGTGAGCGGGGCCTGGAACGAAGGCGAGGGCGACAATCCGATGCGCTATGCCGGCGGGATGCTGGGCGGCACCTGGCTCTCCTCCTTCGCCGCCGACCTCGGCAACGGCATCTTCGACGGCGCCCACCTGGTACAGAATTTCGAGAACCTGAACCCGGCCAATTCGCTGTGGGACAAGTATTACAAGGTCTACCAGCATGCCGACACCGAACCGGCGCGCTACCTGGACTTCGAGCGCTGGTGGGGCACCTATTACCTGCTGAACAGCGAAGAGATCGAATTCATCACCCGCAACCTGTTCGTCGGTAACAAGCTGTGGTCCGGCGACGTCAAGGGCAACACCGGCCAGGCCTTCGACCTGCGCGCCATCGAGATGCCGATCATCCTGTTCGCGTCGATGGGCGACAACATCACCCCGCCCGAGCAGGCCTTCAACTGGGTGGCCGACATCTATGGCAGCACCGAGGAAATCAAGGCGCGCGGCCAGGTGATCGTGGGCCTGCTGCACCAGAACGTCGGCCATCTCGGCATCTTCGTGTCCGGCAAGGTGGCGAAGAAGGAATACACGCAGCTGGTCTCGGTGCTCAATGAAGTCGAGATCCTGCCGCCGGGCCTGTATGGCATGCAGATCAACGAAGTCAAGGACGGCAGCGCCGAAGGAAAACCCCGCTACGAGGTTACCTTCCACGAACGCCGGCTCGAGGACGTCAGCACACAGTTCAACCGCTTCAACCGCGTCGACGAGCAGCCGTTCGAGGCGGTGGCGGCGCTGTCCGACTTCAACCAGCGTGGCTACGAACTATTCGTGCAGCCGTTCGTGAAAGCCATGTCCAACGACCTGAGTGCGCGGATGCTGCGCGTGTTCCATCCCTTGCGTGTCCAGAACTGGGCGCTGTCGAGCCGCAATCCCTGGATGGCGTGGCTCGAACCGGCGGCGCAGGCGGTCAGGGAGCAGCGCCAGCCGCTGGATGAGCACGACCCGTGGCGGCGCCTGGAAAGCGCGGGCGCCGAGCTGGTCAGTGCGTCGCTGGACCTGTATCGGGGCTTGCGCGACGCCGCCACCGAAGCGGGCTTCTTCAGCATCTACGCGAATATGTATTCGCTCTACCTTGCGGACCGCAAGCCGGCGCAGGCGGAATCGGAGACGCTCGATGCGCGCGCGCTGCCCTTCGTCCAGGAAGCGCTGGCCTCGATCGCCGAGGGCGGCTACGCCGAGGCCTTCGCCCGCCTGGCCAGCCTGCGCGCCCAGCAGGGAGAACTGCTGCCGCTGTCGCGCCTCGTCAAGCGCAAGGAGCTGGCGCAGGCCTATGCCGACTACCTGCCCGACGTGCCGCTCGACCAATGGCGCCGCCTGCGCGGCGAGCAGGACATCATTGCCCGGTATGAGCCCGAGAAGGCCGTCGCCACCTTGCCGATCCTGTTGCGCGATCGCGGCGACCGCGAGCGGCTGCTGCATCTGGTCGACGAGCTGATGGCGGATGAGCGTGTGCAGGCGACGCCGGCAACGAGCGCCCAGCTGGCCATGGTGGAGCGGCTGCACGCGCTGCTCAGTGGCGAACCGGGCCAGCGGCCAGCGTTCCCGCAAGTCCCCGATGCGCCGGCCTCCGCGCGCCTCCATTGAAAGGACCCGAGATGGAACCGAAACACGAGAAATACCAGCGGCTGATCGACTATTGCCGGGACCTGCCGCCGTTGCCGACCGCCGTTGCCCACCCCTGCGACACCAGCTCGCTCTCCGGCGCGCTGGAAGCCGCGCGGATCGGCCTGATCGCGCCGGTCCTGGTCGGACCGCGCGCACGGATCGAGGCGGTGGCGCAGGAGAACAGCCTGCGCCTCGGCGACGTGACGATCGTCGAGGCGGCCCACAGCCATGCCGCGGCGGCGGCCGCCGTCGAGCTGGTGCGCGAGGGCAAGGCCGAAGCCTTGATGAAGGGCAGCCTGCATACCGACGAGCTGATGGGGGCGGTGGTCAAGCGCGAGACCGGACTGCGCACCGCGCGCCGCGTCAGCCATTGTTTCGTCATGGACGTGCCGGGTTATCCCGACGCCCTGGTCATCAGCGACGCCGCCGTGAACATCGCGCCGACCTTGGAAGAAAAGATGGATATCCTGCAGAACGCGATCGATCTGGCGCATGCCCTGCAATTCAGGGAGGTGCGGGTGGCGGTGCTGTCGGCGATGGAAACGGTCAACCCGAAAGTGCCTTCCACGGTCGAGGCTGCCGCACTGTGCAAGATGGTCGACCGCCACCAGATCAGCGGCGCCCTGGTCGACGGCCCGCTGGCGCTGGACAATGCGATCGATCCGGATGCGGCGAAGATCAAGAAGATCGATTCGCCCGTCGCCGGGCGCGCCAATGTGCTGCTGGTGCCCGATCTCGAGGCCGGCAATATGCTGGCCAAGAGCCTGTCCTTCCTGGCCGGCGCCGATGCGGCCGGCATCGTCCTCGGGGCGCGGGTGCCGATCATTCTCACCAGCCGCGCCGATTCGATGGTCACCCGGCTGGCCTCGTGCGCGGTGGCCACCTTGGTGGCCAAGGCGCGCCGCGAGAGCGGCCAGCCGGTGAGGTGACGCCATGGCCGACCTCATTCTCGTGCTCAATGCCGGCTCGTCGAGCATCAAGTTTCGCGCCTTCGACGCCAGCCGGGACGAACCCGAGCTCGTCCTTTACGGCCAGGTCGAGGGACTGAGTATCGGGGGGAAAGTCAGCGCCGCGAAATTCAGCGCGAAAGATGCCGACGGCGCGCCGATCGGCGAGCGGCGCTGGGAGCCCGACGCCGCGCTCGGCCACCAGGAGGCGACCGACTATATCGGCGACTTCCTGCGCAGCCACCGCGCGGACCACCGGCTGGTGGCCGTCGGCCACCGCGTCGTGCATGGCGGCGTGCAGTTCACCGACGCGGCGCTCGTGACGCTGGCCGTGATCGAGGCGCTCGACCGCTTGAGCCCGCTCGCGCCCCTGCACCAGCCGCACAACCTGGCGCCGATCCGCACCCTGCTTGATGCGCGGCCGGACTTGCCGCAAGTGGCCTGCTTCGATACTGCCTTCCACCGCGCGCAACCCGAGGTGGCGCAGGCCTACGCGCTGCCGGACAACATCACCAGACTGGGGGGGCGGCGCTACGGCTTCCATGGACTCTCCTACGAATACATCGCTTCGGTGCTGCCGGCCTATCCGGAGCTGGGCGCCGCCCGCGCCACCCTGGTGGCGCACCTGGGCAACGGTTCGAGCCTGTGTGCGCTGGCGGGAGGCAAAAGCGTGGCCAGCACCATGGGATTCACCGCCGTCGACGGCTTGCCGATGGGTACCCGCTGCGGCAACCTGGATCCGGGCGTGGTGCTGTTCCTGTTGGATTACCTCAAGATGGATGCGCGCGCCATCGAAGACCTGATCTACAAGCAGTCGGGCCTGCTCGGCGTGTCGGGCATCTCGAGCGATATGCGAACCCTGCTGGACAGCGACGATGCGCGGGCGCGCTTCGCGGTCGACCTGTTCGTCTACCGCATCGGCCGCGAACTCGGCTCGCTGGCGGCCGCCACCGAGGGCGCCGACGCCCTGGTGTTTACGGCCGGCATCGGCGAGCATTCGGCGCTGATCCGCGAACGGGTCTGCCGTGCGGCGCGCTGGCTCGGCGTCGAACTCGAGCCGGCCGCCAATGCCGCGGGAGGGCCGCGCATCAGCACGGCGCGCAGCAAGGTCTCGGCCTGGGTGATTCCGACGAATGAAGAGCTGATGATCGCGCGGCACACGAGGGCTGTAGTGAGCAGGGACGCAGTGAGGACGGCCGCATGAAAACGGTCAGCCTGGAGGACTCGGTCGCCATGATCCCGGACGGGGCCAGCCTCATGATCGGCGGCTTCATGGGCGTTGGCACGCCGGAGCGGGTGGTCGACGAACTGGCGCGCCAGGGCAAACGCGAGCTGACCGTGATCGCGAACGACACCGCGACCCCGGGCCGCGGCATCGGCAAGCTGGTCACGGCCGGGGCCGTGCGCAAGGCGATCGTCAGCCATATCGGGCTCAATCCGGAAACCCAGCAAAAGATGATCGCCGGCGACATCGAGGTCGAACTGGTGCCGCAGGGCACCCTGATCGAGCGGCTGCGCGCCGCCGGCCATGGCTTGGGCGGCGTGCTGACGCCGACCGGCGTCGGCACCGCGGTCGAAGAGGGCAAGCGCAAGATCGAGGTCGACGGCGCACCTTATCTGCTGGAGACGGCGCTTGGCGCCGATTTCGCGCTGGTCGAATCCTTCCTCGCCGATTACGAGGGCAATCTGGTCTACGCCCTGACCGCCCGCAATTTCAATCCCGTGATCGCGATGGCGGCCAGGACCGTGATCGTCGATGCCGCCAATATCGTCCCGGTAGGGATGATCTCGCCTGACCATCTGATGACGCCGGCGGTGCTGGTCGATTACCTGGTGGCCCACAGGTGACTGACGAGGAAAGCCGTTCCATGGACGCTCCCACCCTGATCGCCAGACGCATCGCCCAGGAATTGCGCCCGGGGATGCTGGCGAACCTCGGCGTCGGCATTCCGACCCTGGTCGCCAACTACGTTCCGCCCGGGATGCACATCTACTTCCAGTCCGAGAACGGCCTGGTCGGTACGGGGCCGATTCCGCAGGAAGGCCTGGAGCAGGCCTATCTGACCGATGCCGCCGGCCAGCCGGTCACGGCCTTGCCCGGCGCGGCGACCTTCGACAGCGCGCTCTCGTTCGGCCTGATCCGGGGCGGCCACCTGGACCTGACGGTGCTGGGCGGCTTGCAGGTCGATCAGCAGGGCCTGCTGGCCAACTGGATGATTCCCGGCAAAATGGTGCCCGGCATGGGCGGCGCCATGGACCTCGTCACCGGCGCCAGACGCGTGATCGTCGCCATGCAGCATACCGCCAGGGGCAAGCCGAAGATCGTGCGGCAATGCTCGTTGCCGCTGACGTCATTACGCACGATCGACTTGCTGGTGACGGAACTGGCGGTGATCGGCTTTGAAGGCGGACGCGCCACCCTGCTGGAAACGGCGCCCGGCGTCGGGGTGGAGCAGGTGCTCGCGGCGACCGAGGCCGAGCTGGTGGTGGCCAGCAAGGTGGCGCAGATGCGGATCGAAGGAATCAACGTAATCGAAGGAGCTTCATCATGACGAATGAACGCCACCGCCCGATATTGGAGGGCAAGAAGGCCCTGGTCTCCGGGATCGCCAACGAGCATTCGATCGCCTACGGATGCGCCAGGGCGTTCCGCGAACTCGGCGCCGAGCTCGCCATCACCTATACCGGCGAGAAGACCAGGACCTATGTCGAGCCGCTGGCGCGCGAGCTCGGCGCGCCGGTCTTCATGCCGCTCGACGTCACCAGGGCAGAGGACATCAAGGCCGTGTTCGGCGAGATCGAACGGCAATGGGGACAGCTTGACCTGTTCGTGCATTCGATCGCGTGGGCGCCGAAAGAAGACCTGCGGGGCGGGCTGCTCGACAGCAGCGCCGAGGGCTTCGGCCAGGCGATGGACATCTCCTGCCACTCCTTCGTGCGCATGGCGCGCCAGGCCGCCCGCCTGATGAAGGACGGCGGCAGCATGTTCACGATGAGCTATTACGGCGCCAACAAGGTGGTCGCCAACTACAACCTGATGGGACCGGTCAAGGCGGCGCTGGAAGCGTGCGCGCGCTATCTTGCCTATGAACTCGGGCCCAGGCATATCCGGGTGCACGCCCTGTCGCCGGGGCCGCTCAAGACGCGCGCGGGCTCCGGCCTGAAGGACTTCGACCTGCTGCTTGCAGACGCAGCCGAGCGCGCGCCGCTCGGCGAGCTGGTCGACATCATGGACGTCGGTTTCACGTGCGCCTTCCTGGCCACGCCGTATGCCAGGCGGCTGTCCGGCGAAACCATGTACATCGATGGCGGCGTGCACATCATGGCCTGAAGGAGGATTGCCATGGCTGATTTATTGATGGGAAACGTGGAAGCGGGGACCAGCGACGAGGACATCAAGGCCTTCCTGGTCAAGTATGGGTTTCCGCCTTTCGATGAGATCGAGCACCTGCCCGGCAACGGTTCGCGGCCCGCGGTATTGCTGACGTTCAGGGATGCGCCGCCGGAAGCGCTGAGCAGCTTGCTGCCGCGCGTCCAGGATATGTTCTGGAAGAACCGGAAGATACATGTGCATATCGTCAACGAACGCTATAACTAGCGCAGTAGCGAGGACCGGCGATGGGTTTGCTCGACAGGATCAGGCACGAGGGTGACAGGGCCACGGCGAAGGACAAGGCCGGCGTGAACGCGGCGATCGAACGCCGGCTGGCGCTGCATCCGCAGCTCGGCCTGGCGCGCGGTTGCCGGAAGCGTCTTGCCCCTGCGGTGGCGACCTCGTTCGCCCATGTGCGCGCGCTGGTCGATGCGGTGCCGGCGGCGCGCGATGCCAGCGCCGCCGCCTGGGATGGCGACCCCTACATCCACGCCTGGTTCGGCGCACCCGCCGACGTCGCGTCGCGGATCAGCCGTTCGGCCGAGCTGCGGGCCTGTTTCGCCAAAAACAGCGATGCGCCGGACGCATATGCGGTGCTGGGGATGGAACTGGCCGAACGTCACATCCTGGGCGCCAGGATGGAAGGGGAGACGATGCGCCGCGACGTGCCGCAGACGACGCTGAGTTTCAGCGACCACCAGGTCAGGATGTGCGGGCGCGACGATGCCGAACTCCGGGATGAGATCGTGCGGCGCCTGCTGGACGAACTCGCGCTGGCCGGACTGGCGCGTAGCGCCGCGGACAAGTCGCGGCGCGCCGTGCTCGAGCGCGAGCGTGCGCTGCTCAAGACGCGGCTGCAATTGCTGGAGCGCCAGGGCCAGGGCATCCGCGGCGTGATCGGCGGCGACGTCGCGAGCGACTCTGGCGAATTTGCGCGGCTGCAAGCCCAGGTCGAGGAGAACGCGCGCGACCTGTCCGAACTGGGGCTGCGCGAAGACGCGCTGGAGCGCGAACTCGAACACGTGCGCGGGGTGTTCGCCCAGCCTGACCGGCATCTCTCGGTGTCGACCAGGCGACTGACCCTGGACCGGATGAACGTCGTGATCGAGCCGGGTACGTCAACTGGCACGCCGATGAACGACCTCGAATTCCGGATCGCCCGCCTGCCGACCCTGCCGCCGCGGGTGCGCGCATTTTCGCTGGTGCGCTTCGCACGGACCAGCCTGCTGCCGGAAACAAGCGTGTTCGAGCAAGCCGGGCAATTGCTGTCGTCGGGACTCCGGTCCTGATGCCGGTTCACCGGATAAGAAGGAGCACATCATGGCTGGGGGCAGGGAAATACGCGACAAGATCAAGAGTGTGGAAAGCACGCGCAAGATCACCAAGGCGATGGAGATGGTCGCCACCTCCAAGATGCGCAAGGCGCAGGAGCGAATGCGCGCCGCGCGGCCCTACGTGCGCAAGATCCGCAACATCGCCGGGCACCTGGCCGAAGCGAGTCCCGAATACATCCATCCCTTCCTTCTGACGCACAGCGAGGCAAAGCGGGTCGGCTTCATCGTGGTCACGACCGACAAGGGCTTGTGCGGCGCCATGAACACCAATATCCTGCGCGCGGTGACGCACGCCATGCATGAACACCAGGACCGCGGCATCGGCAGCGACCTGGTCGTCATCGGCAACCGCGGCCTGTCGTTCATGAACCGCATCGGGGCGCGGGTGGTCGCGCACGCGGTGCAGCTGGGCGACACGCCGCACCTCGAACGGCTGCTGGGTCCGGCCAAAGTCCTGCTCGACGCCTACCAGAACGCCCAGATCGACGCCATCCACCTGTGCTACACCAAGTTCATCAATTCGATGAGCCAGCAAGCCGTCATCGAGCAGCTGGCGCCTTTGGCGCCGGAGAACGTGCGGGCCGAACGGGGCACGCATGCCTGGTACTACCTGTACGAGCCGGACCCGGCCCAGGTGATCGACGAACTGCTGGTGCGCTACGTCGAGGCGCTGATCTACCAGGCGGTCGCCGAAAGTTTCGCGTCCGAGAATTCGGCGCGCAGGATGGCGATGAAGGCGGCCAGCGACAACGCGGCCAGCATCATCGACGACCTTAAGCTGGTCTACAACAAGACCCGCCAGGCGGCGATCACGAAGGAACTGTCCGAGATCGTCTCCGGCGCGGCGGCGGTCTGAGCGAGATCATCATGGCAACTCCAGCTACCATCCACGTCAGTGTCGTCTCGGCCGAGGAAGGGGTGTTCGAAGGCGATGCGGAGTTCGTCGCGTTGCCCGGAGAAAGCGGCGAGCTGGGCATCTATCCCATGCATACGCCCTTGATGACAAGGATACGGCCGGGGGCAGTGCGCATCAAGGTGCCGGGACAGGATGACGAAGAACTGGTGTTCGTCGCTGGCGGCATCCTCGAAGTGCAGCCGTACGGGGTCACGGTGCTGGCGGACACGGCCATCCGAGGACGCGACCTGGACGAAGCCAGCGCGAACGAAGCACGCAAGCAGGCCGAGGAAGCGTTGCGCAACCGGGGCACGAAGATCGATTACGCCAAGGCGCAGTCGGAACTGGCGATCGCCATTGCGCAAATCCAGGCCCTGGCGCGGCAAAAGAAGCGGCTCTGAGATGCAAGACGACATACCGGACAGAGCGGGGCTGCCGGCCCTGGCACGGCTGCGCGACGGCCGTACGGTCTTGTTGCGCGAGATTCGGGCAGAGGACGAAGACGAGATGCGCGATGCCTTCCATCGGCTGTCGGCGGATTCGCGCTATGCGCGCTTCATGATCCCGCTGCGCGAGCCGCCGCCCGCCATGCTGGCGGCGGCGACCCGCCCGGATCCACGCCATGACCTGGCGCTGGTCGCCGTCAGCGGGGAGGGCGGCCCGGAGCAGGACATCGTCGCGGGCGCGCGCTATGTGGGCGCGGCGGGCAGCGATAGCTGCGAGTTCGCGCTCACCGTCGCCGACGATTGGCACGGACTCGGCCTGGCGCGGCGTCTGCTGGAAATACTCATCGCGCACGCCACGGCGCGCGGATTGCGCCGCATGGAGGGTTTCGTGCTTGCCGCTAACACCCCGATGCGGCGGCTGGCCCGGCGCCTGGGCTTCGTCGACCGTCAGTGCGAAGACGATGCCACGCTAAGCGTGGTCAGCCTCGACTTGACGACCGGCCCTGGTAACTCTTAGACCGTCGCGGCGCGGCGCTCGGTGCGGCCGCTGGTCAGGAAGCGCTCGAGCGTCTGCTGCAACTGCATCGAAATATTCACGAAGCTGCAGCCGATCTGCACCTGCTCGCCCAGCAGGAAGGTGCGGAAGGGGCGCATCAGGCGCACTTCGAGGTCGGCCGTGACGACCAGCGCCGGTCCCAGTTCGAGCCGCACGCCGATCAATTTCTTGCCGACATGTAGCCCGAAACACTGTTCGGGCGAGGCGCGCATGCCGACGCCGCCCTGGGAAAAATCGTAGAGGGGCAGTTCGTACTGGCGGCCCGACAGGCCGAAGCTGGCGCTGTAGTTGGCGCCGACCGGCGTCTCGACCCGGCGCGCGGAACGCCGGTTCAGCACCAGGCAGTGTTCGGGGAAGGTCGCCGGCACCAGGTGCGGCTGGCCGGGCAAGCCCTCCCAGTCGCTTTCCAGCTCGAATTGCAGCTTGGCATTGCCGCCGATCGCGCTGACGAAGGTGGCGTGGTGGGTAACCGGCATTTCACTGCCAGTAAAATCCAGCACGAAATGCGGTAACTCCGCATCGACCGACTCGATCCGCACCAAGATCGGGTCCTGGATGCCGGAATAGACGGTGACGGGATCGCCGCTCTGCGACAGGGCGGTCAAGGCTTCGCCGATGTCGAACGGATCCGACATGTGGTGCGGCGCGGCATTGCCGGGAATGCGGCTCAATAGATCGGATGGCTTGGGCGGGCCCTTGCGGGCGATGGCGACGGCATCGGAGACGTTCACGGCGGGGTCCTGGACGTGATTGTAAAATGCTGCTGCACGGAAGTATAACCCTGTTTGCAATCTTGTTGCAAACGGGAAATCAATCGTGCAGCATTGGCATGAATCAAATTTCCAGGTTATCGATCAGGCGGGTCGCGCCCAGCTTGGCCGCCGCCAGCACTACCAGTGGCTCGCCGCGTTCGAGGTCGGCGCCATTCGGCGCCTGCAGGTCGATGCGCTTGCGCACCGAGACGTAGTCCGGTTTCCAGCCGCGTTCGGCAAGAAAGGCCATCGCGCGCGCCTCGACGCCGCCGACGTCGCGCTCACCGCTGCGGACGGTGTCGGCCACCGCGTTCAGTTGCTGGTACAGCACCGGGGCTTCGGCACGCTCGCTGCCCGACAGGTAACCGTTGCGCGAGGACAGGGCCAGGCCGTCGTCGGCGCGGAAGGTCTCGGCGCCGATGATCTCGGTCGGCAAGGCGAACTGGCGCGCCATATTCCGCACGATCATCAGTTGCTGGTAATCCTTTTTGCCGAACACGGCCACGCGCGGCTGCACGCACGAGAACAGCTTGGTGACGACGGTGCACACGCCCTCGAAGAAGCCGGGGCGGAATTCGCCTTCCAGCGTATTGCCCAGGTCGTCCGGTGGACGCACGCGGTATTCCTGCGGCTCGGGATACAAATCCTTCTCGGTCGGCGCGAACAGCACATAGACGCCTTCCTTTTCCAGCTTGGCCACGTCTTCCTGGAAAGTGCGCGGGTATTTGTCGAAATCCTCGTTCGGGCCGAACTGCAGGCGATTGACGAAGATCGAGGCGACCACCGGGTCGCCGTGACGGCGCGCCAGGCGCATCAGCGACAGGTGGCCTTCATGCAGATTGCCCATTGTCGGCACGAAGGCGGTGCGCAGCTGGCCGCGCAACTGATCGCGCAATTCGTCAATGGAAGAAATGATTTTCATGGGTGAACAAATGAGAATAAAGCGGCATCAAGCCGGCGAATAGGCCAGGCGCACGTAGATCGGCGCAAAAGGCTCGGCCTGGGTAATTTCGATCAGTGTTTCTTTCGCCAGTTCGAGCATGGCGACAAAGTGTACGACCACGATCGGCACCGTGTGCTGCCCGGCGAACAGGTCGCCGAATTCGACGAAACGCTGCGATTGCAGGGTGCGCAGGATGGCCGACATATGCTCGCGCACCGACAGTTCCTGGCGCCCGATCCGGTGGTGCTGGGTCAGCTTGGCGCGGCGCAGCACGTCGAGCCAGGCGCGCTGCAAGTCCCACGGATCGACGTCCGGCAGGGCCGTATTCAGGCCTTGTTCAACGAACAGCTGCGGGCGCACGAAGTCCCGGCCTTCCTGGGGTACATTGCCCAGCGCGACGGCAGCAGACTTGATCTGTTCATAGTCCAGCAGGCGGCGCACCAGTTCGGCGCGCGGGTCGCCAACGTCCTCGACCAGGTCGTCCTGGCGCTTGGGCAGCAGCATGCGGGATTTGATCTCGATCAGCATCGCAGCCATCAACAAGTATTCCGCCGCCAACTCGAGGTTGCTCTTGCGGATTTGTTCCACGTACACCAGGTACTGCAGGGTTACCTGCGCCATCGGGATGTCGAGGATGTTGAAGTTCTGCTTGCGAATCAGGTACAGCAGCAGATCGAGCGGACCTTCGAAGGCGTCGAGGAAGATCTCGAGCGCGTCGGGCGGGATGTACAGGTCGTTCGGCAGGCGCGTCAGCGGCTCGCCGTACAGGCGTGCGATCGCGGCGTCTTCCGGTGCGGATGGCGCGGCATGCTGGTCGTCCATGGCGGCTTCCAGAGGGATATCCTCGGCCGCCCCCTGGGGCATCATGCGCGCGCTCCCGGCCTCAGACCTTGTTCTGGTACGGGTAGGCCTGCTGGCGCAGGCGCGATTCCTGGACGCGGGCCTGCTCGTCGAGCGAGACCGGTTCCTTGTCCCACAGGAGGGCGCGGCCGGCGACCTGGCCTGCGTCCAGGTGCGGATTCTGCTTCTTGAGCTCCGAGATGAACTTGGTGTGCTCGGATTCGTACATCACGTGTTTTTTCGAGAAGATCATGATTCGCTTAAGATAAATGACGGCTGTGTGCCGGCGACGGGCAGATTCTTCTGCCACGCGCCGCCGGCGTCAAGTCTTACTTGTGCAAGGCGTTCAGCTGGCGGGCGATGATGTCGTGGTTGAGCCACAGAACCGGCGCGATTTTTTCCGACGCGCCATGGAACATCAACGGGCCGGCGCCTTCCAGCACCAGGCTCGACAGGTGATCGGTGATCAGCGCCTTCTTGTCCTTGTGCAGAGCGGTGATGGCTTCCGAGGTGCCGATCATGACGTCGGCCAGCGCCGGGGTATTGTCCATCGGCCAGGCTTCGAAATTGCGGAAGGTGGCGCTGGTTGTATCGTTATTGTACCCCTCGATGGTGTCGAGCAACTGTTGCAGCGAGGTGTCGTCGCCCAGCAGCTCTTCGCAGATGCGCCACTGCTCGTCGGCCCAGGCGCCGCCGCCTTCTTTTTTCAGCGCGCGCAGCAGCGGGAACAGCGACAGCTCGACGCCGACGAAGATGTCGGACGAATTGGTGCGGATTTCCGGGCAGTTGAACACGGTCGCGAAGGTGCCGTCGTTCCAGGCCGCTTCGGCGATCGATTCCAGGCGCATCTTTGCGTAGCCCTGGGTGTAGTTGGTGTAGGTCTGCCACTGGTACTCGTCCCCGATGAGGATCTCGGTGCCGTGGTAGCCGTAGGCGGTGTAGCGCACTTCGCCGCCGGCTTGCGTCACACGCTCGCGGATCGCGCTCGACGCATCGATCAGGTACTTGAGCGTGTTGGCCGAGACTTCGTCGAAGTTCATCAGGATCAGCTTGCCCAGGTCGCTGTCGAGCAGGGCGCGCGAGGACATGAAGCGCTCGCCGCGGCCTTTATAGATACGGTTGGCAATGGCCAGGAAGGCCTTGATCTTCGGGATGCCGCCGGCCATCGTGTGGGCGAAGAAGACGTTGGCGCCTTGCGGCACCAGTTTGTCGATCTCGGCCATGACGGTCGCGGCCGAGCCGGTGAAGCGGGCCACGCCTGCTGCGCGGCAACGCTCGATGCGTTCCCAGTCCAGCTTTTCTTCCTGCCAGTTCTTGAGGGTGATCCCGGACAGCATTTCGGTCGGGTTCTGTTCGCCTTCCGGGGCGTCCATGTCGAAGCCGGCCATCAGCGGCACGTTGATGATGCGGCCACCCAGTTTCTCTTCCGCTTCGGCCAGTTCTTCGTCGTTCAGCTGGCGCAGGGCGCCGCTGTCGTCGCGGCGGCCGACGGTGACGCCGACGATGGTCATGCCGGCGGCGCGCGCCTGGTCGATCAGGCCGTTGACATAGCCGCGGCCGAACAGTTCGCCGAACAGGACGAAGACGTCGCCCTTGCGGAACACATTGGCTTCTGGGATATGGCGGAGAGGATTCAAATCGGTCATATTATTAGCTACCTATCAAAAGAGTTTGTGGCGGCGTTTTGTCATATTTAAAACATGGCATTGTACACACACGCCACACCCTCGGGAATGCTTCCCGAGGCTTGCATGAGGCCCCTCTACGACCGGCGTTGCCGGTGTGAGGATGGCCTCTTGCCATGCGGATTTAACGGATACGCATGCCTGGCGTCGCGCCCGGCATCGGGTCCAGCAGGTACAGGCCCGGGTTCGTTTTCTCGTCGGCTGCCGAGGCGCACAGTACCATGCCTTCAGAGATGCCGAATTTCATCTTGCGCGGCGCCAGGTTGGCGACCAGCACGGTCAGCTTGCCGATCAGGTCTTCCGGCTGGTAGGCCGACTTGATGCCCGAGAACACATTGCGGTGACGGCCTTCGCCCACGTCCAGGGTCAGGCGCAGCAGCTTGCTCGAGCCTTCGACGTGTTCGCAGTTGACGATCTTCGCCACGCGCAGGTCGATCCTGGTGAAGTCGTCGATCGAGATTTCCGGGGCCAGGGCTTCGATGTCGCTGTCCACGGCGGCATCGGCGGCTTGCGCTGCCTCAGCCTTTGGCGCCGGGGCAGGAACCGCGGCCACGGCCGGCTTGTCGAACAGGTTCTCGACCATCTTGGCATCGACGCGCTGCATCAGGTGGGCATAGGTGCCGATGGTGCGGCCGAGCATGGTTTCATAGACGGCGGCGCCATGGGTGTCTGCCCAGCAGAGTTCGGCATCGCCCAGGAATTCGGCCACGCGCGTGGCCACGTTCGGCAGCACCGGCGCCAGCATGATGGTCAGCTGGCGGAACAAGATGAGGGCCGTGGTGCACACGTCGTGCAGTTCGGCGGTTTTGCCTTCGTCCTTGGCCAGCAGCCATGGCTTGTGTTCGTCGACGTACTGGTTGATGACGTCGGCGATTTCCATGATCTCGCGCAGGGCGCGGCCGTACTCGCGCGCCTCGAAGGCGGCGGCGATGCTGGTCTGGCGCTCGGCGCCATCCGCCATCAGGGCCTTGCAGATGGTGTCGCGGGCGGTCTGCGACAGGCTGTCGGCCAGCTTGCCGTCGAAGCGCTTGGCGATGAAGCCGGCGCAGCGGCTGGCGATATTGACGTATTTGCCGATCAGGTCGCTATTCACGCGGGCCACGAAGTCGTCGCCATTGAAGTCCAGGTCTTCGACCTTGGCGTTGAGCTTGAAGGCCAGGTAGTAGCGCAGCCATTCCGGGTTCATGCCCAATTCCAGGTAGCGCAGCGGCGAAATGCCGGTGCCGCGCGACTTGGACATCTTTTCGTTGTTCACGGTCAGGTGGCCGTGCACCGCGACCTTCAGCTTGTCGATGATCGGATGGCCCGAGAAATTGAGCATGGCCGGCCAGAACAGCAGGTGGAACGACACGATATCCTTGCCGATGAAGTGCAGCTGCTCGGCTTCCGGGTCGTTGAGGAAGGCGTCGAAATCCTGGCCTTGCTTCTCGAAGTAATTCTTGAGGCTGGCCAGGTAGCCGACCGGCGCGTCCAGCCACACATAGAAGAATTTACCCGGCGCATCCGGAATCGGGATGCCGAAGTAGGGCGCGTCGCGCGAGATGTCCCAGTCGGCCAGTTTCTCGCCTTCTTCGCCCAGCCATTCCGAGACCTTGTTGACCATCTCGGGCTGCAGGCGGCCCGGGGTGTTCAGCCATTCCTTCAGGAAGGTGAAGCAGCGCGGGTCGGACAGCTTGAAGAAATACTGCTCCGAGGGTTTCAGCACCGGGGTCGAACCGGTGAACACCGAGAACGGGTTGATCAGTTCGGTCGGCTGGTAGGCGGCGCCGCACACTTCGCAGTTGTCGCCGTACTGGTCCTTGGCGTGGCAGACCGGGCATTCGCCCTTGATGTTGCGGTCGGCCAGGAACATGCCCTTGGCGGTGTCGTAGAAACGGTCGACGGTCTTGGTGACGATCAGGCCGGCATCGCGCAGCTTGCGGTAGATGCCCTGCGACAGTTCGACGTTTTCCGGCGAATCGGTCGAATACCAGTTGTCGAAGGCGATGTGGAAGCCGTCCAGGTATTGCGCGCGTCCGGCGGCGATCTTGGCCACGAATTCCTGCGGCGTGATGCCTTCCTTCTCGGCCGCGATCATGATCGGCGTGCCGTGGGTGTCGTCGGCGCACACGAAATGCACCTCGTTCGGCCGGCCGTTTTGCTGGTTACCTTCGCGCTGCATTCGCTGGAAGCGGACCCAGATGTCGGCCTGGATGTATTCCATCATGTGGCCGATATGGAAGGCAGCATTGGCGTAGGGCAGTGCGGTGGTGACGAACAGCTTGCGGGTCATGGTGTCGAAACGCTCGGGTTATATGAAAAGAAGCATTTTACCAGTGGATGGCCCTGCGCGCTCAGGGGGTATTCCCGACTTTCAGCCCCTTCCGCCCAGCTTGCAGGCCGTTTTGCGCTACACTTCGCCCCAATATCATCCGGAGAGCACCATGAGCATCACTGAGAACGACGTCAAGACCGCTTTGTCGGAAGTCATCGATCCTAACACCCAAAAAGATTTCGTCACGACCAAGTCGGTCAAGAACATCAAGATCGAAGCCGGCCAGGTCAGCTTCGAGCTGGAACTGGGCTACCCGGCCGCCAGCCAGGTCGAAATGCTGCGCGGCATGGCCGCCGCCGCCGTGCTGGAACTGCCGGGCGTCGAAGGCGTCGCCATCCGCGCCTACAGCAAGATCGTGTCGCACACCGTGCAGCGCGGCATGAAAGTCATGCCGAACGTCAAGAACATCATCGCCGTCGCCTCGGGCAAGGGCGGTGTTGGCAAATCGACCACGGCCGTCAACCTGGCCCTGGCCCTGTCGGCCGAAGGCGCCAGCGTCGGCATCCTGGATGCCGACATCTACGGTCCGTCGCAGCCGATGATGCTGGGTGTCTCTGGCCGGCCGGTCAGCCATGACAACAAGAGCATGGAACCGCTGGAAAACCACGGCATCCAGGTGTCGTCGGTCGGCTTCATGATCGACCCGGACGAGCCGATGGTGTGGCGCGGCCCGATGGCCAGCGGCGCCCTGCAGCAGCTGCTCGAGCAAACCAACTGGCGCGATCTCGATTACCTGATCGTCGACATGCCGCCGGGCACCGGCGACATCCAGCTGACCCTGTCGCAGAAAGTGCCGGTCACCGGCGCCGTGATCGTGACCACCCCGCAAGACATCGCCCTGCTCGACGCGCGCAAGGGCCTCAAGATGTTCGAGAAGGTCGGCATCCCGATCCTGGGCGTGGTCGAGAACATGAGCACCCATACCTGCACTAACTGCGGCCACACCGAGGCGATCTTCGGCCATGGCGGCGGCGAGAAGATGTGCGCCGACTTCGGCATCGATTTCCTGGGCGCGCTGCCGCTGACGATGGCGATCCGTGAGCAGACCGACGCCGGCCGTCCGACCGTGGTCGCCGACCCGGACGGCGCGGTGGCTGCCGTCTACAAGCAGATCGCGCGCAAGGTCGCGATCAAGATCGCCGAAAAGGCGAAGGACATGAGCAGCAAGTTCCCGAGCATCGTCGTCAAGAACGACTGATCCGGCAGCGGGGCGCCACGCCCCGCGCTCCCCTCGCATTGCGCTTCACTCTGACGCGCGCCAGCACTTGTTGTTGGCGCGCGTCATTCATTTCGCATTCCGAAACCGTGCCGAGCGGTCAGCTTTTTCCTGCGAACTATCTGTTTGAAAATAAAGTCGTTAGGAAATTCCCTACCTACACTCTGACCTTGAGCGACCAGGGCACAAGTGTGCAAAACAGGTATCGGGAATCATATGGACGACGACAGCACACAGCGGTGGAGCGGGCGCTACCTGGGCATTGCGCAGCGCTTCATCCCCGCCGCGCTGCAGCAGGATGCGACCCAGGCGGCGCGCGGCGCCAATGTCGTGAATGCGGCGGTGATGGCCGGCACCGCCGGGCCGCTGTACGCGCTCGCCTATTGGCTGCTGGGCCTGGAGACGGCCGCCGTCGAGATCCTGCTGTGCTGCGCGGTGATGCTGTCGGCCCCGCCCGTGCTGCGCCTGACCGGCAGCGTGGTGGCGGCGCGCGAAGTGTTCCTGTGCGCGCTGTTCTTCAATTTCAGTTGGCTCAGTTGGCACCTGGGCGGGATCGTCTCGCCCACCGTCAGCTGGCTGATCACGGGGCCGGTGGTCGCGATGTTCCTGGGCGGCAAGCGCTGCGCGGGCGTCTGGCTGGCCATGAGCTGCGCCAGCGCCACCCTGATCTACCTGCTGGAGGCGAAGGGCCTGGCCCAGCCGCTGGCGCCGCGCACCGATATGCCGCTGCTGCACCTGGTGTGCGACCTCGGCCTGTACGTCGTGGTGCTGGTGTTCGTGCTGCTGTTCGAACTGACCAAGAACGACGGCTTTTCGCGCCTGCGCCAGGCACTGGCCACGATCAACGAGCTGGCGATCCGCGACGAGCTGACCGGCATCCATAACCGCCGCTTCCTGCTCGACCTGGTGGAAAAGGAAAAGGAGCGCGCCGACCGCAATGGCAGCGAATTCTGCCTGTGCCTGTTCGACATCGATTTCTTCAAGCGCATCAACGACACCTATGGCCACGCGGCCGGCGACACCGTGCTGCGCGCCTTCGCCCGCACGGTGCAGGACCAGCTGCGTGCGCTCGACGCCTTCGGGCGTTACGGCGGCGAAGAGTTCCTCCTGATGCTGCCCGAGACGCCGGCGGCGAGCGCGATCGCGCTGGCCGAACGGGTGCGCGGCGCGGTCGAAGGCCTACGCTGCCTCGACGCCGAACGCACGATCACGCTGACGGTCTCGGTCGGCGTGGCCGAGTACCGGCTGGGTGAGAAGGTGGCGCAAACCATCGTGCGCGCCGACCAGGCCCTGTACCTGGCCAAGTCGGGTGGCCGCAACCGGGTGCTGTGCCATGGTGACGATGGCCCGGCCGAAGTGGCAAGAGGCCTGGCCGCACCGGTCACCGACGCCCGTGCGCCGACGGACGGCACGGACGGCTTCCAGCGCGACCAGCTCACGGGCCTCTTGAACCGGCGCCTGCTGCGCGACCGGCTGCGCCATGCGATGGACCGCGCGCGCCGCAACGGCCGCGTGGTGGCGCTGCTGCTGCTGAACATCAACCGCTTCAAGGAAGTCAACGACGCCCTCGGCTTTGATGCCGGCGATATCCTGCTGCACCAGGCCGGCGGCGCGATCCGGCGCTGCCTGCGCGACTGCGACACGGTGGCGCGCTGGGGCGGCGACGAATTCGTGGCCTTGCTGGAAGACCTGGGCGGCCAGGCCGACGCCCTGCTGGTGGCCGACAAGATCCTGGACCGTTTCACGGCGCCGCTGGCGGTCGCCGGCCGCGATTGCTATGTGACGCTGGCGGTCGGGATCGCGCTCTATCCGGCGCCGGACTGCGACCTCGACGCGCTGCTCAAGCGCGCCGACCTCGCGATGCGCAGCGCCAAGGGTTGGGGCCAGAACATCGTGCGCGTGTATGCCGGAAGCGCTGCGAACGCTGACGGCGGCAGCGTGTCGCCGCCGACGCAGAGCGAACGCCTGGCCCTGAAGAACGGCTTGCGCGATGCCCTGGCCCAGGGCCAGCTGTTCATCGAATACCAGCCGCAGGTCGAGCTGCGCGAACGGCGCGTGATCGGGGTCGAGGCGCTGCTGCGCTGGCAGCATCCGGTGTACGGCCGGATCGACCCGGGACGCTTCATCCCCCTGGCCGAAGAGACGGGGATGATCGTCCCGATCGGCGAGTGGGTGCTGCGCTGCGCCTGCCTGCAGAACCGCGCCTGGCACGCCGCCGGCCTGCCGGAGATAAAAACCGCGGTCAACCTGTCGGCGCGCCAGCTGCGCGAGCCGGGCCTGGCCGGGCGCATGCTGGCCATCGTGGCCGAGACCGGGATGCCGCCCGCCTGCCTCGACCTCGAGATCACCGAAGGCATCCTGATCGAGGACCTGGCCGCCAATTGCGTCGTGATCAGCCAGTTGCGGCACGCCGGCGTGCTGGTCTCGATCGACGATTTCGGCACCGGCTACTCGAGCCTGAACTACCTGTGCGAGCTGCCGGTGGACATCCTCAAGATGGATGGCCTGTTCGTGCGCCGCCTGGGCGCCGCCAGCGGCCGCGCGCGCGCCTACGCCGTCGCCGACAGCATCGTGGCGATGGCGCACCGTCTCGGCCTTTCCGTGATCGCCGAATCGGTCGAGACGCCGCAACAGCTGGGCGACCTGTGCGCGATGGGCGTCGATGCCGCCCAGGGCTATCTGTTCGACCGGCCGCTGTCGCCCGAGCTGGTGGCAGCGCTGCTGGCGCGCCAGGCGCGCGAGTGCGCCGATGCCATGCTCCCGCCAACCCGTATTCTTGAATCCGTAGCCGGAGGACGCCGTGCAGAATGAATCGATTCCCTTCGACCCCGTGCGCGACCCGGCGGCCCTTGGCGCTTCCGGCGCCCTGGACGGCAACGTCGCCCAATTCGCCCAGCCGCGCGGGCCCAACCTGCTGCGCCGCGGCGGCGTGCTCGACGCCTGGGTGGCGCTGCGCGCCCGCCACGGCGTCTGGCCCTACGGCCGGGTGCTGGAAGGCCCTCCCGGCCCGCTGGCCAGCGTGGCCGCAGACGGGGCGCCGTCCGCGCGCGGCATCAATTTCGCATCCCAGGATTACCTGTCGCTGGCAGCCCATCCGGCGGTGCACGAGGCGGCGCGGCGCGCGCTGCACGACGCCGGGCCACATAGCGCCGGCTCGGCCGTCTTGCTTGGAAATACCCGCCATTCGCAGGCGCTGGAAACCGCGCTCGGCGAGCTGCTGGGCCTGGACCAGCTGGTGCTGTTCCCGACCGGCTGGGCGGCAGCCTTCGGCGCGATCACGGCCCTGGTGCACTCGCTCGATCACGTGGTGATCGACGCCCTGGCCCATGCCTCGCTGCGCCAGGGCGCGGCCTGCGCCACCCGCAACGTGCTGGTGCACCGCCACCTCGACTGCGACCATGTGCGCGAGCTGCTGGCGCGGATCCGCGCGATGGACGCCGTCAACGGCATCCTGGTGGTGACCGAGGGCCTGTTCAGCATGGACGCGGACAGCCCTGACCTGCCGCTGCTGCAGCACCTGTGCCGCGAATACGGCGCGACCCTGCTGGTCGACGTGGCGCACGACCTGGGCGCGCTGGGGCCGGGCGGTGGCGGCGTGGTGGCCAGCCAGCGCATGCTGGGACGGATCGACATCGTGATGGGCAGCTTTTCCAAGACCTTCGCCACCAACGGCGGCTTCGTCGCCTGCGCCCACCAAGGGGCGCGGCGCCAGCTGCAGCTGTACGCCGGGCCGCATATGTTCTCGAACGCGCTGTCGCCGATGCAGGCGGCGGTGGCGTTGGAAAGCCTGCGCATCGCCGCATCTAGCGAGGGCGACGGGCTGCGCGCCGACCTGCTGCGCAACGCGGTCGAGCTGCGTGCGCTGCTGACCTGCTCGGGCCTGCATTGCCTGGGCGGCCCGTCGCCGATCGTGCCGGTGTGGACCGGCCTGGAAAGCGCGGCGCGCGTGGCCGGCATGCTGCTGGCGCGCGATTCGGTGTTCGTCAACCCGGTCGAGTTTCCCGGCGTGCCGCTCGGGGCGGCGCGGCTGCGGCTGCAGCTGATGGCCCAGCACACGCCGGCCCAGTTGCGGCGCGGGGCCAGCCTGGTCGCCAATGCCTGCGGCCGCGCCGGCGCCGGCGCCTTTGCCGGCAACCCGGCGCGCCAGGCCTGCCAGGGGCGCTATCGTGGCTGAGAGCGAGCCGCTGCAGGCGGCGTTCGTCCTGCTCCAGCTGGAGCGTCACGCGCGCACCGCGCCCGAGCGCCTCGCCTTCACGTTCCTGCGTGAGGACGGGCGCGAGGAATCCCTCAGCAATGGCGAGCTGGCCGCGCGCGTCGATGCGCTGGCCAGCTTGCTGGCGCGCGAGGCCGCGCCGGGCGAACGGGCATTGCTCCTGTATCCGCCCGGCCTGGCCTTCGTGACCGCCTTCTTCGCCTGCCTGCGCGCCGGCCTGGTGGCGGTGCCGGCCCCGCTGCCGCGCCGGAACGAAGGCGGGCGGCACCTGCGCGCGCTGCTGGTCGACGCCGATCCGGCGCTGGTGCTGGCCATGCGCGAGGCCGCGCCCGGCCTGGCCTTTGTGATGGATGGCGGACGTACGCGCCTGCTGTGCACCGATGGGCTGCAAGGGGTGCCGGCTCAACTACCCATGGTTGCGCCCGATGCGCTGGCCTTCATCCAGTACACCTCCGGCTCCACCATGGCGCCGCGCGGGGTCGAGGTCGGCCATGCCAGCCTGGCGGCCAATGTCGCGATGATCCGCGCCGCCTTCGGCTTCGACGCCGACAGCGTGATGGTGAGCTGGCTGCCGCCGTTCCACGACATGGGCCTGGTGGGCAGCATCGTCACGCCGGTCAGCGTGGGCTTTCGCTCGGTCCTGATGGCGCCCGCGACCTTCCTGCGCCAGCCGCGGCGCTGGCTGGAGGCGATCCACGCCTACCGCGCCACCTGCGCCGGCGCGCCCGATTTCGCCTGGGACCTGTGCGCGCGCCGCACCACGCTCGAGGACAAGGCCCGGCTCGACCTGTCCTGCCTGACCGTGGCCTACAACGGCGCCGAGCCGGTGCGCGCGGCAACCGTGCGCCGCCTGTTCGCGGCCTTCGCCGAGTGCGGGCTGCGTCCCGGCGCGATCTTCCCCTGCTATGGCCTGGCCGAGCACACCCTGCTGGCGGCGGGCGGCCCGCGCGGGCAGGCGCCGCGCACCTTCGCCCTCAGCCAGTCGCGGCTCGAGGCGGGCCAGGTGCGCGAGGCCGACCGCAGCGACCCCGATGCGCGCGAGCTGGTGAGCTGCGGCCCGCCGGCGCCGGGCGTGGAGCTGCTGGCGGTCGATCCGGACAGCTGCCGTCCGGCCGGCCCGGGCCGGGTCGGCGAGATCTGGCTGGCCGGCGCGGCGGTGGCGCGCGGCTACCGCAACGCGCCCTTCGTGGCGCAAGCCGCGTTCGAGGCCAGGCTGGCGGACGGCGCCGGGCCCTGGCTGCGCACCGGCGACCTGGGTTTCGTGCGCGATGGCGAGCTGTACATCACCGGGCGCCTGAAAGACCTGGTGATCGTCAATGGCCGCAATATCTATCCGCAGGATGTCGAGATGCTGGTGGAAGAGGTGGCCAGCTTCCTGGAGCCGAATCGCTGCGCGGTGTTCGGCGCCGATGACGGCGGCCAGGAGCGGCTGGCGATCGTGCTGGAAGCCGATCGCCGTCTGGTGCGCATCGCCCGCCGCGGGCGCAGCGACGCCGCCAGCCTGGCCCAGCTCGACGCGCTGGTCGGGCGCATCCGCAGCGCCGTGGCCAGCCGCTTCGGCACCACGGTCGAGCTGCTGGTGCTGGTGCGGCCCGGCTCCTTTCCGCGCACCAGCAGCGGCAAGGTACAGCGCGCGCTGTGCCGCGCGCTGGCCGCGCGCGAGGAACTGGACGTGGTGTATGCGGCCCGTGAACTGCATCCGCGCCGCCGCAGCAGCGACGCGCGCGACCTGGACGCGGCCGAGCAAAGCCGACGCACGGCGGGCGAGATGCGCGACTGGCTGCGGCGCTGGGCGCCGCGCCGGCTCGACTCGCGCCTGATGGACGAGCGCCGCACGATGCCGCCGCACGTCCTGCTCGACCTGGGCAATCATGGCTTTCTGGGCATGCAGGCGCCGGTCGCCCTCGGCGGCAAGGCGCTGGCGACCGGCGACCTGCTGCGCCTGATGGAGCAGCTGGCCGCGATCGACCTGACCCTGGCGACGGCGGTCGGGGTGCACAACGGCCTGGGCTTGCGGCCGGTGCTGCGCTTCGCGCCCGAGCGCCTGCGCGCTGCCGTGGCCCCGCACCTGGCCGGCGGGCGCCAGCTGGCCGCGTTCGCGCTGACCGAGCCGGCGGCGGGCGCCAATCCGCTGGCGATGCGCACCCGCGCCCAGCGCTGCGCCGGCGGCTGGCGCCTGAACGGCGACAAGCACCTGATCGGCCTGGCCAACTGGGCCGGCTGGATCACGGTGGTGGCGCGTGCGCTGGACGAAGAGGGGATGGGGCTGGGGACGGTGGCGCTGCTGCTGCCGGACGACGCGCCAGGCCTCTCCCAGGAAGCCGAGGCGCTGACCATGGGCATGCGCGCCATGGTCCAGAACGCGCTACGCTTCGACGACGTGTTCGTGCCCGACACCCACGTGCTGGGCCAGCCGGGCGCCGGGATGGAGGTCGCGCGCGACGCGATGGCCTTCGCCCGGCTCGGGATCGGCGCGCTGTGCGTGGGCGGCATGAAGCGCTGCGCCCAGCTGATGCTGCGCTACGCCGGCCGGCGCGAGGTGGCGGGAGGGCGCCTGCTCGAGCATCCGGTGACGCTGGCGCGCCTGGACGACCTGACCTGTGCGATCGGCGCGCTCGAGGCGCTGGTACGTGCGCTCGGCGCGTATGACGAACGAGGCGGCACCCATAGCGCCCATGACCGGCAAGGCGGCGCTCACGGCGCGCCGCGCGCCCTGCCGCAGGAAGCCTGCATGGCCTGCAAATGCGTGGCCTCCGAGCTGCTGTGGGAGGCGGCCGACATGTTGATGCAGTTGCTGGGCGGGCGCGGCTACCTGGAACCGAACCTGGCGCCGCTCTTGATGCGCGACGCGCGCGTGATGCGCATCCTGGAAGGGCCGACCGAGGCGCTGTACGTGCACCTGGGCGCCGGCGCGCTGGACGGCGCTTGCCTGGCGTTCGCCGCCGACGTGCTGGACGCGCCCGACGTGGCGCAGCAGGCGCGCGCGGCGCTGCAGGGGGCCGGTGCGGCCTGCCCAGGCTACGCGGCCGGCGAACTGTGCGCCTGGACCCTGCTGGTGGCCGCCTGCGGCGACGGTCCGGCCGCCCCCTGGGCGCGGCGCCGCTGGTCGGCGCTGCTGGCGCAACTGAAGCAGGGCGGCGCGCCGGCGGCGCCCGCGACCCTGGCGGCGCGCATCGCCGCCTATGCCGAGGCGATCGGCACGCCGGAGCAGGAGGCTGCCGATGAGGACCGCGTGCGCGACCCCTTGCTGGCGCCGGAGTGGGCGCCCACGGCGGAACCGGCGCCGGCACTGCCGCAGGCTCAGGCGAAGGGAGAGACGGAGGCGGAGCCGGGCGATACCCGCGCGCTGGTGCGGCGCTGCCTGTCGTATGGCCTGGATGGCGGCGTCGAGACGCTGGGCGACGACCAGCCTTTCGCCGAGGTGGGGCTGGATTCGCTGTCGGCGATGCCGGTGGCTTTGGCCCTCGAGCGCCAGACCGGGATGGCGATCAATGCCGAGATTTTGTATGAATACCAGACGGTAGCCCAGCTGGCCGCCTATCTCGATGCGCGCGGGGCGGCCGGGGCTGTGCAGGAAATGGTGGCGCAGGAAAGGGTGGCACAGAACCCGGCGGCGGGCGGTTGACCGATGCAGCCTGGCGCAGGGCGACGGGGTAGAATACGCTCTTTTACCTGATTGCTTTCTGCCATGACCGTTCGCACCCGATTCGCTCCCAGCCCGACCGGCTACCTCCACCTGGGCGGCGCGCGCACCGCGCTGTATTCCTGGGCCTATGCCCGCCATTTCGGCGGCACCTTCATCCTGCGCATCGAAGACACCGACCTCGAACGTTCGACGCCGGAAGCGGTGCAGGCGATCCTGGACGGCATGAAGTGGCTGGGCCTGGACCACGACGAAGGCCCGTTCTACCAGATGCAGCGCATGGACCGCTATCGCGAGGTGGTCAAGGGCATGCTGGACGCCGGCACCGCCTATCTGTGCTACTGCTCGCCGGACGAAGTCGAGGCGATGCGCGAGCGCATGCGCGCGGCCGGCGAAAAGCCGCGCTACGACGGCACCTGGCGTCCAGAGCAGGGCAAGACCCTGCCGGCGGTGCCGGAAGGCGTCAAGCCGGTGGTGCGCTTCAAGAATCCACTCGATGGCGAAGTGACCTGGACCGATGTGGTCAAGGGCCCGATCACGATCGGCAACAAGGAGCTGGACGACCTGGTCATCGCGCGTCCGGACGGCACCCCGACCTATAACTTCTGCGTCGCGGTCGACGACTGGGACATGAAGATCACCCACGTGCTGCGCGGCGACGATCACGTGAACAACACCCCGCGCCAGATCAACATCCTGCGCGCGCTCGGCGCCGAGCTGCCGCAGTATGGCCACCTGCCGATGATCCTGGGCGCCGACGGCCAGAAGCTGTCCAAGCGCCACGGCGCGGTGAGTGTGATGGAATACCCGGAGCAGGGTTATTTGCCGGAAGCGATGCTGAACTACCTGGCGCGCCTGGGCTGGAGCCACGGCGACGACGAGATCTTCTCGATGCAGCAGTTCACCGAGTGGTTCAACCTGGAACACCTGACCGCATCGGCGGCCCAGTTCAATCCCGAAAAGCTGGGCTGGCTGAACAACCACTATATCAAGCAGACCGACAACGAGCGCCTGGCGCAGCTGGCGCTGCCGAAGCTGGAACGCGACGGCGCGCGCTTCGATGGCGCCCCGGCGCTGCCGACCGTGCTGGGCCTGATGAAGGAGCGCGTCAACACGATCAACGAGCTGGCCGATGCGGCGATGCTGTTCTACCGCGATCCGCAACCGGATCCGGAATTGCTGTCCCTGCACCTGACCGACGCGGTACGCGCCGCGCTGGCCACCTTCGCCGAACGCTGCGCCACGGTGGAGTGGAACAAGGCGGCGCTGGCGGCCATGCTGAAGGAAGTGCTGGCCGCCCACAGCCTCAAGATGCCGCAGCTGGCCATGCCGCTGCGCCTGCTGTTGACGGGCCAGCTGCAGACGCCGGCAATTGATGCGGTGCTGGAGCTGTTCGGGCGCGACGTCGTGCTGGCGCGCGTGCAGAAGGGCCTGTAACAAGGGCTGCAAGAAGGTGTAGGGTCGGCCTCGGCGGCCCCGCGCTTCGCCGCCGACGCGGTGATGGTTGCCAGCCAGATCATCCGGCGCGATAGCGGAGCCGATAACGGATGGTTGGCAGCCAGATCATCCGGCGCGATAGCGTAGCCGATAACGATCGCCGCGTCGGCGGGAAGACCCGCCGACCCTACGCAAGAAAGAACGTTGAATGGCGCTGTACACAAACGCTAAAAACGGACTTTGCGAAATGCAAGGTCGTCCTATATAATGCTCGCACTTCAGCACTGCGGGGGTATAGCTCAGCTGGGAGAGCGCTTGCATGGCATGCAAGAGGTCAGCGGTTCGATCCCGCTTACCTCCACCAACTCTGAAGTGGCAGTAAGGTAGTAGAGCAGTAAAAGCAGTAAGCGGTTGTTCCCGGTCCCCATCGTCTAGAGGCCTAGGACATCACCCTTTCACGGTGAGTACCGGGGTTCGAATCCCCGTGGGGACGCCAGGTAACTGGCAAGAATGACCGGACGAAGGCGGCGCAAGCGGCACTAGTCGAAGCAGTAGCAGTGTAGTAAAATGTTGTTTTCTCGTAGGGGGTATAGCTCAGCTGGGAGAGCGCTTGCATGGCATGCAAGAGGTCAGCGGTTCGATCCCGCTTACCTCCACCACGATGGAAAACAGCAGCAAGCAGTATTGGATTTACTAGGGTCCCTATCGTCTAGAGGCCTAGGACATCACCCTTTCACGGTGAGTACCGGGGTTCGAATCCCCGTGGGGACGCCAAGAATATGGCAATGCGCCGCGCCAGCGGCGGCGCATGGTAAGGTAGTCGGTAGTTTAAGTTTTGTGCAGTTTTAGGTCCCCATCGTCTAGAGGCCTAGGACATCACCCTTTCACGGTGAGTACCGGGGTTCGAATCCCCGTGGGGACGCCAGCTTAAAACCGGAGTAGACCAACGCAAATCTGCGGAGAGGTGCTCCGGTTTTTCTATTGTGCCGGCAGAAGTGTGCCCATATGGGCAAAGTAGTAGTAGAGTAGTCGCAATACAGTTTTAGGTCCCCATCGTCTAGAGGCCTAGGACATCACCCTTTCACGGTGAGTACCGGGGTTCGAATCCCCGTGGGGACGCCATACAGATAGCCGGAGCCGGCCGCGAAAGCGGGGCTCCGGTTTTTCTTTGGGCGCTGCATTTGTGTGGCACTGCGACGCAGTCCATGCAGGTCCGCTTTCCCGGTTGCCGTCATCTTCTGAGCGGCATCACCATCCCGATGGACGCAAACCCGCGAACGGGTATTGCATCGTTCCACCCTGGCCAATGCCGCCGCCGCCTGGCAGTCCCATGCCCAGGCGGACGCCGTCGCCTGGCGGCATCGCGAACATCCCGGCAGGAATGCCGAAACTGGCGGCCGCAGCTTGCCACGCCATGCCGGGCTGCGCCACGGGCAGGCCCAGCGCCACCAGGGCGTCCGGCAAGCCGTAGCCGATCCGGTTCGGATCGCTCAGCGTGACGGGGCGCGCACTCATCCGCAAGACCTGGAACAGGCGCTCGACCCGTTCTGGCGAACGTGGCAGCGACATCGACTGGAACTCGGGACGGTGCGCCAGCACCAGGGCGGCAAGGCCGGTGATGTGGGGCGCCGCCATCGAGGTGCCGTCCCAGGCCGCGAAGTTATTGGGAGGAACGGACGACACCACGGCCACGCCCGGCGCGCAGACGTCGACCTGCGGCCCGAAGCAGCTGAACTTGGCCGTGAAGTAACCCTGCATATCGCTGTCCGGGCCGATGGTTTCGGCATGGTAGCTGTCGGGCGGGAACTCGCCGATCTTGCCGATCGCCGCCACCGCCAATACATGCGGCGACGAAGCCGGGTACTGGACGGCCGAGGACGAGTTGCCGGCCGCGGCGATGCAGGCGACGCCGGCCTGCTTGGCGCGCACGATCTGCCGCTCCAGCGCTTCGGACGGCGATCCGCCGCCCAGGCTCATGTTGACGACGTCGATCCCCTGTTCGATGCAGTATTCGAGCGCATCGATCAACTGGCTGACCTGGCCGCCGGGGAATAGTTTGCAGACGTGGATCTCGGCCTCGGGCGCGAAGCCGCGTATGCCCCAGGCCGGATCGGCGGCGGCGATCACCCCGGCGCAGTGCGAGCCGTGCCCGAGCGTATCGACGTTCCAGGTGGAGCGGTCGACCTGTTTGTTGACGACGTCGAAGCCGGCATGGATCTGCTTGAGGTTGCCGTGCGTGGTGGCGGCGCCGGAATCGATGACGGCAATCTTGACGCCGCGGCCGCGGAATTGCTGGGGCACCTGGTCGAGGCGCATCGCGCGGGCGCCCCAGCCCATGGCGCTCTGCTGCGGCATGCCTTGCAGGGCGGGCCAATCGGCCAGCGGGCACAGCATGACGACGTTCGGTTCGTCCAGGCTCAGGTCGGGGTCGCGCTGGTAGTGGCTCCAGTAATCGGTGCGCGGCTTGACGTACAGGCCGCTGATCGCGTGCGCGTCTTCTCCGTAAAGGCGCAGATGGGCGACTCCGTCGGGGCCGGTAACCGCGGAGCTCGGCAGCGCACCGCCGAACAGCGAGACCTCGACATCGGGCAGTGGCGCGCCGTCCTTGCCGACCACGGCGAGCAGCAGCTCGGCCTGCGGTCCCCGGTAGGGCGTCAGAGAGCTGACGAGGTCGGGGCGGCGCAGCATGGGGTCGAGCAGTTCCAGGTGCTGGTCGCGCTCGACCAGCAGCTGGCCCTGGCCGCGCTGCAGCAGCTCGCCCGCCTTCTGGTCGGTCATGCGCGCCACGATCACGCCGTCGGCCAGTTCGCCCATGGCGGCGGGGCCGAAGCCGGCCGGCGCCATGCCGCCGCGGGTGGCGATGGTGTCGACCACGTCGATGTCGGGCAGGGTGTGCAGTGCCTGCTGGACGGCCGCCAGGCCAAGTGGTGCGACCCAGCTGCTGGTGCCGAAGGCGCCGGTGAGGGCCGCGCGTGGCGCGACCAGGTATTTTTTCTTGCGCTCGGCGACCAGACGGCCGCGCGCGATGGCCGTGGCGCCATCGGTGGCGCCTGCCGCGGTTGCAGCCGCGGTGCGCTCGGCTCCTGCGCCGTCAGGAGTCGGGTTGGGCGTCTCCTGGGCTTCGCCGGCGGAGCCTTTCGTATGTTTTGGCATGGGATGTCCTTTGCCCGGGACCGCTCCGTCAGAGAGAGAGCGGCTGGTCCGGTTCGATCGTTAACTGGTGAAGAGTCTGTTGCCGCAGCCGCTCGGCGGTCGGCGCGTCGGTCTCGACGACGGCCGTGTGCGGCGGCCCGGAAGAAGGCCCGATAATGTCGACCAATTGCACGCCTGGTTCAGTGCCCAGGGTCGTGAGAAACTTGGAAAGTGCGTTGTCATCGTTGGCGGCGCGCACGATGTAGCGGCCGAGCGTGGGAGGCAGGGATGCCGGCATGGCGGGGGCTCCTGAATGCCGGCCTGCCACAGGTAGATACCCGTGGCAGGCCGGCGCAATGTCGTTAGGCAATAAGCGTCAAGCGTTGCGCATCAAGTGGTCCGCAGCTGTTCAGTGCACGGTTTGCTGGCCGCCATAAGGCAGTTGCTGGCCACCATACGGCAGTTGCTGGCCGCCGAATTGCTGTCCCAGTTGCTGCTGGCCGAACTGCTGCTGGCTGTAGGGATCAACACCGAGCGGCACGTAGCGGCCCAGCTGGCTGGCGACGTTGCCGATCGCGGCGCCCAGGCCCTGGTTACCGAGCTGCTCGCCGATGAAGCCGCCGACCGGGCGAGCGTATTGGGTGATGGCATTGCTGAGCCAGCCTTGCGGCGCGATCTGCCCACCTTGCTGGCCGCCTTGCTGGGCGACTTGCTGCTGCAGCACCGCTTGCTGTTGCTGGACTTGCTGCAGCGTTTGTTGCAGCTGCTGTTGCAGCACTTGCAGCTGCTGCAGCTGGACCAGCGGCGACGATGCTTGCTGGCCTTGTTGCTGGGCTTGGGCGTCAGCGCCGAACGGCACATAACGCCCGTAGCTGGAGCCTTCGCTGATGATATTGCCCAGGGTGCGGTTGCCGGTCAGGTTGCCGATGAGGGAGCCGGCCGGCTTGCCGATTGTGCTGATCAGGTTGCCGAAGAAGCCGCCTTGCGGGGTCAACTGGCCTTGCTGCTGCGGTTGCTGTTGCTGTTGCATCTGCTGAATCTGCTGGAGCTGCTGGAGCTGCTGTAGTTGCTGTAGTTGCTGCAGCTCTTGCAGCTGTTGCGGGTCCAGTTGTTGCTGGCCGAGGCCGCCCGATGGATCGGCCGACAACGGTGAAAAACGACCCAGGAGACCGCCGGCCGTTTCGCCGATGCGGCCGCCGAGGCCCGCATTGTTGAACAGGCCGCCGATGCCGCGGCCGATCAGGCCACCCAATGGCGCGCCAAACATGCTGCCCAGCGATTGCGGTGCAAACTGTTGTGGTCCGAATTGCTGTGGATAGCCTGCTTGTTGATACTCGTTCATGGTAACTCCTCCAGGTAGTCGGCCGTATCGCGGCAGGCAGGATGCGGGTTGGCGCCTGCCGCGATCGGCCGTGTTCACATTGTTCGCGCCTTCGCAAGACCGATGGCGCGAAGCGAAGGGCAGGAAGGGCTGCCATCGAGGCCGCCTTCCCTGCAGGTAGGCTGTTCGACCGGGCGTCGATGGCGAAGTTTTTGGCTCCTGGTGGTCGATGCTCACTTCCGTTTTGGTCATTGCGATAACGCAGACGCACGCCAGAATCGCCCAAATTTCTTCGCGGATTGCACTGTGCTCAGGGATATTTTGTCGGATGGCGTTAGAATGGCGACCCCTGCCACCGCCGCCTCACGGGCCACTGTTTACCCATGTTCCAGAACGCTTTCGCGCCGTCGCTGGCCATCTTTTGCAAGGTCGTCGACAACTACGGCGACATCGGCATCTGCTGGCGCCTGGCGCGCCAGTTGCGCCACGAGCATGGGGTCGCGGTCACGCTGTGGGTGGACGATCTGGCGAGCTTTCGCCGCATCTGTCCGCAAGTCGATCCGGGCGCCGCGGCGCAGGCGGTGCAGGGCGTCGCGGTACGCCACTGGCGCGGCCAGGACGACGTGTATGGCGTGGAGGACATTCCCGACGTCGTCATCGAGTTCTTCGGCTGCGAGCTGCCGCCTTCCTGGATCGAGGCGATGGCGGCGCGCACGCCGCGCCCGGTATGGATCAACTACGAAGGCTTGACCGCCGAGGAGTGGGTCGAGGGCTGCCACCGGCTGCCGTCGATGCATCCACGGCTGAAGCTGACCAAGCATTTCTACTTTCCCGGCTTTAACGAGCGCACGGGAGGGCTGCTGCGCGAAGCCAGCCTCGACGCGCGCCGCCGCGCCTTCCAGCAGGATCCGGCCCAGGCTGCCGCATTCCTCGCCCGTTTTGGGGTGGGGGCGGAAGAGGCGGCACGGCGCAAGGTGTCGCTGTTCTGTTACCCCGAGGCGCCAGTGGATGCGCTGTTCGGAACCTGGCGCGAGGCGGCGCAGCCGACCCTGTGCCTGGTGCCCGAGGGTGTAGCGCGCGCCCAGGTCGAAGCCTTCCTCGGCGGCGCGGCGGTGGCCGGCGCCGGCGCCACCCGCGGAGCCCTGACGCTAAAGGTGCTGCCTTTCGTGCCGCAGGAAGACTACGACCTGCTGCTGTGGTCCTGCGACCTGAACTTCGTGCGCGGCGAGGATTCCTGGGTGCGCGCACAATGGGCGGGGCGCCCCTTCGTCTGGCATATCTATCCGCAGGACGAGCAGCTGCACCACAAGAAGCTGCGCGCCTTCTTGCAGGCCTATGCGCAGGCATTGCCGGCGCTGGATGCCGTCATGCTCGGCTGGAACGGGGCGCGCGAAGTCAGTGACTGGACGGCAGCCTGGACGGCGCTGGAAGCCGAGCTGCCGCGTATCGCGGAGCAGGCCGAAGCCTGGGGCGAGCAGGTCACCGCCCATGGCGATTTGGCGACGAAGCTGCTCGATTTCGTGCGCGAGCTGGGGCAGGCGCAGGAAAACCGAGTATAATGCCCGGTTAGTTTCTAACGGATTCCGACGATCAAACGCAGGTTCCGAGGCTCTTAGTCACCAGCCCGCGATGATTTAATGCAACTATCTTTTTACGTAAAATACCTATGAAACCCGCAAAAGAAATTCGTGTTGGCAACATCATCATGGTTGATGAAAAGCCATTCATCGTGCTGCGTTCCGACGTCAACGGCTCGAGCCGCACCGGCTTCACCTACAAGTGGAAGATGAAGAATCTTCTGACCAACGCTCCGCTGGAAAACGTGTTCCGCGGCGACGACAAGTTCGACGTGGTCGTGCTGGACAAGAAGCCGGTCACCTACTCGTACTTCGCCGACCCGCTGTACGTGTTCATGGACGCCGATTACGAACAGTTCGAGATCGAAGAAGAGAACCTGGGCGACGCGCTGCACTACCTGAAAGACGGTATGGAATGCGAAGCCGTGTTCTATGACGGCAAGGCAATCTCGGTCGAACTGCCGACCATCATCGCTCGCCAGATCATTTACTCGGAGCCAGCAGTCAAGGGCAACACTTCGGGCAACGTCCTGAAAGAAGCCAAGCTGGAAAACGCCATCGAAGCCCACCAGCACACCATCATGGTGCCGCTGTTCGTGAGCCAGGACGACGTGATCGAGATCGACACCCGTACCAACGAATACAAGAAAGTCGTGCGTAACTAAGCACTGGCTGTTCAAAGGAAAACGCTGCCTCGGCAGCGTTTTTTTTGCGCCCGTTAGGGCGCACGTCATTCCTGCCACTGGCAGGAATGACTCCCCGCGCAGGCGGGGACCCAAGTTTAGCGGGCCACAGTCGCTAACCGAAGTGGCTGCGCCGCAGCCTTGGATTCCCGCCTCCGCGGGAATGACGTATTTGGGCAAACGAATGCGGACACGGCATCCGCATCCTCGTGCTCAGCGTCGCAGTTGCGACAAATCCCGCACCGCCCCGCGATCGGCCGAGGTGGTCAGCGCCGCATATGCCTGCAGCGCCTGCGATACGTAACGCTCGCGCCCGACCGGTTGCCAGGCATCGTGGCCGCGTGCTTCCATCGCCGCCCGCCGGTGCGCCAGTTCCTCGGCCGTCACGCGCAGGTTGATCGTGCGCGCCGGGATATCGATGTCGATCATATCGCCTTCTTCCACCAGCCCGATGGCGCCGCCTTCGGCTGCCTCTGGCGAGGCGTGGCCGATCACCAGCCCCGACGAACCGCCCGAGAAGCGCCCGTCGGTGAACAGCGCGCAGGCCTTGCCCAAGCCCTTCGACTTGATGTACGAGGTCGGGTACAGCATCTCTTGCATGCCCGGTCCGCCTTTCGGGCCTTCGTAGCGGATGATGACGACGTCGCCCGCATGCACGGTGTCGCCAAGGATCGCCTCCACCGCCGCATCCTGGCTCTCGAACACGCGCGCCTTGCCCGAAAACTTGAGGATGCTCTCGTCCACGCCGGCGGTCTTGACGATGCAGCCCTTCTCGGCGATGTTCCCGTACAAAACCGCCAGGCCGCCGTCCTGCGAGTAGGCGTGCGCGCGGTCGCGGATGCAGCCGCCCGTCCGGTCCAGGTCGTTCTGTTCGTAGCGTTCGGATTGCGAGAACGCCACCTGGGTCGGCACGCCGCCCGGCGCTGCGCGGAACCAGCGGTGCACATCGGCATCGTCGCTCACCTTGATGTCGTATTTCTCGAGCGCGGCGCCGATGCTGGGACTGTGCACGGTCGGCAGCGAGGTGTCGAGCAGGCCGGCGCGCGCCAGCTCGCCCAGGATGGCGGGGATGCCGCCGGCGCGGTGCACGTCCTCGATGTGGAATTTGTCGGTCATCGGCGCCACTTTGCACAGGCAGGGCACCTGGCGCGAGATGCGGTCGATGTCGGCCATCGTGAACTCGACTTCGGCCTCGTGGGCGGCGGCCAGCAGATGCAGCACGGTATTGGTCGAGCCGCCCATCGAGACGTCGAGGGCCATCGCGTTCTCGAACGCGGCCTTGGTGGCGATCGAGCGTGGCAGTACCGAGTAATCGTCGCCTTCGTAGTGGCGCTTGGCCGCGTCGACGATCAGGCGTCCGGCGCGCAGGAACAGTTCCTTGCGGTCGGCGTGGGTGGCGACGATGGTGCCGTTGCCCGGCAACGAAAGGCCGAGCGCCTCGGTGAGGCAATTCATCGAGTTGGCGGTGAACATGCCGGAACACGAGCCGCAGGTCGGACAGGCCGAGCGTTCCACTTCGGCCACGTCGGCGTCCGACACGCTGGCGTCGCCGGCCTTGATCATGGCGTCGATCAGGTCGAGCTTGATCACCTTGCGCTCGTTGTTGACCACCTTGACCACCTTGCCAGCCTCCATCGGGCCTCCCGAGACGAACACGGTGGGGATGTTCAGGCGCATCGCGGCCATCAGCATGCCGGGCGTGATCTTGTCGCAGTTCGAGATGCACACCATGGCGTCGGCGCAGTGGGCATTGACCATGTACTCGACCGAGTCGGCGATCAGGTCGCGCGAGGGCAGCGAATACAGCATGCCGCCGTGGCCCATGGCGATGCCGTCGTCGACCGCGATCGTGTTGAATTCCTTGGCCACGCCGCCGGACGCCTCGATCTCGCGCGCGACCAGCTGGCCCAGGTCTTTCAGGTGCACGTGGCCGGGCACGAACTGGGTGAAGGAATTGACGACGGCGATGATCGGCTTGTCGAAGTCGCCGTCCTTCATGCCGGTGGCGCGCCACAGCGCGCGGGCTCCGGCCATATTGCGGCCCTGGGTGGTGGTGTGCGAACGGTAGGTCGGCATGCGATGCTCCTGCAGAATTTGAAAAATGCGTGAAAAACAATGATGGCATCAGGGTGAAGGCTGGGGCTGGGTTTGTCCAATATATGATGATGTGATCTGTAAGTGGCTCTGCGTATCACAGAAGTGCTGGGGTCGAGGCCGTCGTGCTGCTATGCTATTGCTTTGTAATGTATGGAGTGGCGGGGCATGGAGCGCAGGGATTTTGTACGACTGGGTTTGGCGGCCGGCGCGGCCGTGGGAACATCTGGCCTGGCGCTGGCCGCGCCCGCAACGAAGGCCGCCGCGAAGTTCAAGCCCGACCCGATGCTCGACGCCGGCGTGCAGCTCCAGCAGCAGGCCATGCGCGCCGGCAAGCTGACGGCGCACGGGCTCGCCACGCGCTACCTGGCCCGCATCGAGGCTGTCGACCGCGCCGGTCCGCACCTGCGTTCGGTGATCGAGCTGAACCCCGACGCCCTCGAGATCGCCCGCGAGCGCGACCGCGAACGCAAGGCCGGCAAGCTGCGCGGCCCGCTGCACGGCATCCCGGTGCTATTGAAGGATAATATTGCCACCGGCGACAAGATGAGCACCACCGCCGGCTCGCTGGCGCTGGACGGCGTGCGCGCCGCCCGCGACGCTCACCTGGTCGCGCGGCTGCGCAATGCCGGCGCCGTCATCCTCGGCAAGACCAATCTGTCTGAATGGGCGAATATGCGCTCGGTGCGCTCGACCAGCGGCTGGAGTGCGCGCGGCGGCCAGACCCGCAACCCGTATGCGCTCGACCGCAACACCAGCGGTTCGAGCTCCGGCTCGGCGGCGGCCATGGCGGCCAGCCTGGCCACGCTGGCGGTGGGCACCGAGACCGATGGCTCGATCGTCTCGCCCAGCGCCAGTTGCGGCATCGTCGGCATCAAGCCGACCCTGGGCCTGGTCAGCCGCGCCGGCATCATCCCGATCGCGCACTCGCAGGACACGGCCGGCCCGATGACGCGCAGCGTGGCCGACGCCGCCTTCTTGCTCGGGGCGCTGGCCGGTCCCGATCCGCAAGACAGCGCGAGCGCCAAGGCGCCGCGCATCAATTATGCGAGCTTCCTGCGCAAGGACGGCCTGCGCGGCAAGCGCCTGGGCGTGGCGCGCGACTTCTTCGGCGCCAATGAAGGGGTGAACGCGCTGATCGAGATGGAGCTGAGCTTGCTGAGAGAGCAGGGCGCGATCCTGGAAGACGTCACGATCCCCAATAGCGACAAGTACGGCGAGACCGAACTGACGGTGCTGCTGCACGAATTCCGGCCCGATCTCGAGGCCTGGCTGGCGGCCTATGCGCCGCATGCGCCGGTCAAGACCATGGCCGACATCATCGACTTCAACGTGCGCAACGCCAAGCGGGAGATGCCGCACTTCGGCCAGGAACACTTGATCGCGGCCCAGTCCAAGGGCGGCCTGGAGGCGCGCGACTACGTGAAGGCGCTGGCCAACAACCGGCGCTATGCGCGCGACAAGGGACTGGAGCAGGTGCTGCGCGACCGCAAGCTCGACGCCCTGGTGGCGCCCACCGGCGGGCCGGCCTGGCTCACCGACTACATCAACGGCGACCATTACGGCAGCAGCTTTTCGTCGCCAGCCGCGGTAGCCGGCTATCCGCACATCACGGTGCCGGCCGGCCTGCTGCACGGGCTGCCGATCGGCCTGTCCTTCGTCGGCAAGGCCTGGAGCGAGCCGGCGCTGATCGCCATGGCCTATGCCTACGAACAGGCCGGCCGGCGGCGCAGGGCGCCGACCTATGCGGCGCACATCAGGGTCTGAGGCTAATGCCGTCAAGCTAAGGCAAAAGTTTTCTTGAGTTAGCATAAAGCGTCGTCCCCACGAAGGTGGGGACCCAAGTTCTGCAAACGTCGTCGAAACGCTTGCAAGATTGGGTCCCCACCTTCGTGGGGACGACGTGTCTGACGGCTAGCTCAGAAAGCTTAATTTAACGGCAGCAGGGTCTAGGGTTTAGCGTTTGACCGTCTGCTTCGCCTGCGCGAACACCGGTCCCCACTGCGGGTGCCCATGTTCGCCCGGGCCGAGATCGAAGGATGGATCGAGCTTGAAGGCGCGGTCGAAAGTCTGGCGGCACAGCGCCTGGCGGCCCGTCACGCAATAGCTGAAGGCGGTGTACTTGAGGGCGGTCAGCCGCTCGCGCTGGCCGGCGCCGTTCATGTCGCTGCCGTTCAGGCGCCGGATTGCGCCGTCGTAGTCGCCCTTGTCGTACAGCGCAATGCCTTCGCGCAGCGCGACGTCGTCGCGGTTGGGCGCCGGCGCGGCGGGGCGGTTCGGCTGTTGCGCGCGTTGGACGCGCGGCTTTGCGCCGTCGGCGCGCGGATGCGGCCGGGCTTTCTCCTGGCCGCCGAACATGGGGCCGAACTGGGTGCAGCCTGAAAGGGCCAGCGCCAGTGCGGCCAGCGTAGCCGTCCGGCTCATGGTTGCAATGCTCACTGTGCTGCCTCCTCGGTGAAATCAAGTTCGATCGTGCCCGCCTGGCCTTCGACCGAGTTCACGGTGATGGTGTGTTCCGGGAAGCTCGGGTTGACGATGCGGATCGTGTGCTCGCCCGGCGGCAGCGTGATGCGCCTGAGCGGTGGGCTGGCGCCGCGCTCGACGCCGTCGACGACGATCGTGCCCCAGGGCTTGATTGCCAGGGTATAGGTGGTGCCAGCGATGGCTGCCTCGGGCGGCGTGCCCCTGGGCGCCAGCTGGACCGCGGTGGGCGGCACCGCGGCATCCGGCGCGGGCGGCGGCGCGACCGGTGCGCCGGATGCGCTCTCGTCGATCACCGGGCCTTCCAGCCGGGCCGCGGGTTCCTGGGGCAGCGCCACCAGCGGCGTCTCGGATGCGTTATATGGGTCTTCGAGCGCAGGCGGCACGGACAGGGCCAGCGCATCGCTGGAGTCGGCCTGGCGCAGCAGTGCGAACAGGGCGGCCAGCGCCGCCGCCACGACCAGGGCGGCGATGCCGATCAACAGCCAGCGCCGCGGGCGTTCGGTGGCGGCAGGCGTCGCGGCAGTGTCGGGCGCGGAGCGGGTCCGGGGCACGTGGACCGGCGCCACAGGCGCTGCGGACGCGGCTCCCGGCGCCGGTGGCATATCGGCGGGCGCTGCCGCTTGAACGGGCGCGGCATCGTCTTCCTCCGGCGGCAGCAATGCCGCGGATGGTGGCGCGAGCACCACGATGCCCAGCAGCTCGCGCATCTGTTCGATGGTATGTGGACGCAGTGCCGGATCGGGCGCCAGGCAACGGTCGATGGCTTCGATGAAGGACTCGCTGTAGTCGCCGAGCGGGCGGCCGCGCAGCGGCGTGGCGGGAACGAGGTCGAGCGTCACCGCATAGTGCACCACGGCGGCCAGGTCATGCACGTCGCGCGCCTCGATCTCGGGCAGCGTGGCGGGATCCGGTTCTTCGTCCGAGCTGGGCAGCAGCATCGGATCGCCGGAATCGAGGATGAGCAGGGTGTCGGGCGTGATCAGGCGGTGCGGCATGCGCATGCCGTACTGCACTTCGAGCGATTGCAGCACCTGGCGCACGATGCGGCGGCACCAGGCTTCGCTGACCATCTCGTGGTTGTGCTCGACGATTTCACGGACGGTACGGCCGTCGAGCTGCTGTGTTGCGGTGTCGGAACTCATCATGGCATCGTGCCGGACGCTGGAGGAGCGCCCGGTGATTATTTATTTATTGCAAATAATGCCAGAATTGCGCCGAGGATGGCGCTGTCCCGCTCAACCGTGCGCGGTGCCTGTCACGTGGGCGACGTAATGGCTCAGACTTCCACGAAGCGCATCTTGAACCAGCGGCCCTTGATGGCGCCGAAGCCCGGTCCCGGCGCATCGCCTTGACCCAGGCGCGCCACCGCGGCCTCCGCCACGGTGCGCTCCAGCGCGATATAGCTGTTGAACTCGCCGATATTGATCTTGCCGACCTGCTCGCGGGTCAGGCCGGCGTCGCCGGTCAGCGCGCCCAGCAGGTCGCCCGGACGCAGCTTGGCCTTCTTGCCGGCGGCCACGCACAGGGTCACCATCGGCGCCTGCGCGGCCGGTTCCTGGTGTTCGCCCAGCGCGTCGAGGGTTTCCCAGATCGCTTCCTGGTTCTGGTACTCCTCGACCAGGCGCACCCATTTCTTTTCGTTCGGCGCCACCAGCGTGTGCGCCATGCCGCTCGCGCCGGCGCGGCCGGTGCGGCCGACGCGGTGCACGTGGACTTCGGGATCGCGCGAGACGTCGACGTTGATCACGGTGTCGAGGTCGGCGATGTCGAGGCCGCGCGCGGCGACGTCGGTGGCCACCAGCACCGAGCAGCTGCGGTTACTGAACAGCACCAGGATCTCGTCGCGTTCCTGCTGTTCCAGTTCGCCGTACAGCGCCAGCGCCGAGAAGCCCTGCGCCTGCAGGCTGTCGGCCAGTTCGCGGCAGCGCGCCTTGGTATTGCAGAAGGCGAGGGCCGACACCGGGCGATGCGCCTTGAGCAGGCGGCCGACTGCTTCCTCGCGGCCTTCGAAGCCGATCTCGTAGAAGCGCTGGTCGATCGCCTCCAGGCTGTGCTTGCCCTCGACCTTCACTTCGAGCGGGTCGCGCAGGAAGCCGGCGGTGGCGAAGCGGATGTCGTCCGGGTAGGTCGCCGAGAACAGCAGGGTCTGGCGATGCACCGGCGTGGCCGACACGATGCCCGCGATCTCGTCATAGAAACCCATGTCGGTCATGCGGTCGGCTTCGTCGAGCACCAGGGTCTGGACCTTCGACAGGTCGAGCGTGGCGCGGCCCAGGTGGTCGCGGATGCGGCCCGGGGTGCCGACCACGATGTGGGCGCCATGCTCGAGCGAAGCGATCTGCGGACGCATCGACACGCCGCCGGTCAGGGTCAGGATCTTGACGTTGCCGACGCCGCGCGCCAGGCGCCGCAATTCGCCCGCGACCTGATCGGCCAGCTCGCGCGTCGGGCACAGCACCAGGCCCTGCACCGCGAACCAGGCCGGATTGAGCTTGTTCAGGATGCCGATGCCGAAGGCCGCGGTCTTGCCGCTGCCGGTCTTCGCCTGGGCGATCAGGTCGCGTCCGGCCAGCACCGACGGCAGGGTCTCGGCCTGCACTTGCGTCATGTGGTGGTAGCCGAGCGTGGCCAGGTTGGCGAGGAAACGCGGTTCGAGGGACAGCGAGGTGAACGAGTCGGATTGCATGGCTAAGCCTCCAGCCGGCAGGGCCGGGCTATTCGGAATCGGGCGCCCAGACCGGCAGGCCGGTCAGGTCGAGTTTGTCGTCGCGCTTCCAGACGGGCAGGCCGGTGGTGTCGGTTTCGTCGAGCAGGCGAAGCTGCTCTTGCTTGAGCGCGATGCGGCGCGGACGAGGGCCGGTGCGCTTGGGCACCGATTGGTGCTCGGGACTGGAGCCAGGCAGCGAAACGAGCGGCGCGGCCGGCTCGAAGCCGGGCAGGTCGAACGTTGCGTTGTCTTTCTTGTCTCTCATCCTCTGCCCTCTGCATTTTCTGCCGCAGAAAACAAAAGCCCGGCTCGTTGAGTCGGGCTTTGTATTGAATTTGGTTGCGGGGACAGGATTTGAACCTGTGACCTTCGGGTTATGAGCCCGACGAGCTGCCAGACTGCTCCACCCCGCGTCTGAGAACGATAGTATAGCGCCTTCAGCGTATATTTGCAATCGACTGTCGCCAAAGGCGACAGTCGCCCCCACGAAGGTGGGGGCCTAAGTGCATTTCGACCGCCAAAGGCGACAGTCGCCCCCACGAAGGTGGGGGCCTAAGTGCATTTCGACCGCCGAAGGCGACAGTCGCCCCCACGAAGGTGGGGGCCTAAGTGCATGTCGACCACCAAAGGCGACAGTCGCCCCCACGAAGGTGGGGGCCTAAGTGCATTTCGACCACCGAAGGCGACAGTCGCCCCCACGAAGGTGGGGGCCTAAGTTAATCTTAGCCGCCACAATCGCGACCAGCACCCAGCTTTTGGGTCGCGATCCAGAACAACAAGGCGGCAAGGCTGATGCCACTGCCCAGCAGGCAGACTCCCGTCCAGCCCGCGCAGGCGTAGGCCAGGGTCGACGCCATCGCACCCAGCCCACTGCCCACCGCATAGAACAACATATAGGCCCCGACCAGCCGGCTATGCGCTTCGCTGCCAGTACGAAAGATCATGCCCTGGTTGGTGACGTGGATCGCCTGCCCGCCAAGGTCGAGCAGCACGATGCCGATGACCAGCGCCCACAGCGAGACCGGCATCAGCGCCAGTGGCAGCCAGGCCAGCAGCAGCAAGAGCAGCGCGCCCAGCGTGACCTGCCGTTCGAGACCCCGATCCGCCAGAAGGCCCGCATGGGTGGCGGCCAGCGCACCGGCCGCGCCGACCAGGCCGAAAGCGCCGATGGCGGTGTGCGAGAAAGCATAGGGCGCTGCGCTCAGCGGCAGCACCAGCGCACTCCAGAACACATTGAAGGCTGCGAACATCAGGAGGGCGAGCACGCCGCGCACCTGCAACACGCGGTGCCGCCGCAGCAAGCCCAGCATCGAGGCGATCAGGGCGGGATAGGACATGTCGGTCCCGCTGCGCTCCAGTCTCGGCAACCGGCGCCACAGCAGCGCCGCGAGCAGCAGCATCGCGCCGGCCGAGCATATATATACGGCGCGCCAGCCCGCCACGTCGCCGATGCCGCCCGCCACCACGCGCGCCAGCAGCAGGCCGACGAAGACGCCGCCCTGGGTGGCGCCGACCACGCGGCCGCGCTCATGCTCGCCGACGCTGCTGGCCGCGTAGGCGATCAGGCCCTGGGTCATGGCGGTGCCGAGCAGGCCCGTCAGCAGCATGGCCGTCAACAGCAGCGGCGCCGAGTTCACGGTCGCGACCGCGGCCAGGATCGCGGCCAGCAGCAGGGCTTGCGCCAGCATCAGGCGCCGGCGCTCGAGCAGGTCGCCCAGCGGCACGACGAATAGCAGCGCCAGGCCGCAGCCCAACTGAGTGGCGGTGACGATGCCACCGATGGCCGCCTCGGGAATCGCGAAGTCGCGCGCGACGGCGTCCAGCAGCGGCTGGGCGTAATAGACATTGGCGACGCTCATGCCGGCGGCGGTGGCAAATAGCGGGGTGGGAATGCGTGAACACGGCGCCATGCATGACTCTCCAACTGGTTGCAAATTAAAACCAGTTGAAGCGTAGCCAATGTGGTTTTAAAATGCAACCACTATGACGAAAAAAGAAGCCATCAATGCCGAGCCTTGCCCGGTCGCCAGGTCGGTCGACCTGATCGGCGACCGCTGGTCGCTCCTGATCGTGCGTGACGCCTTCGACGGGATGCGCCGCTTCACTGACTTCCAGCGCAACCTGGGTGTCGCACGTAATATTCTTGCCGATCGTTTGCGGCGGCTGATGGAAGCCGACATCCTGGCTGCCCAGCCGAGCGCAAAGGGCGGCGCCTACCAGGAATACGTGCTGACCGAGCGCGGCCAGCGGCTATTCCCGGTCGTGGTGGCGCTGAGGCAGTGGGGAGAGTTGGAACTGTTCGCGCCGGGTGAAGCGCATTCGGACCTGGTCGAGAAGAAGACCGGCAAGCCTCTGCGGCGCATGGCGCCGGTGGGCGCGGACGGCAACTTGCTGGCTCCCGGCGAGGCCGAGGTGCGCAAGTTGCCGCTATAGGACTGCTTTGATAAGAATGCCTCAGTCAGCGGCGCGCAAGCGCCACAGCGACGTCACTTCCTTCGAACGCGCCGCATGCAGCGGATCGTCCGCATCGCTGGCGCGTGGATGCACTGGACGCGTATCGTGGCGCGCCACGACTTCCAGCCCCGAATCCGCGATCCAGCCCAGCAGCTGCTCGCGGCTGCGCAAGCCCAGGTGTTCGGCGAAATCCGACATAATCAGCCAGCCTTCGCCGCCGGACTCCAGATGGTCCTTCAGTCCGCCGAGGAAGCCGCGCAGCATGCGGCTGTCCGGATCGTAGATCGCGTATTCGATCGCCGAACTCGGTTTGCCTGGCAGCCAGGGCGGATTGCAGACCACCAGCGGCGCGCGACCTTCGGGGAACAGGTCGGCCTGCACCACCTCGACCTGCGCGGCCAGGCCGAGCCGCGCGACGTTCTCGCGCGCGCAGCCGAGCGCCCGCGCATCCATATCGGTCGCGACCACCTGCATGCCGCGCCGCGCCAGCACGGCGGACAGCACGCCGGTGCCGGCGCCGATGTCGAAGGCGAGTCTGGCTCCCGCGGGCAGCGGCGCCTGCGCCACCAGCTCGACGTATTCCCCGCGCACCGGCGAAAACACGCCATACCAGGGGTGGATGCGGTCGTCGAGCGCAGGGATCATGACGCCCTTGCGGCGCCACTCATGGGCGCCGATCACGCCCAGCAGCTCGCGCAGGGAGGCCACGTAGGGTTCGGCGGCCGGACCATACGCTTCCAGGCAGGCCAGGCGCGCATCCGGCGCGCGCCGGAGCAGGATGCCATGGTCGGCCTCGAACGGGATCAGGACCATGGCCAGCGTGCGGGCGCGCTGGAGCTGGGTCAGGCGGTGGCGGTGGAATGCTTCCGTCGGCGTGGCCGGCGCCTTGGGCTTGGCGCGGCGGCCGCGTTCGCCCTTGTGCTCGATGCGGCGCACCAGCGCCTGCAGCAGCTGGCGTGCATTCTGGAAGTCGCCGCGCCAGAGCAGGGCGGTGCCGTCCAGCGCCAGGCGATAGGCGGCGTCGGCGCTCAGGGTGTCGTCGGCCAGCACCACTTTCTTCGGCGCGGGCCAGCCGCTCTCGGAACGCCACAGCGCCGAGCGCGTCTCGCCGCCTTCCACCCATTCGATGCGCGTCGTCATATCAGTGATGGTGATGCCAGTTGCCGTCGGTTGACTCGATATAGGACTTCACCGCGTCCGGGCTGCCGGTCGCGTGGCGCTTGACTTCGCCGCAGGCGCAGATGCCCTGGTAAGGCTGGATGTGCGAGCAGGCAGACACTTTCTGGAGGAAGACTTTGACCGGCTTGGTGCACTTGGCGCACTTGAAGGTCAGGATGCGGGCGGGCTTCATGGATGGGTGATGGTGTGAATGAAAAGAGCGGCATTTTACACCCGCCGTCCTGTGATCCCGACTCCGCGACGCAGGAATTGACAAGAAAGAATCGTCAAACCTATACTCGAATGATCGCGCTAACACTAAATGTTATAAATTGTTATTACAAGCCGCGATGCACATAACAAACTGGAGACAAGGTAGCTCATGACACTGACAATGAAGCTGTTCCGGCGCGCCCTTGCGCCACTGACTGCGCTGTGCGCGGTGCTGGCCGCGCCGTCGGCCTGGGCGCTGGGCGAGCGCCAGATCGTGCGCTTCGAGGCCGGCCCGCAAGCCGTGGTGCTGGCGGACAAAGGCCGCGCCGCGCCCTTGCTGGTCGACCCGAACGACGATGCGGGCGTGCGGCGCGCCGTCGCCGACCTGCAGGGCGACATCGCGCTGGTCACCGGCGCCAAGCCTGTGCTCGCCAACAGCGCCGGCAGCGCGGCCGACAGCGTCGTCATTGTCGGCACCCTGGGCAAAAGCGCCCTGGTCGACCGCCTCGCCGCCGAGGGCAAGATCGACGCCGCCGCCATCCGCGGCAAGTGGGAGGGCTTCCTGATCCAGGCCGTGGCCAACCCGATGCCGGGCGTCGCGCGCGCGCTGGTGGTGGCCGGCAGCGACCGCCGCGGCGCCATCTTCGGCGTCTACACGCTGTCGGAACAGATCGGCGTCTCGCCCTGGAAGTGGTGGGCCGACGTGGTCCCGGCGCGCCAGGCGACGCTGTCCGTTGCGCAGGGCACCAAGGTGAGCGACGCTCCCGTGGTGCAGTACCGCGGCATCTTCCTGAACGACGAAGCGCCTGCGCTGACCAACTGGGCCAAGGAGAAGTACGGCGGCTTCAACCACCGTTTCTATGAAAAGGTGTTCGAGCTCGTGCTGCGCATGCGCGGCAACTACCTGTGGCCGGCGATGTGGCCGCCCACGGCCTTCTATGCCGACGATCCCGAAAACGGCCGCCTGGCCCACGAGATGGGCATCATCATGGGCACCTCGCACCACGAGCCGATGATGCGCGCGCACGACGAGTGGGCCCGCTTCGGCAAGGGCGCCTGGGATTACAGCAAGAACGCCGCGGGGCTGCAGGAGTTCTGGAAGCAGGGCTTGCGCAACTCGCACGGCCAGGACCGCGTGATCACGCTGGGCATGCGCGGCGACGGCGACGAGCCGATGTCCGAGGACGACAACGTCGACCTGTTGCAGAAAATCGTGCGCGACCAGCGCGCGATGATCGAGAAGGATACCGGCAAGCAGGCGGGCGAAGTGCCGCAGGTGTGGGCGCTGTACAAGGAAGTGCAGGGCTATTACGAGAAGGGCATGCGCGTGCCCGACGACGTGCTGCTGCTCTGGTGCGACGACAACTGGGCCAATATCCGCCGCCTGCCGACGCCCGAGGAACGCGCGCGTCCGGGCGGCGCCGGCGTCTACTACCACTTCGACTACGTGGGCGGCCCGCGTTCGTATAAATGGCTGAACGTGACGCCGATCCCGAAAATCTGGGAACAGATGCACCTGGCCTGGCAGTACGACGCCAAGCGCATGTGGATCGTCAACGTCGGCGACCTGAAGCCGATGGAAGTGCCGATCGAATTCTTCCTGACCTACGCCTGGAACCCGGCGGCCTGGCCGGCAGAACGCCTGCCCGAATACCTGCGCCTGTGGGCCACGCGCGAGTTCGGCGCCGAGCACGCGGTGGAGATCGCCGAGCTGGTCGAGGGCTACACCCGCTTCAACGGTCGCCGCAAGCCGGAGCAGCTCGAGCCAGGCACCTATAGCGTGCTCAATTACGACGAGGCGGGCCGCATCGCGCGCGATTATGCGGCGCTGGCCGAGCGAGCAAGCAAGGTGGCGGCCAAGCTGCGCCCCGAGCAGCGCGACGCCTTCTTCCAGCTGGTGCAGTATCCGGTCGCGGCGTCCGCCAATATGAACGAGCTGTATGTGGCGGCCGGCCAGAACCACCACTACGCGACCCAGTTCCGCGCCACCACCAACGACATGGCCGAGCGCGTGCAGGCGCTGTACAAGAACGACGTCGAGCTGGCGCGCCAATACCACGCGATTGGCGGCGGCAAGTGGAACCACATGATGTCGCAGACCCGCTTCGGCTACGTCAACTGGGAACAGCCGCGCGCGAACGTGCTGCCCGCCGTTCACCGCATCGACGTGCCGCCTGGCGCCAATATGTCGGTGGCGGTCGAGGGCAGCGCCAAGGCCTGGGGCGCCTACGGTCTCAAGGCGCTGGACTTGCCGACGTTCGACCCTTATGTGAAGAAATCGCACTACCTCGACATCTTCAACCGTGGCAGCGCACCGTTCGATTACCGCATCGAGTCCAATCAGCCCTGGGTGGTGGTGAGCCAGGCGAGCGGCAAGGTGACGGGCGAGCAGCGCGTGACCGTCGATGTGCGCTGGGACAAGGTGCCGGCCAAGCCGCAGCCGGCAGTGCTGACGATCACGGGGCCGAACGATACCCGCGTGCTGGTCAATGTGCCGCTGCGCCGTGCGGACATGCCGAAAGGCGCCAAGGGCTTCGTCGAGACCGGCGGCGTGGTGTCGATCGAGGCGGCCAACTACACCCGTGCGCTGGCGCCCGAGGGCCGCAGCTGGCTCAGGATTCCTGGCCATGGCCGCACCGATGCCGGCGTGACGACCTTGCCGGTGACCGCTGCGGCGCTGGACGTGAAGCAGGGCATGCGCCTGGAGTACGACGTCAACACGGTCAGCAGCGGCAAGGTGAAACTGCAGGTGACGCTCGCGCCGACCCTGAAATTCCAGCCGGGCGCCGGCTTCCGCTATGCCGTGTCGATCGACGACGAGGCGCCGCAGATCGTCAATGTACATGCGGACGAGTCGGAACCGTTCTGGGAAAAGATCGTGTCGGATGGGGCGGCGGTGTTCACGACCGAACACCAGCTGACCAAGCCGGGCAAGCATGTGCTGAAGTTCTGGGCGCTCGATCCGGGCCTGGTGGTGCAGAAGCTGGTGCTCGATGCGGGTGGGCTGAAGCCGAGCTACCTGGGACCGCAGCAAAGTCCGCGCCTGTAAGCGTCGGCAAGCGTTAACTGAAAAGGGCAGTCCGCATTATGCGGACTGCCCTTTTTAAGTGCTGAAAGCGAAGAATCAGGCTTTACGCATCGGCATCGCGCGCAGCGACGCGGCGATCGCCTCGCGCATCGGCTTGGCGCGCAACTGGCTGTCGTACGGCGTCGGACGCTGCGCCAGGCCGTCCGGACGCTTTGCATCGGCCCAGACCTGCAGCCAGTTCACGTGGTCGGCCATGCCCCACAGCAGGAAATCGCGGCAGGTCGGGTAGCTCAGGGTCACGTCGAGATAGTCGCGCGCCAGCGCCGCGGTGGCCGCGTCGCGCTTGGCGAAATCGGCGGGGAAGGTCTTGTCGTTGACGTCGAACTCGGTGATCAGGAGGTCCAGGCCCATGCCGGTGACCTCGTCCAGGAACTTGCGCCATTCGCGCAAGACCGCCGCGTTGGCGGGGCCGGACATCATGTCGCCCGCGCTGACATGGCTTTGCAGGCCCAGGGCGTGGATCGGGGCGCCGCGCTTCTTGAGTTCGGCCAGCAGTTTCAATACGCCGGCGCGGTGCTTGGCGTCGTCGCCCAGGCCGGGGCCCATGAAGTCGTTGTACACCAGCTGCGCCTTCGGCGCGTGCTCGTGGGCCTGGCGGAAGGCGAATTCGATCTGCTCGACGGCGCCCATGCGCTTGGTGAAGACGTTCTGGATCAGCGAGCCGTCTTTGGGCGACACCGCTTCGTTGACGACGTCGTGGCTGATCACGTCCTTCAAGTGCGTGCAGACGGTCTTGGCGTGCTCACGCAGGATTGCTTCGGCGTGGGCGACCGGCTTGGATTTCAGGTCCAGCGCGTTCACCCAGGCGGGCAGCCACTTCGGATCCTGCCAGATCAGGGCATGGCCGCGGATCGCCATGCCTTCCTTGCGCGCCCAGGCGAACATCTCGTCGGCCGGACCCCATTGGTAGGGCCCCGGTTTCGGTTGCAAGGCCTGCCACTTGGTCTCGTTCTCGGCGACGATCATATTGCACTCGCGCGCCATCAGCGCGCGGTAGGCCGGGTCGCGGAAACTCTTGCGGGTGTCCTGGTCTTCCAGCAAGCCGATGGCATTACCGAAGCGCATGCCTTTGGCCTTGGCCAGGTCCTTCAGGGCTGGGCCGGCGTCTTGCGCGGCCAATGCGTGGGGGGCGAGCATGGCGCCGGCCGCCGTGCCAAGCAGTTTCAGGGTATCGCGTCGCGATGTCATCGGGTGTTGTCTCCTTTATTGTGGGTGTTATGACTGCTCTCAGTCCTGGCGATAGGGCGAGATGGTGACGATCTTGCCGTCGTCGTCGTAATGCAGCTCGGTCACCTTCACCGAGCGCAGGTGGGTGACGCCGCCCGACAGGCTGCTGTCATGGTAGAAGAGATACGAGCGGCCTTCGAACTCGCAGATCGAGTGGTGCGTGGTCCAGCCGATCACCGGGGTCATGATCTGGCCCTGGTAGGTGAACGGGCCGTAGGGACTGTCGCCGGTCGCATAGCACAGCAGGTGGGTGTCGCCGGTCGAGTACGAGAAATAGTATTTACCGTCGTGCTTGTGCAGCCACGGCGCCTCGAAGAAGCGGCGATCGTGGTCGCCGGCCAGCAGTTCGTTGCCGTCGGCGTCGAGGATGCGCACGGCGCGCGGTTCTTCGCAGAGCTCCAGCATGTCGCCGCGCAGGCGCGCCACGCGCGGCTGCAGCGCCGTCTCGTGCGCCGCCGGTTCTTCATGGTCGGGGCTATAGAGGTTGTCGCGGTACTTCTGCAGCTGGCCGCCCCAGATGCCGCCGAAATAGAGATAGAACTCGCCATCGTCGTCGCCGAACACGGCCGGATCGATCGAATAGCTGCCGGCGATCGGCTGCGGCTGCGCCGTGAACGGGCCGGTGGGCGTATCGCTGACCGCCACGCCGACCTGGAAGATGCCGTCCGGGCGCTTGGCCGGGAAATACAGGTAATACTTGTCGTCCTTGCGCGCGCAGTCGGGCGCCCACATCTGGCGCGCCGCCCACGGCACGTCGCGCACGTGCAGGGCCACGCCGTGGTCGACCGCTTCGGCGCCCGGGTGGTCCATCGAGACGACGTGATAGTCCTCCATGGCGAAATGGGCGCCGTCGTCGTTGAACGGCACGCCGGCCTCGATGTCGTGCGAAGGATAGATGTAGATGCGGCCGTCGAACACGTGGGCGGACGGGTCGGCGATATAGATGTGATCGAGCAGGGGCGCGGAGATGGCGCGCTCTTTGAGGGACTGCACGTGGTCTTTGTCGATGGTTTCAGGCATGGCTGTTGTCTGGTTCGGGTTCAAATGAAAATCACTGCTGGGCGGCGAGTGCGCGGCGTTCGCCGAGTTCGCGCTCGATCTGCAGCTCGGTGTTCTTGCGGATGTCGTACGCCGCCAGGCAGCACACGGCCAGCAGGAAGGGGATGGCGGCGTAGACGCTGACCGACAGGCGCACGCCATCGGCGACCTGGCCCGACTGGACGGCCAGGGCGGCATCGTAGCCATAGGCCGACAGCAGGGCGGCCACCAGCGCGCCGCCGATGGACAGGCCCGCCTTGAGGCCGAAGATCATGGCCGAGAACAGCAGGGCGGTGGCGCGGCGGTTGTTCTTCCATTCCGAGTAGTCGGCGACGTCGGCGATCATTGCCCACAGCAGCGGGATCGTGATGCCGTAGAAGAAGCCGTACAGGATCTGGGCGCCGAACACCAGGCCGATCGAGCTTGGCCCGATCCAGTAGTAGCTCAGGCGAAACACGGCCGCCAGCAGCAGGGCGGCGCCGAACACGTCGCGCTTGCCGAAGCGGTCAGCCAGCGGCTTGGAGAAACCGATCCCGACGATCATCAGGATGATGCCGACCGCGTTGAACAGGGAAAAGCCCGAGGTGGCGGCGTCTTCCGGCCAGTGGAACTGCGTCAGGCCCATCCCGGTGAGCAGCGTGTTTAGGCCGTCGATGAAGCTCAGGAAGCCGACGTCGCTCAGGAAGGCCGCCAGCGCCGCCTCTTGCAGGAAGTTACGGAAGTAGAAGATGTACATGCCGCCCTTGAGCGACAGCGTGATGAACACCAGGATGGTCAGCACCAGCATCACCACCCAGGGGCGGTTGCGCATCAGGTCGGCCACGTCCTGCTTGATGCTCGAGCGCTGGCTCTGGGTGGGGACGATGCGTTCGCGGGTGGTGAAGAAGGTGATCAGGAAGCAGATGGTGCCGGCCACCGCGAAGAACATCATCACGGTCTGGAAGCCGGCCACCTTGTCGCCGCCGCCCAGGATCAGCACCAGCGGCAGCAGCAGCACCTGGATCACCAGTTGCGCGATCAGCACCGCGACGAAGCGGTACGACGACAGGCTGTTGCGGTCGGCCATGCTGCCGGTGAGTACGCCGCTCAAGGCCGAGTAGGGCAGGTTGTTGGCCGAGTACACCAGCATCAGCAGGATGTAGGTCAGCATCGCGTAGATGTACTTGCCGCGCTCGCCCAGGTCGGGCGTGCTGAAGGCCAGGATCGCCACCAGGCCGAACGGCACCGAGGTCCACAGGATCCAGGGACGGAACTTGCCCCAGCGGGTCGAGGTGCGGTCGGCGATGATGCCCATCAGCGGGTTGAAGCAGGCGCCCACCAGGCCACCGATGAAGATGATGCTGGCGGCGGCGTTTGGTGAGATCTGATAGACGTCGGTGTAGAAGAAAGCGAGGAAGGTGAGCAGGGTCTGGAAGATCAGGTTGGCGGCCAGGTCGCCCAGTGCATAGCCGATTTTTTCAGTTGTCTCCAGCGTCGGCTGCGCTTTAATAATTGTAGTCATTGTCTTGCCAATCTATGTGTTGAAAAGCAATTGCAACCATCAGACCTTCGAGCGCCAGCGGGCTGTCGCGAGAAGGCCGGGTTACGCATGTATCACGCTTGACCAATAAAAAGTTAGCGCAATCATTGTTTTCGATTGTGGATGAGATGCCATGCTGCCGTCAACCGCTTTATTGTCAATCCGCATAGCAGTTATAAGCCTGGAGATGGATGTAAGTACGGCGCTGCGTGTTAGAATTAAATCATTAAAGTTCGCGCTAACATCGCGTTACCATCGTTCTGTCAGAGGTCGCCCCGCATGCCTACTTCCCATATCGGACTCACTACCCCAGCGGAGGCCAAGCGTGGCCCGAACATGGCCGATGTGGCCAAGCTTGCCGGGGTGTCGCCGATGACGGTCTCGCGCGTCATGAACGGCAAGTCGACCGTGCGTCCGAGCACGCGCAAGAAGGTGACCGCCGCCGCGGCAGCCCTGAACTACGCGCCGAACCCCGAGGCGCGCCTGCTGGCCGGCTCGCGCCCGATCCGCATCGGCTTCCTGTACAGCATGCCCAGCGTACGCAGCGGCGCCTATCTCACCGAGGTCTTGTTGGGATTGCTGAACAAGGTCAGCCTGAACAACGTCCAGCTGCTGGTCGAGAAATGCGCCGACGGCGAACAGATCGTCGAGCAGACCCAGCGCCTCATCGACAACCAGATGGATGGCATCATCCTGCCGCCGCCGCTGGTCGACAACGCCGAGATCGTGGCGCGCATCGTCGACGCCGGCATTCCGCTGGCCCTGATCGCCTGCGGCCAGCCCGATGCGCGGGCCAGCGCGATCGGCATCGACGACCGCCAGGCCGCCTACGAGATGACGCGCCACCTGATCGAGCTGGGCCACCAGCGGATCGGCTTCATCAGCGGCCATCCCTACCAGTCGGCCAGCGCGGCGCGGCTGGAAGGCTACCAGGCCGCGATCAAGGAGTTCGGCGCCGACCCCGCGGCCGAGCTGGTGACACAGGGGATGTTCAACTACCGTTCCGGACTCGACGCCTCCGAGATCCTGCTGGCGCTGCCCGACCGTCCGACGGCGATCTTCGCCAGCAACGACGACATGGCCGCCGCGACGGTCGCGGTGGCGCATCGCCTGGGGCTCGACGTGCCGGGCGATATCACGGTGGTCGGCTTCGACGACACCGCGCTGTCGACCACGATCTGGCCGGCGCTCACCACCGTGCGCCAGCCGACCATGGACATGGCCGAGGCGGCGATCGAATGCATCGTCCAGCGCGTCACTGCCGAGCGCACCGGCTTGCCGGCCGCTCCCGAGCACATCAGAACGGCGTTCACGCTGGTGCGGCGCCAGTCCGACGCTGCGCCGCGGATCCGGCCGCCGGTACGCATCTTCGCCTGAAAGTTTCGTTTTACGTCCGGTTTGGTTGCGCTATCATTAGCGTTACAGATTTGGTAGTCCTGCCTCCCGCAGGCCATGCCATCACCGGAGACCATCTTGCATACTTATCGTCGAGGCCGCCTGGCCATCGCCGTCCTGGCCGCGTTCGGCCTGGGCGCCTGCGCATTCCCACCGGCTGCCAACGATAGCGGGGCCCGTCACTGGGTCGCTAGCTGGGGCACGTCCCAGATGTCATACGGCCAGGCCGAAGCCATGCCGGCCGAGCTGTGGAAGGACGGCACCGTGCGCCAGGTCGTGCGCCTGTCGCTGGGCGGCAGCCAGGTCCGGGTCCGGATCAGCAATGCCTATGGCAGCGATATGCTGGTCGTGAACGAGGTCAGCATCGCGCGCGCGGTGCGGCCGGGTTCATCCGAGGTGGTGGCAGGTTCGCTCCAGGGCCTGCGCTTCAACGGCAGCACCTCGGTGCGCATACCGGCCGGCGCCGAATACGTCAGCGACCCGGTCGACCTGGCGGCGGCCAGCGGCCTCGATATCGCCGTCACCATGCACTTGGCGAATGCGGCCGGCCAGCAGACCGGCCACGCCGGCGCGCGCACCACGACTTACCTGGCCCCGGGCCGCCAGACCATGGCCGCGAGTCTCCCGGATGCGAAGACGGTCACCCGCTGGCACCAGCTGGCCGACGTCGAAGTCAGCGCGGCCCCCGCTGCGCGGGCCGTGGTCGTGATCGGCGACTCGATCACCGACGGCTACGGCGCCACCACCGACGCCAACAACCGCTGGACCGATCACCTGGTGCAGCGCATCGCCCAGGACGGCAAGCGGCAGCTCGCCGTGATCAATGCCGGCATCGGCGGCGGCCGTCTGCTGCGCGAGGGCCTGGGCCCGAGCCTCGTCACGCGCTTCGAGCGCGACGTCCTGGCAAGAAATGGCGTGAGCCATGCGGTCGTCTTCATCGGCGTCAACGATATCGGCGTGCTGCGCCGCTCGAAGGAAGACACGCCGCAGGCGATCGAGGCGATGCTGGAGGACTTGAAGCAAGCCCATTTGCAGATGATTGCGCGCGCCCATGCAAAGGGGATTTGCGTGATCGGTGCGACCATCACGCCGTTCATGGGCAGCGGCTACTACGCGCCAGCGCAGCACAATGAAGCGCTGCGCCAGGCGGTCAACGATTGGGTACGGAGCGAGAAGGCCTTCGACGGCGTGGTCGATTTCGACGCGGTCTTGCGCGATCCGTCACGGCCGTCCTACCTGGCCAAGGCCCATGACAGCGGCGACGGCTTGCACCCGTCGCATGCTGGTTACGCCGCGCTGGCAGCGGCGGTGCCGCTGCAGCAGTTCGACAACTGCGCCTACAGTCGGCTGAGGTAAGGCCGCTCGCGGTACTCGAAATAATCGAAGTCGGCATGCAGCGCGGTGCCGGCCATGTCCTGGCAGGCCATGCCGACGAAGGCGCCCGTGAAATTGGGCTGGCCGGGCGCGCTGGCCTCGTCCGACAGGATGCTGGCGTCGAACTGCTGCGGCAGCCACTGCCAGGGACCGTCGTCCAGGCGGTATCCGAACACCATGCGTTCTTCATCCACCTCGACCCGTAGTTTGACTGGCACGCCAGCGGGCAGGGCGATTGGTGCGGTAAACGCATCCGCCTGCAGGTGGTTGGGCAGGCTGCTCATCACGCGCAGGTGCTTGCCGGTGTCGTCGTCGTGCGTGATGTACAGGTAGTGGAACTTGGCGGCGCCGTAGTAGCAGACCAGTCCCGCCTGCTGCTGGAAGTGTTCCGGCTCGAACTCGACAGACGTCGCCGCGCTGAAGCAGTGCGCCTGCTGTCGCCGCGCCACCAGCGCCTGGCGGAACGTGCTGCCCAAGCTCTCGCGTCCGAACAGGCGCAGGTGGCCGGGGCGTTCAGTAAGGCTGAACAGTTCTTCCGGATACGGCGTACGCAACCACTGGAAATCGATCGGCAGCTCTGCCGCATCGAATTCGGCGCGCGCGGGCTGAGGCTCGAAAGGATGTGAGGGCAAGCCGGGCGCTTCCACTTCCAGTTGCGGCATGCCCTCGCCATCGAGTGTGCGCAGCCACCCGTCTTCTCCCCACACCACTTCCTGGATCGCGGTCTCACGCCCCAGCGTGCAGGTGCCGCGGTTGCGCAGCGGCCGGCCGCACAGGTAGACCATATACGTGCGGCCATCGGGCGTATCGACCAGGTCGGCATGCCCGGCGCGCTGCAGCGCGGCGTCGGGACGCGAGCGCGTGGTGAGGACGTTCACATCCGGGTGCAGCTCGTAGGGTCCGAGCAGCTCGCGCGAGCGCGCCATGGTCACGCCATGGTTCCAGCCGGTGCCGCCTTCGGCGGTGAGCAGGTAGTAATAACCGTTGCGGCGGTACAGGTGCGGCGCTTCGGTCAGGCCGTGCTCGGTCCCGGCGAAGATATTGGTGCGGCTGCCGACCAGGCGCCGTTCCTCGACCGAGTATTCCTGCAGCACGATGCCGGCGAAGCGCTTGCCGCCCGGGCGGTGATCCCACAGCTGGTTCAGGAAGTACTTGCGGCCGTCGTCGTCATGGAACAGCGACGGATCGAAGCCGCTGCTGTTCAGGTGCACCGGGTCGGACCACGGCCCGTCGATGCTCGGGCTGGTAACCAGGTAGTTATGGAAATCGCGCAGCGAGGCGCTGCCGCCGGCGCCGCCGGTCGACGTGCGGCCATAGCGCTTGACGTCGGTGTAGATCAGCCAGAACAGGCCGTCCGCATACGTCAGGCACGGCGCCCACACGCCGCAGGAATCGGGCGCGCCGCGCATGTCGAGCTGGCTGGCGCGATTGAGCGGCCGGCCGGCCAGGCGCCAGTTCACCAGGTCGCGCGAGTGGTGGATCTGCACCCCCGGATACCATTCGAAGGTGGAGGTGGCGATGTAGTAGTCGTCGCCGACCCGCACGATGGACGGGTCGGGATTGAATCCGCGCAGGATCGGGTTGTGGATCATGTTTTTTGTGTCGTAAGAGGTTCTGGCTCGCGCACGAGCGTCCACAGCAGCACCGCCGCGATCAGGTCGAGCACCGCCAGGCTGACGAAGAAGGGCGTGTAGCCGACGCTGGCCAGCAGGGTACCGATCAGCAGCGAGAAGATGAGCAGGCCCAGGTTGCCGAAGGTGCCGCACATGCCGGCCACGGTGGCGACTTCATTGCGCCGGAACAGGTCGGACGACATGGTGATGACGGTGACCGACAGCGTCTGGTGGGCAAAGCCTGCAAGGCTGAGCAGGGCGATCGCGGCATAGGCGTTGTCGACGTAGCCGACGAAGGCCACGCCCATCATCATGATGGCGCCGAGGGTGAACGCGCCGCGCCGGGCATTGATCAGGCGTACCCCGCGCTTTTGCAGGGCCAGCACGACCACCGGACCGAACATGCAGCCCAGGTCGGCCGCCAGGAAGGGCAGCCAGGCGAACATGGCGATGTCCTTCAGCTCGAAGCCGCGCACCGTGGTCAGGTACAGCGGCACCCAGAACGCCAGCGTGCCCCAGGCCGGATCGGCCAGGAAGCGCGGCAGGGCGATGCCCCAGAAATTGCGTTTTTTAAGGATGCTGAGGACCGACGGCTTGGTTCCGTCGCCGGCAAGATGGTCTTCCTGGCCGGCGGCGATGTGCGCCGCCTCGGCCTCGGACAGCCGGCGGTGGCGCTTCGGCGCGTCGTACAGCAGCAGCCAGGCGCATACCCACACCAGGCCCAGGGCGCCGGTGATCACGAAGGCCGATTGCCAGTTGTAGTGCAGGATGGCCCACACCACCAGCGGCGGTGCCAGCATCGAGCCGAACGAGGCGCCGATATTGAACACGCCGCCGGCCAGGCCGCGCTCCTTGGCCGGGAACCATTCGGACACCGCCTTCATCCCGGCCGGGTTGGCAGAGCCTTCGGCGAAGCCGAGCAGGCCGCGGAGGATGGCCAGGGTCTGCCAGTTGGTGGCCATGCCGTGCGCCATGCAGATCAGCGACCAGGCGGTGGCGAAGATCGCGAAGCCATATTTGAGGCCGATCACGTCGAGCACGTAGCCGCACAGCGGCTGCAGCATGATCGCGCCCTGGAAGGCCGCAGTGATGTACGCGTATTCCTGGGTCGTGATATTCAGCTCGGTCAGGAGCGTAGGAGCGGCCACGGCCAGCGAGCTGCGGGTCAGGTAGTTGACCACCGCGCCCAGCATGATCAGGCTGATCATCCACCAGCGCAGGCCGCGGACGGTGCCGCCCCGGACCCGGCCCAGGACTGCCGCAATCATTGGGCCTCCTTCATGGCTTCACCATGCTGGGGCGCTTCGGATCGTAGCTGAAGTCGGGCAGCAGGTAGCGCATCGCCATCGCATCGTCGCGCGCGCCGCCGGCCACCTTCTTGTAGAGTTCATGTGCCTCATCAATGCGCGCCATGTCCGGCTCGATGCCCAGGCCCGGACGCTCCGGCACCGCCACCTGGCCGCCCACGATCTGCAGCGGTTCGGTCGTCAGGCGTTCGCGGCCTTCCTGCCAGATCCAGTGGGTGTCGATCGCCGTGATGGCGCCCGGCGCGGCAGCCGCGCAATGGGTGAACATCGCCAGCGAGACGTCGAAGTGGTTGTTCGAGTGCGAACCCCAGGTCAGGCCCCAGTCGTGGCACAGCTGCGCCAGGCGCACCGAACCCTGCATGGTCCAGAAATGCGGATCGGCCAGCGGGATGTCCACTGCGCCCAGCAGGTGCGAATGGGCCATCTGGCGCCAGTCGGTGGCGACCATATTGGTGGCGGTGCGAATGCCCGTGGCGCGCTTGAATTCGGCCATGATCTCGCGGCCCGAATAACCACCCTCGGGGCCGCACGGGTCTTCGGCATAGGCCAGCAGGTGGCCCTGGCCGCGGCAGGCGTCGATCGCCTCGCGCAGCGACCAGGCGCCGTTCGGGTCGAGCGTCACGCCGGCGTCGGGGAAACGGCGCTTGATCGCGGCGACAGCTTCCATTTCTTCCTCAGCACGCATCACGCCGCCCTTGAGCTTGAAGTCCTTGAAGCCATATTGTTCGACCGCCGCCGCGGCCATGTCGCCGATCGATTCGGCAGTAAGGGCTTCTTCGTTGCGCACCCGGTACCAGCCGTCGCGGCCGGCGTCGTCATCGTAGCCCAGGTCGGTGCGGCCCCGGTCGCCGATATAGAACAGATAGGCCAGCATCGGCACGTGGCTGCGCTGCTGGCCGTCGCCCAGCAGCTCGCACAGCGGCACGCCCATGAACTGGCCGAGCAGGTCGAGCAGGGCCGCCTCGACGGCCGTCACCACGTTTTCCAGGCGCAGGTTGATCTCGTGCGGCTGCTTCATCACCGCTGCTTCGGCGCTGGACGTGACCTGGTGGCTGACGCCCGAGATGGCGGCGCGCAGGCGGTTCAGGGTGCGGCGGTGGTGGCCGATCTCCGTGCCCTCTACCAGCGGCACCAGCTTTTGCAGGGCCAGCAGGATGCCGTTCGAGCCGGGCACCTCGCCCATGCCGGTGCGGCCAGCGCTGTCTTTCAACAGCACCAGGATGCGGGTGAAGTAGGGCGCATGGGCGCCGCACAGGTTGAGCAGCATGCTGTCGCGGCCCGCGACCGGGATCACCTGCATCTCCACGATGGTCGGGGTGGCGGCGCGTTGAATCGGGTTCATCTCATCTCCAGAAGTCATTCAGGCAAACGGGGCAGTCTCAAATCCCCGGGGCATACGGGAAGCGGATCGACTTGTAGTGGTCGAGCGACTGCGCAGGCTTGCGCGCGCCGGCCGGCAACGGCAACCCGGACACGTCCTGGAAGTAGGCGATGCTCGCGTCGCGCCACCATTGCGCTTCGACGTGCTGCTGGGCGAGGCGTTGGGCGGTATCCGCGTAACGCTGGGCGTCGACGAAGGGCTTCATGCGCTGCCACTCGGCCTGCATCGCGGCGGCTTCGGCCACGCCGTGGTCGTAGCGGGTCACCAGCTCTTCCCACAGGGTGCGGCCGGACGGCATCCGGTAATCCCACGGCAGGCGGTGGAACCAGAGCAGCAGCTCCGGCGGCGTCGTTTTCGGGTCGGCGAAGCGGCGCGCGACCTCCGGCGCATACTGGGCCACGGCATTGCTGCCTTTGGCGGTGCGGTCGAAGCCGATGCCGTCGCGGCCCGCGCGGTGGTAATAGATCGGATTCCAGTCGGCGCGTTCCAGGTTGTCGACCCAGGGCGCCGGACCATGGTGATGGCTGCTGCCCATCACGTGGTTCAGGCCGAGCGGCGTCATGTAGTCGACCACGGCTTCGCGCGAACGCATCATCATGTTCACGACCGGGTCCAGCAGGCGTGCATCCGGGCTGAAGGTCTGGGCCGCCCATTCGCGTGCGATGGCGCGGCTGTCCAGGCCCTGGTCCCAGGCCATGCGGCCATACATATACCAGTTGGACTGGTCGAAGATCGAACCGCTCCAGCTGCGGCTGCTGCCGATATTGGCCACGCCCGCGATGCCGCCTACGCGGCCCTGCTTGCCCTGGATGGTGTCGGCCACCGTGAGTTTGCGCCCGCCAATGCGGGTATCGAATTCCAGGGTTTCCTGGAACATGGGGCCCAGATAGGCCAGGTGGGTGGCGAAGCCCAGGTATTCCTTGGTGATCTGGAATTCCATGATCAGCGGCGTCTTCGGCATCGCGCCGAACATCGGGTGGGCCGGCTCGCGCGGCTGGAAGTCGATCGCGCCGTTCTTGACCTGCACCAGCACGTTGTCGTCGAACTTGCCGTCCAGCGGGATGAACTGGTCATAGCCCTCGACCGCGCGGTCGTGCGCCTTGCCCGCCTTCGACTCCTCGGGCGAGGCGTACACGAAGGCGCGCCACATCACGATGCCCTTGTGCGGGGCCACGGCGCGCGCCAGCATATTGGCGCCGTCGGCGTGGTTGCGGCGGTAGTCCTGCGGGCCCGGTTGGCCTTCCGAATTGGCCTTGACCAAAAAGCCGCCGAAATCGGGGATGGTGCGGTAGATCTCGTCGGCCTTGTTCTTCCACCAGGCGGCCACTTCGGGGTCGAGCGGATCGGCCGTCTTCGTCTGCTTCATCTCGAGCGGGGTCGACCAGCGCACCGACAGGTAGACGCGGATGCCGTAGGGACGCAGCACGTCGGCGATGGCGGCGGCCTTGGCGATGAACGGCGCGCCGAGCACCTCGGCCTTGGAGTTCACGTTGTTCAATACGGTGCCGTTGATGCCCAGCGAGGCATTGGCGCGCGCGTAGTCGGTGTAGCGCGGATCGATGATGTGCGGGAGTTCCCACCAGTTCCAGATCGACTCGCCGGCATAGCCGCGCTCGACGCTGCGATCGAGGTTGTCCCAGTGGTTCAGCACGCGCAGGGGCAGGGTGGGGCTGGAGGCCAGCGCGATCTTGTCGGCGCCTTTGCCCGATGGGAGCTGCAGCTCGCGCAGCCAGGCGAAGCTGCCATACAGCAGGCCGGCGTCGGTATTGGCAGCGACCAGGGTGACGGCAGCGCCGTTCAGCTTCGCGCGCTGTACCAGGTAGCCTTCGTCGCCAAGCTTTTTCAATTCATTGCGTACTGCGGACGCGGTATCCAGGCCGGCCGGCAGGTCGGCGCCGCGCGCCAGCACGATGGTATCGAGGCGCGCCTTGTCGACGATGCCAGGCGCCTTGCCCAGCATTCCCTGCAGGGCGCGTTGCAATTCGGCGCGCGCGGCGCCCTTGGTCGGGCTGTCGGCGCCGAGCACCAGGATCGAATCGGGCAGGTGCGCGCGCTGGGCGGCGGGGAGGGGTTGATAGCGCAACCACAGCTGATAACCATCCTCTGCGGCGGCATGGGTCGGAATGCAGAGCAGCATGCCGAAAAGAAACGCGGCCCAGAGCCGCCCGAAGAGTCGATGCATGAGGTTGTCTCCATGTTTTTTGATCCGGAATGTTTGTTTTGTATCATCCGGCTGCGGGAATGTTAGCGCGAACCTTTTCGATTTGAAAGCGTTTTGTTGAGCGGATCATGGCAAGAAGGCGCCCGATGGTGGTTCGGCAAGCGGCTCGTCAGGAGCGCCTGGTATGCATAACATTTGCGCTTTCGCTACGTTCGGAATATTTTGTTGACAATCATTATTTTTGACCAGTAGACTGGGATGGTTGCGATAACATTCGTGTTAATAGAGATGTTCGTAACATGTGCTTGAAGTAAAAAAATAACGAGGAGATAAGCATGCAACAACGAGACGTCACCCTGCGTCTGGCTATGCCACGCACCCTTCACCCATCCATTCCAGACGCGTGGTCGGCATCGCCCACCCCGCGTCCTGCGCATCCAGCCGGTTCGAACACCGTGACCTGCCGCTAGAGCGCGCCGGGAAGAACGCCCTGTTTGCCGCGTCGGGCGGTTTTACCTATCCATCAGACAACCGTAGAAGGTTGCTCACTTAGCAGTAAATAGAAGTAAAAAAACCATCAGGAGACATTGAATGACTCGTAATTCTCAGCAGCAGGGTGCGGCTCGCCGGCGCCAATGGGCGCTTGGCCTGACCGTCATGGCCGGCCTGGTTCACCAGGCATATGCGCAGGACACCACCGTCACCACCACCCCCGACGCCAACGCGCAGGCCAACGTGAACGTCGTGAAAGTGACCGGCTACCGCGGCAGTCTGCTGGCGTCCGCGCGCGACAAGAAGGAAGCCGTCGGCTTCCAGGACACCATCAGTTCGGAAGACATGGGTAAATTCCCGGACAAGAACATCGCTGAATCGCTCAGCCGCATTCCAGGTGTCCAGATTTCGCGCGACGTGACCGGCGAGGGCATGAACGTCCAGATCCGCGGCCTGGGATCGAGCTTCACCAAAGTCCTGTTGAACAATGCGCAGATCGCCGTGGCGTCGTCCGGACCGATCGACGGCGCCAGCACCAACCGCGAGATCGACCTCGACCTGCTGCCGACCGAACTGTTCACCAAGCTGACCGTCAGCAAGAGCCCGAATGCCTCGCAGCTCGAGGGTGGCGCCGCCGGTGTGGTCAACCTGCGCAGCGCGCGTCCCTTCGACAAGGAAGGCACCTACGTCGTCTACAGCGCGACCGCGCAGAAGCAGGAAATCGCCAACGACGTCGGCGCACGTGGCTCGCTCCTGGCCAGCAAGACCTGGGGCGACAAATTCGGTATCCTCGGCGGCGTGTACTACAACCGCCAGAAGGCACGCACCACCGGCTACGAGACGGTCGGCCTGACCAATGCCAACCTGTCGGCTGCGCAGAATGGCCTGCCGTCGCGTAACAACACCGGCGGCGGCAACTGGACGATCCCCGGCACCGTGCCAGTCGGCGCGGGCGCCGGCCTCGTTCCCGGTACGCCGATCAACCAGGGCTTCCTGGAAGCCAACAACCCGGGCACGAGCATCACCGCGATCGACAACGCGCTGGTGCCTCGCCTCGGCCGCTACATGGAGTACTACGGCGACCGCGACAAGGCCGCGGCCATCATCAGCGCCGAATACCGTCCCACCGAGAACCTGCACTTCTACGTCGATACGCTGTACAGCGAAAAAGACGACGACATGCAGCGCGTCGGCTACACCTGGGCGATGCGCAACGAGTTTGCCATTCCGCTCAATATGACTGTGGACCGTCCCGACTGCAACGCCGGCTGCACGGCGACGGGCGGCACCTTCGCCAACTCGCGCTACTTCATCGAATACGGCCCACGCCGCGACAAGACCACCCTCAAGGGCATCAACCCGGGGATGACGTGGCAGATCGCGCCAACCCTGAAGCTCGAGGCGCAGGCCAACGCGACGGAGTCGGACTTCACCCACGAAGCGCCGACCGTCATGCCGATCACCGCGGCGGGCAGCGGCCTTGTGGCCACGTATGACGCCACCAAGGGCGGCGTACCGAGCATCACGTTCAACAACGATGTGAACAACCCGGCCAATCTCGGCTGGGCAGGTGGCCGCGTCAATATCCAGAACGAGCTGCGCGAAACCAGCACCAAGGGCTTCCATACCGACCTGACCTGGGGTGACAACAAGCTGAACCTGAAGCTCGGCTACGCCTACGATGACATCGACCGCCGCATCCGCGGCCAGGACAACTCGGCCGCCTGGCAGGCTGCGGTGTGCGGCAACAATCCAAGCGTGTTCCTGCAAGGCCCCAACGGCGCCCCGGCCTGCGACGGCGCCAACACGCCTGGCGCGAGCGCAGCGGCGCTCTATCCCGGCTTCGGCACCGGCTACACCGCGGGACGCACCGACCAGCTGGTCTACCAGGGCTCGCTGATCCCGGCCGACAAGCTGGCAAGCTACCTGGTGCCTGGCGAATACGGCCGCCTGGTCGTCGACTGGGACCGTTTCAGGAAGGATTCGAACTACGACTACTACAACTCGACGGCGCCGGATTCGACCAGTTCGTCGACCGGGGCGAGCGCGGGTTATATGCGCGAGAAGAGCTCGGGCTTCTATACCGAGATCAACGGCTCGACCCTGCTCGCCAATATGCCGTTCCGGTATAACGCCGGCGTGCGGTATGTGCGCACCAAGCAGGAGGTCGGCTCGCTCAATTCGTTCAGCGACCCACGCAATGCAACGCTCACGGCGAACGGTTCCAAGTACCCGAACGCGACCGAGTGGCAGTATGTGAACAACACCTACAACAACACGCTGCCATCCGGTACCGCCGCCCTGACGGTCGCCAACAATGTCATCGTGCGCGCCGCGGCATCGAAGAGCATGACCCGCGCCAATCCGAACTCGCTGCGTCCTGGCATCAACTTCAGTTCGGTGTCGGCCGACGTCGGCACGATCGGCAGCCCCGAACTGATGCCCTACATCTCGAAGAACCTGGACTTCGGCGTCGACTGGTACACCGGCGGCGAAGGCTATGTGAGCCTGACCGTGTTCCAGAAGAAGCTCAAGGGCTTCACCGTGATCGAGAACCGTTCGCTGCCGTTCAGCGCGCTGGAACAGTATGGCGTCACCTACAACAACCTGATTCCGAACCAGCAGGCAGCGATCGACGCGCGCGGCGGTCCGGGCGCGGCGACCGTGGTGATGAGCCAGGAACGCAATGCCGGCGGCATCCTGCGCATCCGCGGCCTGGAAATCGGCTGGGTCCAACCGCTCGACAAGTTCTTGCCGATCAAGGGCTTCGGCTTCAGTGAAACCGCGACCCTGATCAACCAGTCGGCCAGCGGCGAAGGCACGAACGGCTTCGTGGCGCTGAACGTGCCGCGCAAGAGCAACAACTTCGGCGTCTACTACGAGAACCATGGCTTCATGGCCCGTTTCTCGCACACCTACCGCGAAGGCAGCCAGGCGGCCAACGGCGGCCAGAACGGTATCGCGGCGGCTGCCCTGTATGGCCGTGCCTACAAGCAGGCCGACTTCTCGTCGAGCGTGGATCTCGAGCAGGTGTTCGATCGTGAAAACTGGCCGACCATCACCTTCGATGTCGTCAACATCAACAAGGCCAAGCGCGACTCCTACTTCCAGTTCGAGAACGCGCAGTTCGGGTTCTATGACCCGGGCCGTACCTTCCAGCTGGGCCTGCGCGGCAAGTTCTGATACCGGCGCGGCTTGACGATCCTGCCCGCGCTTGCCGTGTACCGGTGAGCGCGGGCAGGGAAGTCAGGATCAAACCCGATGTTGGTCAATGATTGCGTTAACATTAATGTTAGAATCATGTCCGCCGATGCTTCATCACATACCGATACTGCCGCCCCCAAGGGCGGCATCATCAATAGAGGAATCATGACTACACTCCAAGCCAATCCGCTTCCCGATGACCTCGACCGCGCGCTGCTGGTCGGCCGGGTCTGGCGCACCGGCGCCAACGAAGGTCCAGCCGTGGTCGCCGTGCGCGGCGGCCGCCTGGTCGACATCACCCGCCATGCGCCGACCGTGGCCGACCTGTTCGAACGCTCCGACCTGCTGGCCATCGCGGGCAGCGCCGAGGGCGAGGACCTGGGCGAGGTGCGCGCGCTGATGGACGCCGCGCTGCGCGGCGAGCCCGGCGCCAACGGCATCCGCCTGCTGGCGCCATGCGACCTGCAGGCGATCAAGGCCGCGGGCGTGACTTTCGCCGTCAGCCTGCTGGAACGCGTGATCGAAGAGCAGGCCAAGGGCGACCCGTCGCGCGCCGAGGCGCTGCGCGAGCAGCTGCAGGCAACCATCGGCACCGACCTGTCGGACATCGTCCCGGGCTCCGAGGCTTCGGCGCGCCTGAAGACCGAGCTGTCGGCGCGCGGCCTGTGGTCGCAGTATATGGAAGTGGGCATCGGCCCGGACGCCGAAGTCTTCACCAAGTCGCAGCCGATGTCGTCGGTCGGCCACGGCGCCGACATCGGCCTGCATCCGACCTCGCACTGGAACAATCCGGAACCCGAGATCGTGCTGGCGGTGAACAGCCGCGCCGAGATCGTCGGCGCCACCCTGGGCAACGACGTCAACCTGCGCGACATCGAAGGCCGCAGCGCCCTGTTGCTGGGCAAGGCCAAGGACAATAACGGCTCCTGCGCCATCGGCCCCTTCGTCCGCCTGTTCGACGATACGTACACGCTCGACACCCTGCGCGAGTGCGAGGTGAACATGCTGATCGAAGGCGTCGACGACGGCTTCATCCTGGAAGGCAGCAGCCGCATGCGCGAGATCAGCCGCGACCCGCTCGACCTGGTGGCCCAGACCTGCGGCGCGCACCACCAGTACCCGGACGGCTTCATGCTGTTCCTCGGCACGATGTTCTCGCCGATCAAGGACCGTGACGCGGCAGGCGGCGGCTTCACCCACCACCTGGGCGACAAGGTCGGCATCTCGACGCCATCGCTCGGCACCCTGGTCAACACCGTGCAACGCAGCGACGCGATCACGCCCTGGACCTTCGGCGTGCGCGCGCTGTACGCCAACCTGGCGCAGCGCGGCTTGCTGGTCCAGAAATAAAAAACAGCCCTTAATACGAAAAACCCATGTCTGACATCAATCAACCGGGCTTTAAAAGCGCAGCCTTTGAATACGCAACTTATCCGGACCTGAACGGCAAGCGCGTCGTCATCACCGGCGGCGGCAGCGGCATCGGCGCCGAGCTGGTCACCGCCTTCGTCGGCCAGGGCGCCCGGGTCTGGTTCCTCGACATCGCCGAGGGCGCAGGACGCGCCCTGGCCGAGTCGCTGGCCAAATCGGTGGCCGACCCGACCCACGCGCCGCGCTTCCTCCACTGCGACCTGACCGACCTCGACGCGCTCAAGCGCACCTTCGACGGCATCGTGCAGGAAGCCGGCGCCGTCGACATCCTGCTCAATAACGCGGCCAACGACGATCGTCACCACATCGGCGACGTCACCCCGGCCTACTGGGAAAGCCGGATGAACGTCAACCTGCGTCACCAGTTCTTCTGTTCCCAGGCCGTCATTCCAGGCATGCGCGAGCAGGGCCATGGCGTGATCCAGAATTTCGGCTCGATCTCGTGGCACCTGCCGCATACCGAGCTGGCCCTGTACATGACGGCCAAGGCCGGCGTCGAGGGCATGACGCGCGCCATGGCGCGCGAGCTCGGACCGCACGGGATCCGCGCGGTGGCGGTGATTCCCGGCGCGGTGCGCACCCCGCGCCAGGAAGCGCTGTGGCATACGCCGCACGAGGAAGCGCGCATCCTGAACGGCCAGTGCCTGCAGGAGCGCGTGGAAATGCAGGACGTGGCGGCGCTGTCGCTGTTCCTCGCCTCGAACAATGCGCGCCGCTGCAGCGGCCGCGAATACTTCGTCGACGCGGGCTGGTACGGCGCATGAACACCGCGCCGCACTGCCTGTGGGAGGTGGGGGCCACGCTTGGCGAAGGCGCGCTGTGGCATGGCGCGGCGGGCCAGGTGTGGTTCGTGGACATCAAGGGCCGGCGCCTGCATTGCTACGACACCCGGGACGGTGCAAAGCGCAGCTGGGATGCGCCGGGGCAGGTGAGTTTCGTGGTGCCGGTCACGGGCGGCGGTTTCGTCTGCTCACTGGAAGATGGCCTGTACCGCTTCCATGAAACCACCGGCGAATTCTCGCCCTTGCTGAAGGTCGAGGCCGACCAGCCGGGCAACCGCTTCAACGACGGCCACGTCGACGCCGAGGGACGCCTGTGGTTCGGTTCGATGGACGATGCCGAGGACCAGGCCACCGGCGCCCTGTACCGTTTCGACGGCCGCGCGGCGAGCCGCGTGGACGACGGCTACGTGATCACCAACGGCCCGGCCGTCAGCCCCGACGGCCGCACGCTGTACCACACCGATACGCTGGCCAAGCGCATCTTTGCCTTCGACCTGGGCCAGGACGGCCTGGTCGTGCGCAAGCGCCTGTTCACCGAACTGGCGGACGGCGGGTATCCGGACGGGATGGCGGTCGACGCCGAAGGCTGCCTGTGGGTGGCCACCTTCGGCGGCTGGCGCATCGACCGTTTCGACCCGCAGGGACGCAAGCTGGGCGAAGTGCGCTTCCCGTGTGCGAACATCACCAAGCTGGCCTTCGGCGGCGACGACCTGCGCACCGTGTATGCTACGACGGCGCGCAAGGGCCTGTCCGCCGTCCAGCTCGAGGCGCAGCCGCTCGCGGGCGGGCTGTTCACTTTCCGCGCCGACGTGCCGGGACTGCCGCAGCATGCGCTGCGGTTGCAGGATCAACCATAGAATAATCGACTCAATGAGCAACAACGCGAGCAACAACGCCAAGCGCCGCTACCGGTCCCAGGACTGGTTCGACAATCCCGAGCGCATCGACATGACCGCGCTCTACCTCGAGCGCTTCATGAACTACGGGATCACGCCCGAGGAGCTGCGCTGCGGCAAGCCGATCATCGGCATCGCCCAGAGCGGCAGCGACATCACGCCGTGCAACCGCATCCACCTGGAGACCGTCAAGCGGGTGCGCGACGGCATCCGCGACGCCGGCGGCATTCCGATGGAATTCCCGCTGCATCCGATCTTCGAGAACTGCCGCCGTCCGACCGCGGCGCTGGACCGCAACCTGGCCTATCTCGGCCTGGTCGAGATCCTGCACGGCTATCCGATCGATGCCGTGGTGCTCACCACCGGCTGCGACAAGACCGTGCCGGCCCAGCTGATGGCTGCGGCCACGGTCGACATTCCCGCCATCGTGCTGTCGGGCGGCCCGATGCTCGACGGCTGGTTCGAGGGTGAGCTGGTGGGTTCCGGCGCCGCCATCTGGAAGGCGCGCCGCCAGCTGGCGGCCGGCGCCATCGACGAGAAGAAGTTCGTCGACATTGCCACCGCGTCGGCGCCGTCGGCCGGTCACTGCAACACCATGGGCACCGCCTCGACGATGAATGCAGTGGCCGAGGCCCTGGGCATGTCGCTCACCGGCTGCTCGGCGATTCCCGCGCCATACCGCGAGCGCGGCCAGATGGCCTACGAAACGGGCCGCCGCATCGTCGAACTGGCGAAAGATGACGTGCGCCCGTCGCAGATCCTGACCCGCGACGCCTTCCTGGATGCGATCGTGGTCAACGCCGCGATCGGCGGCTCGAGCAACGCCCAGCCGCACATCGTGGCCATGGCGCGCCATGCGGGCGTGGAGATCACGCCAGAAGACTGGATGGAATACGGCTACGACGTGCCGCTGCTGCTGAACATGCAGCCGGCCGGAAAATACCTGGGCGAGCGCTTCCACCGCGCCGGCGGCGTGCCGGCCGTGATGTGGGAGCTGGAGCAGGCGGGTAAGCTGCGCTCGCAGCGCCTCACCGTCACCGGCAAGACCATTGCCGAGAACATCTACAACCGCGAGACCGACGACCGCGAGATGATCAAGCCGTTCGCCGAGCCGCTGAAAGATACCGCAGGCTTCCTGGTCCTGAAGGGCAATCTGTTCGACTTCGCGATCATGAAGACCAGCGTTATTTCGCCGGCCTTCCGCGCGCGCTACCTGGCCAATCCGGGGCACGAGAACTGCTTCGAGTGCAAGGTGGTCGTGTTCGACGGCTCCGACGACTATCACCACCGGATCAACGATCCGAGCCTGGGCATCGACGAGTACACGATGCTGGTGATCCGCGGCGCGGGTCCGGTCGGCTGGCCCGGTTCGGCCGAGGTGGTCAATATGCAGCCGCCCGATCACCTGATCAAGCAAGGCATCAGCAACCTGCCGACCCTGGGCGACGGCCGCCAGTCGGGCACCTCGGACAGCCCGTCGATCCTGAACGCCTCGCCCGAGAGCGCGGCCGGCGGCAACCTGGCGCTGCTGCGCACGGGCGACGTGGTGCGCGTGGACCTGAACCACGGCCGTTGCGACGTGCTGCTGTCGGATGAAGAGATGGACGCGCGCCGCCAGGACACGCCGCCGGCGATCCCCGCCAGCCAGACCCCGTGGCAAGAGATCTACCGCGCCTCGGTGGGCCAGTTGCACAAGGGCGCGTGCATGGAGCTCGCCTTGCCGTATCGCGGCGTGGGGCATGATATGCCGCGGCACAACCACTGATCCAACGAGCGAACAGCCTTCAATCGTTAGCTCTGAAACGTCGTCCCCGCGCAGGCGGGGACCCAAGTATCACGCAGACCACTAAAGCAGATCGTAGTGGCTGTGCGTGTGAACTTGGGTCCCCGCCTTCGCGGGGACGACGTCTTTTGGCCAACAATACGGTTCTATTCCACCTTACTCCACCACCACCGCGCTGCTGCCTCCACCGGCGGGCCGCACCAGCACCTTGGTCGCGATGCGTTCGGTCATCTCCTGCACGTGCGAGATCACGCCGACCTTGCGGCCCATCGACTGCAGCGCGTCCAGGGCGTCCATCGCCACTCCCAGCGTTTCGCTATCGAGGCTGCCGAAGCCTTCGTCGATGAACAGCGATTCGACCCGCACCCGGTTCGACGACAGCGAGGCCAGGCCCAGCGCCAGCGCCAGCGACACCAGGAACGATTCGCCGCCCGACAGCGAGTTCACCGAACGCACTTCGCCGCCCATGTCCTGGTCGCGCACCATCAGCGCCAATGACGGCATGCCCTGGTAGCTGACGCGCTCCAGCCGGTAGCGCCGGGCCAGCTGCTTCAGGTGTTCATTGGCATAGCCGAGCAGCACGTCCAGCGTGAATTGCTGGGCGTAGTTGCGGAACTTCTTGCCGTCGCTGGAGCCGATCAGCTCCGACAGCTTGCCCCAGCGCTGATCGAGCGCCTGCTGGCGCTCGATCTCGGCCAGGCTCGATTCCGCCTGGCGGCGCCGCTCGTCGTCCTGCATCGCGCGCAGGCGCAAGGCGGTCGCCGCTTCGATCGATGCCTGGCGTTCGACCACCAGTGCGCCGAAGGTGGCCTGCACCGCCTCGAACGGATGGCCGTCCGGCGGCGCCGACGCGAGATGCGCCGCGCGCTGGGCGCGCCGTTCGGCCAGGATCGCGCTGGCATTGGCGATCCCGGTCTCGATGGCGTTCAGGGCGCTGCGCTCCTGCGCCAGCCAGGCGGCGCCGACCTGCAGCAGGCGCGCCAGTTCGTCGGTGTCATTGATGTCGTCCAGGCCGTCGGCCTGGCGCCGGTAGTCTTCCAGCCAGTCGGCGAGTCGCGCGCTGGCCGTGGCGCCGGCTCCGTCGAGTTCCGCGATGCGCTCGAGCAGCTGGGCCTGCGCGGTGCGGGCCCGGGTCTCGGCCTGCGCCGCCTCGTTGGCGGCCTGCTGGCGCGCCGCGACCTGCTCGCGCGCGCCGCTCACGGCGGCGGCGAGTTCGCGTTCGATCTCGCCCACCGCGCGGCCTTGCCACAAGGCGGCGCGCGCCGCGCGTTTCGCGCCCGACTCGCCGTTGATGCGCTCGAACTCAAAGGCCAGCCTGACGCCCGCCGCGTCGATCTCGGCGATGCGCGCCTGGAGCGCGCCCGCCTCGACTTCCAGCGGCGCGATCGCGGCGGCCCCGCGGGCCTGGGCCTCGGTCTGCTCGCGCCAGCCGGCGGCTTCCGTCGCGCGGGCCTGGCTCCAGCCTGCGGGATCGCGACGCCATGCGGTCTGCCAGCCGTCGCCGTGGGCGGCCGCCATGGCGGGATCGAGCTCGGCCAGCAGGGCATCCAGTTGCGTGGCTGCCGCCTGCTGGCCGGAGTCCAATGCTTTCAGTTCGTTCTGCAAGCGGGCCGCCGTCTCGCGCTCGGTCTCGGCATTCTGGCGCAATTTGGCCAGCACCGATTGCGCGCCGTCGACGTCACGCTGGGCCGCATCGCGCGCACTGGCGGCGGCGCGCCAGGCTTGCTCGCGCCGCGCCAGCGCATCGAGCGCGTCGCGCACGGCGCCGCGTTGAACGCCGAACCAGTCGACGCGTGCCGGTTCGCCTGGCGCCTCGGCCGCCAGTGGATCGGCATCCCAGGCCTCGACCAGGCCGGCGATGCGCAGATCGATTGCCGTGCGGTCCCGCGCGAGCGCCTCCAGCCGTTCCTGGGCGGCGGCGAGGGCGGCGCCGTGGGTCGCCTGCAGCGCGCCATTCTCGCGCACCCGCAGGCGGCAACCGTCGACTTCGGCCCGCAGGCCCGTCAACATCGCGTTCAGCGTCGCATCCTGATGGGCGTACGGGTGCTCAAGGGCGCCGCAAACGGGGCAGGGATCGTCGTCGATCAGGTTCGCACGCAGTTGCTCCACATTGGCGGCGCACGCCAGTTCGGCGGCGCTCAGCGAGCGTTCCGACTGTGCCATTGCCGCTTCCAGTGTCGGCGCCGCGGCGCGCGCCTCGTGCAGGGCGCGTTCGGCGCCGGCCGCCGCGCTTGCGGCGCGCTCGGATTCACGCGCGAGTCCGGCCAGCGTCTCGCGCGCCGCCGACAGGTCGAGCCAGGCGCGTTCGGCCGCCGCCAGCCGTTCGCGGCGTCCTTCCAGCTGCTGGCGTTCGGCGCCGATCGCCTCGGCGTCGAACTCCCCGAGCGCCGCCATCGCCGCGCGCCGGTTCTCCTCCAGTGTGTCGAGACCTTCGATGGCCTGCGCCAGCGCGCTGGCCGCCTGGGCGTCACGTCCCGCCGCCTGGTCGGCCGCCGCGCGAGTTGCCGCCAGCGTCGTTGCACCGGCGGCGAGGGAAGACTGGGCCTGGCCGGCCTGGCGCAGCAGGCGTTCCCACTGCTGCCATCCGGTGGCCACGGCCTCGTGCCGGGACTGGGCCGCCAGCCACGCGGCGGCGGCCTCGACCAGGCCGCGTGCGCGCGCGAGTTCTTCCGACTTGGCCTGATGCTGGACACGCGCTTCGCGGGCCTGCTGGCGCGCCGCTTCCAGCGCGGCTTTTGCCTGGGTATGGCCGGGGGCAAGCGTCTCGAGTGCGGCATCGAGCGCCTTGGCCTGGTCCAGTTGCGGTCCGGCGGCGCGCAGTTGCTCATCCAGCGCGTCGAGGCGCGCGATGGCGGCATCGACTTCGGCGCTGCTGGTGCGGCGAAGTTCGAGCGCCGCCGCCAGCTCGCCTTCGAGCTTGGCGACCGAAGAATGGGCCTGGCGTCGCTCGGCTTCCAGGCGCTGGACTTCGACCGCCAGCGGCCGCGCCGGTTGCACCGCTTCCAGCGTGGCCAGGCGCTGGCGTCGTTCGGCAGCCGCGCCACGCTCGGCGTTGGCGGCGGCCAGCGCTTCCTCGGCCTGGGCCTGGCCGCGCCCGAGCTTGTCGAGCTCCTGGTGCCAGCGCAGTTGCTGTTCCAGCAGGGCGTGGCGGCTGTCGAGCGCTTCGCGCGCGGCATCGGCGGCGCTGCGTTCGAGGTCGAGCTGGGCGCGCTCGCTTGGTGCCAGCGGCGCGACATTGGCCAGCTTGGCCTGCAGCACCTGGGTGCGCTGCTGTTCGAGCTTGTAGCGCTCGAAGGCGCGGCGCGAGATCTCGCTATAGACCGTGGTGCCGGTGAGGGTCTCGAGCAGCTCGCCGCGCTCGTTCTCGTCGGTCTTGAGGAAGGCCGAGAACTCGTTCTGGGCCAGCAGCACGGCGCGCGTAAATTGTTCGAACGACAGGCCGATGCGCTGCACGATCTCCGCCGCCACCTCGGTCTTGGTGCCGCCGATCGGCGCGAGTTCCGGCAGGCGGTGCAGGCTCATCTTGGCCGGCTGCAGCGCGCCGCCCGGCTTGCCGTAGGAACGGCGCACGCTCCAGCGCGCGCGGTAGCGGCCGTCGTCGCTGCCGACGAAGTCGACTTCGGCCCAGGCCTCGGCCGCGCCGCGCCGCAGCAGGGTGCGCGGGTCGAGCGCCGAGACGGTGTCGCCGCCGACGTCCGGCAACTGGCTGCCGGCGCGCTTGAGCATGCGTGGGGTGGCGTCGTACAGCGCCAGGCACAGGGCGTCGAGCAGGGTGCTTTTTCCCGCGCCGGTTGGGCCGCTGATCGCGAACAGGCCGGTGGTGGCAAGAGGCCCGGATTCGAAGTCGACCGCGAATTCGCCCGCCAGCGAGGCCAGGTTCTTGCCGCTGATACGGAGGATCTTCATGGCGCGTCTCCTTCCACGGCGAGGAACAGTTCGGCGAACGACGCGATCTGCTCGGGCGGCGCCTCGTCGCCATATTTTTGCCGCCACAGGCGGCGGAAGATGTCGTCCGGCTGCAGCTGCGCAAGCTGGTCCAGGCTCAGGGCTTCGGCCTCGTCGCTTGCTGCGACCAGCTTGCGGGTCGGCTCGATCTTGGCCAGCCGCACCGGCTTGCCCTCCAGGACCGCCTCGATGCGGGCGCGCAGGCCCGGCTCGGGTCCGTCCAGCAGCACCCGCACTTCGAGATAGGGCCAGGCCTGCTGCGGGAGTTCAGGGTCCAGTTCCAGCTCCTCCAGCGCCGCCAGCGCGTCTTCCAGCGGCGCCGGCGTGGCGGGCACGCGCAGTAGCTGGACCGGGCGCGGCACGAACAGTGGCGTGATGGCGCCGGCCTTGCCGCCTTCGAGATCGATGCGCAGCACCTGGTGCTGGTAGCCGACTTCGGAGAACGACAGCGGCAGCGGGCTGCCGCAATAGCGCACGTGTTCGAGGCCGCCGACGCGCTGGGCCAGGTGCAGGTGGCCCAAGGCCGCATAGGCGATGCCGGCGTCGAACATGCTGACCGGCAGGGCCTCGCTGCCGCCGATCACGATGCGGCGTTCGGAGTCTTCGGACGCCTGGCCCTTGGCCATATGGCAGTGGCCCATGGCGACGATGGCCTGGCCTTCGGCCGCCCGTTCGCGCGCCAGCGCATGCGCCTGGCGGTAGAGCAGGGCGGTGCCGTGCATATAAGGGTCGCGCACGCTGTCTTCGGCCGGCTCACTGCCGTCGGCGGCGCGCAGGCGCGGCAGGTCGCCGGGGCGCAGGAAGGGCACGGCCAGGCACCACGCCGCGGTATTGCCGTCGCGGTCGCGCAGCGGCACCAGCAGGCGTTCCAGGTCGATCTCGCCGTCGCCGCGGCGCAGGACGTTGCCGACCACGATCGTGCCATGGGCTTCCAGCAGCGGCGTCGGCGCTTCCAGCCGGCCCGGCGAATCGTGGTTGCCGGCGATGACCACCACCTGCAGGTGCGGCACGCGGGTGCGCGCCTGCTGCAGGAAGCGGTACAGCTGGCGCTGCGCGTTCGAGGACGGATTGGCGGTGTCGAAGATGTCGCCCGCGATCAGGAGCACGTCGATCTGCTCCTCGGCCAGCGTGTCGGCCAGCCAGTCGAGGAAGCACTGGTGTTCGTAGGTCCGGTCGTGATTGTGCAGGGTCTGGCCGAGGTGCCAGTCGGAGGTGTGCAGCAGCCGCATGAGGAATTGACGAGTGAGGGTGAAGAAGGTCGGTAGGCAGGATCGGGAAAGCGCGCTTACTATAGCGCAGCTGGGCGCCGCCCTGCTGGACAATGGATGGGCGCGGCGCAGTGCGATGCAGCGGTAGCATGTTGGAAGAGTGTTTTGTAGAGGAAATTCACCCCGTCTGACCTCGCTCGCATTGTGAAATCGGGTTTGATCAATGTCAAACCCGCCCACCTTCTTCTCTCTACACTACGAAGTTCCTGTCGGCCGGCACATACCAAACACAATAGCCGGCTACCCCTATAAAGCATCCCCGACCGCCATAGGCATGGATTATCCACGCGCGCCGGAGGAGCAAATTGAGAGGAGACACCATGCTGACATCAACCTATACGCTTGTTGCCTTGTCCGTCGAGCAAGCACGCACGCGGATCGAGGTGCAGGCATTGCTCGAGCGCTGGCGACCTTGTGCCTGGTGGGGCGAACCGCCCGCCATGCCCCAGTACGAACAGGCGTGCGAAGCGCTGCGCCAGGTGTGCGAGGCCTGCCACTGGCGCAAGCTCGACAAGTTCGTGCTGCCGGCGCTGCGCCGGCGCGGCGAGGGTGCCGCCCGGCTGGTGGCCGAGCTGGATGGGTTGGGCCGGCAGGCGCTCGAAGCGCGCAAGGCGGCGCAGGCGGCAGCCGCCCTTGGCGATCCCAGCTGCCTGGCGGCGCTCGAGCGCTGCTGCGAGCTGCTGCTCGAACGCCTCGAACGCGAAGAGCGCGAACTGCTGCCGCTGGCGCGCACCATGATCCCGGGCGAGGCCTGGTTCGCCATCGCCAACCAGATGCTGGCGCACGACGCCCACCAGAGCGAAAACCGTGGCGACAGTCGCGGCGCCGACATGGGCGTGATGCGCGGGCCGCCGCCAGCTGAGATTTCCTCAAGGCAAAATCACGCTTTGCCACTCGTAAACTAAGGGGGCAGCCGGGCCGGACATGTCGATCGAAGCCGAGGTTCTTTGCTATGATGGGAGTTTTGGAAGTGCGATTTCATCATGTTCGAATTCCTATTCAAGCGGCAGGGCGGGAAATCGGCCACGTCCGGCGACAAGCCGGAGGCCAAACCTGCCGCGGCGAAGGCCTCGGGGCCGGCGGATCGCGGCGTCAAGGCTGGTTCGGGCAAGTCGGGCACTCCTGCTGCTGCTGCTGCTGCTGCTGCGCATGACGCGCAGGCTGCCCGCTTAGCGCTCGCTGATGCCCGCGCACGCCAGGCCGAACGGCTCAAGGCGCTGGGCGCCGACGAAGCGGCCGCCGTCGATTTCATCCTCCAATCCGAATTTTCCGAACTGCGCCTGGCCGCGGCCGAACTGGTCCACGGGCGCGAGCACCTCGAGCGCGTGCACACGGCAATGCGCAACGTCGACCGCCGCGTCGCCAAGCTGGTGCAGGGCAGGCTGGACGCGATCCGCCACCATGAATCCGAACTGCGCCGCGGCGAAGAGGCGCTGGCCCAGGCCCGGTCGCTGCTGAACGACACCCTCCTGACCCCGAACCACGTGGCCGAGCTGGACCGCAAATGGTCGGTCATCCGCGCTCCCGAGCTGGCGCCCGACTTCGACACCGTGCGCGCCGAACTCGGCCGCCGCCTCGAATCGCAGGTGGCGCTGCAGCGCGCCATGATCGACCGCCTGGCCGTCTTGCGCGCCCTGGACGCGGGTGGGCTGGACGCGGCCGCGCTGGCCGCGCGCCTGGCCGGGCTGCAGCAGGAGCAGGAGGCGGCCCTGGTCGATCCCGGCCACGCCTCGCTGCCGCGCGCCCTGGTCGCCGAATTCGCGACCGAACACGCACGCCTGACGGCCAGCCTGGCGACGATCGAACAAGACCAGGCCGCGTTGGCCGCGCGCGGGGCGGCCCTGGCTGCATGGCAAGCGCAGGCTCCGGCTGAACTCAAGCAGGAGACGCTGCGCCGGGAATGGCAGCGCCTGCCGGCCTTGCCGGCCAACGCCGCTGGCGGCGCCCTGCAGGAGCGCTTCGACGCGCTGCTCGCGGGCCTGCCGCAGGAAACGCGTCCGGCCAAGCCGGTGCCGGTCGTGAGGGAGGGCAGCAAGGAGGGCGCAAAAGAGGGCGGCAGGCCGGCCGCACGCGGCGCCGACCAGTCCTTCCTCGACAGTATGGATGCGCTCGAAGCAGCCTTGCAGCAAGGCTCGCTCGGCACCGCCGCCGAGCTCGACAAGGCGCTGAAGGAAGCCAGGGACAAGGGCATGCGCCTCTCCGCGCCGCAGGCCGACCGCCTGACCCATCTGCGCGCCGAGCTCAAGCGGCTGTCGGACTGGGCGCGCTGGGGCGGCAACGTCTCGCGCGAAGAACTGATCAAGACCGTCGAATCGCTGCCGACCCAGGGCCTGGCGATGGCCGAGCTGGCCAAGAAGGTGGGCAGCATGCGCGATCGCTGGAAAGCCCTGGACAGCCTGTCCGGCCCGGCGCCGCGCAGCCTGTGGGAGCGCTTCGACGCCGCCTGCAGCGCCGCCTATGCGCCGGCCGCAGCCCACTTCAGGCAGCTGGCCGACGAACGCCATACCAATGCGGCGCGCGGCCAGGCCCTGGTCGAGGAAGCGCAAGCCGAGATCGGGCGCCTGCAATCGGGCGAGGCCGATTGGAAGCACGTGTCCGGCACCGTGCAGCGCCTGCGCACCGCCTGGAGCCACCTGGGCGCGGTCGACCGCAAGGAAAAGAAGCGCCTGGACGGCCTGTTCGCCGACGCGCTGACCACCTTGCAACGCCCGCTGGAAGACCAGCGCAAGGTCGAGATCGCGGTGCGCGAGCAGTTGATCGAAGAAGTGCACAAGCTCGACCCGCATGAGCGCCACGCCGTGGACATGCTGCGCGAGCTGCAGGCGCGCTGGCAGGAACATGCGCGCGCGCTGCCGCTCGAGCGCAAGGCCGAGCAGGCGCTGTGGCAGCGCTTCCGCGGCGCCTGCGACGCGCTGTTCGCCGCGCGCAAGGAGCAGGCGCACGCGGCCGACAGCGAGCGCCGCGCCCACGAGATCGCCAAGGAAGCCGTGTGCGAACGCCTGGAAGCAGCCGCGCCGGATGCCCTGCCGGCCAACGTCGGCAAGTTGCTCCGCGAGGCCGCCGCCGAATGGCAGGCGATCGGCCCGGTGCCGCGCGCCCACGAGGCGCGCATCGACAAGCGCTATCACGCCGCTATCGCCAAGGTCCAGCAGCATGCCGACGCCGCCCGCCGCGCGCAGGATACGGCGCTGGCCGGGGCCGTGCGCGACAAGCTGCGCCTGGTCCAGTCGCTCGAGACGGCACTGGCCAATCCCGACGCCCAAACCCAGGCTTCGGACTGGCGCGGGCGCTGGGACGCCATGCTGGCGCTGGACGGCGGCTACGAGCCGATCCTGCATGCGCGCTTCGACGCCGCCCTTGCGGCACTGGAAGCGTCCGACGGCGAACGCGCCGCCTACGTGCGCCAGATGGAAGGCAACCGTGAGCACCTGCTGAACGACTTGCTGCGCCTGGAAATCGCGGCCGGCATCGACAGCGGCCCCGAGTTCGCGCGCGAGCGCCTGCGCCTGCAGGTCGAGGTGCTGCAAAGCTCCCTCAAGTCGGGCCAGAAGCCGGGCGCGCAGGCGGCCGAACTGCGCGCGCTGCTGGCGTTGCCGGCCCTGCTCGACGTGCGCACCGAGACCCGCATCGAACACCTGTTGCTGCGCCAGCCGAAGGACCATTCATGAACGAAGTACGGGTACAGACCGGGGATTTCGACCTCGGCCAGGAAGTGGCGCGCCTGCGCGCCGGCGATGCGCGCATCGGCGCCGTGGTGTCTTTCGTCGGCACCGTGCGCGACTTGAACGATGGCGCCAGGGTCTCCGAGATGGAGCTGGAACACTATCCGGGCATGACCGAGAAGTCACTGGAGGAAATCGCGGCGCGCGCCTCTGAACGTTGGCCCCTGTACGGCACCCTGGTCATCCACCGCGTCGGCCCGCTGGCGCCGCTGGACCAGATCGTGCTGGTGGCCTGCAGCGCCGCCCATCGGGGCGATGCGTTTGCGGCCTGCGAATTCATCATGGACTACCTCAAGACCGAGGCGCCGTTCTGGAAGAAAGAGCAAACGCCTGACGGCGCGCGCTGGGTCGACGCCCGCGTCAGCGACGATACCGCGAAGGCCAAGTGGGAAGCGCCCTGAGCTTTGCCGCGGTCGGCATCGGCGCCGCGCTCGGCGCCTGGCTGCGCTGGGGCCTGGGGCTGTGGCTGGGCGGCCTGCACGGCTTCGTGCAGATCGGGACCCTGGCGGCCAACCTGGTCGGCGGCTTTCTTGTCGGCCTGGCGCTCGGCTTCTTCACCGACCAGCCGCAACTGGCGCCCGAATGGCGCCTGTTCGTCATCACAGGTTTCCTCGGGGGCCTGACCACCTTCTCGACCTTTTCGGGCGAATCGGTGACGCTGCTGCAGCGCGGAGAGGTCGGCTGGGCGCTGGCGCATACGGCGCTGCACCTGTTTGGCGCGCTGCTGCTGTGCGCGGCCGGATTCGCTATCTGGCGCGCGCTGCGCGGTTAGCTCCCGGCAGGCGCCGGCTATCTTGAAAACCCGCCCGTTCATCCCTATCTTGCTCTCAAGCTAATAACAACCTCTAGGGAGCAACACCATGCGGCAAGATAAATTGACGACCAAGCTCCAGGAAGCGCTGGCGGATGCCCAGAGCCTGGCGGTCGGCAACGACAATCAATACATCGAATCGATTCACCTCCTGCTGGCCCTGCTGAACCAGGACGACGGCAGCGCGCGCTCGCTGCTGCAGCGCGCCGGCGTCAATGTCGGCGCGCTGACCAATGCCCTGAAGGCGCAACTGGAGCGCCAGCCGAAGGTCACCGGCGCCGGCGGCAACGTCCAGGCCGGACGCGACCTGATGGCCTTGCTGAACCTGTCCGATCGCGAGGCGCAAAAGCGCGGCGACCAGTTCCTGTCGTCCGAGATGGTGCTATTGGCGCTGGCCGACGACAAGTCCGACGCCGGTCGCCTGGCGCGCGAAAGCGGCCTGGCCCGTAAATCGCTGGAGTCGGCCATTTTAGCCGTGCGCGGCGGCGAAGCCGTAAACTCGCCCGAGGCCGAAGGCCAGCGCGAATCCCTCAAAAAATACACGCTCGACCTGACCGAGCGCGCCCGCGCCGGCAAGCTCGACCCGGTGATCGGCCGCGACGACGAGATCCGGCGCGCGATCCAGGTGCTGCAGCGGCGCAGCAAGAACAACCCGGTGCTGATCGGCGAGCCCGGCGTGGGCAAGACCGCGATCGTCGAGGGCCTGGCCCAGCGCATCGTCAACGGCGAAGTGCCCGATTCGCTCAAGGGCAAGCGCGTGCTGTCGCTCGACATGGCGGCGCTGCTGGCCGGCGCCAAGTACCGCGGCGAGTTCGAGGAGCGGCTCAAGAGCGTATTGAAGGAGCTGGCGCAGGATGAAGGCCAGACCATCGTCTTCATCGACGAGCTCCACACCATGGTCGGCGCCGGCAAGGCCGAAGGCGCCATGGACGCCGGCAATATGCTCAAACCCGCGCTGGCGCGCGGCGAGCTGCACTGCGTCGGCGCGACCACGCTCGACGAGTACCGTAAGTACGTCGAGAAGGACGCCGCGCTCGAGCGCCGCTTCCAGAAGATCATCGTCGACGAGCCGAGCGTGGAGGCGACCATCGCCATCCTGCGCGGCCTGCAGGAGAAGTACGAGCTGCACCACCAGGTGGACATCACCGACCCGGCAATCATCGCCGCGGCCGAGCTGTCGCACCGGTATATCACCGACCGCTTCCTGCCCGACAAGGCGATCGACCTGATCGACGAGGCGGCGGCCAAGATCAAGATCGAGATCGATTCCAAGCCCGAAGTCATGGACCGCCTCGAGCGGCGCATGATCCAGCTGAAGATCGAACGCGAAGCCGTGCGCCGCGAGACCGACGAAGCCTCGCAGCGCCGCCTGGAATTGCTCGGCGAAGAGATCGCGCGCCTTGAACGCGAGTACAACGACTACGAAGAAGTGCTGAAGGCCGAGAAGGCGGCGGTGCAGGGCACCACCCACATCCGGGAAGAGATCGAGCGCATCCGCTTCCAGATGGACGAGGCCAAGCGCCAGAGCAACTGGCAGCAGGCTTCGGAGCTGCAGTATGGCCGCCTGCCGGACCTGGAAGCGCAGCTGCGCCAGGCCGAGGAAGCCACGGCCCGTGCGGAGACGGATAACGTGAAACCGAAGCTGCTGCGCACGCAGGTGGGCGCCGAAGAGATCGCCGAAGTGGTGTCGCGCGCGACCGGCATCCCGGTGGCGCGCATGATGCAGGGGGAGCGCGACAAGCTGCTGCATATCGAGGACGAACTGCACAAGCGCGTGGTGGGCCAGGACGAGGCGATCGAGGCGGTGTCGGATGCGATCCGGCGCTCGCGCGCCGGGCTGTCGGACCCGAACCGTCCCTATGGCTCCTTCATGTTCCTGGGTCCGACCGGGGTCGGCAAGACCGAGCTTTGTAAAGCGCTGGCGGGCTTCCTGTTCGATACCCAGGATGCGCTGATCCGCATCGACATGAGCGAATTCATGGAGAAGCATTCGGTCGCCCGCCTGATCGGCGCGCCGCCGGGCTACGTCGGCTACGAGGAGGGCGGTTATCTCACCGAGGCCGTGCGCAGAAAACCCTATAGCGTGATCCTGCTCGACGAGATCGAGAAGGCGCACCCGGACGTGTTCAACGTGCTGCTGCAGGCGCTGGACGACGGCCGCATGACCGATGGCCAGGGCCGTACCGTGGACTTCAAGAACACGGTGATCGTGATGACCTCGAACCTCGGCTCGCACCGGATCCAGGCGATGGACACCGACGAACCGGCGGTGGTCAAGATGGCCGTGATGGCCGAGGTGCGTGGCCACTTCCGTCCCGAGTTCATCAACCGGATCGACGAGATCGTGGTGTTCCATGCGCTCGACGAGAAGAATATCGGCGCCATCGCCCGCATCCAGCTGCACAACCTGGAGACGCGGTTGGCCAAGATGGAAATGACGCTGGATATCGACGAAGAGTCGCTGCAAAGAATCGCCGAGGCCGGCTACGATCCGGTGTATGGCGCGCGTCCGCTCAAGCGCGCGATCCAGCAGCAGATCGAGAATCCGCTGTCCAAGGCGATCCTGGCGGGCCGCTTCGGACCGAAGGACACGATTCCGGTGCGGGTGCGTCACGGCGAACTCGTGTTCGGCGACGAGACAGTCGACCTGGCCAAGTAAGCCATTCGTTGTAAAGCGACTGAAGGGCGCGGCATCTGCTGCGCCCTTTGTCCGTTTACGCTCGCCTGCAGGGGTCTTTCTTGATGGGAATTAAGGCGCGATTTTTCAGGATGCGAAATGATCGTCCTGCCATATGGAATGCGCAGCAAAGCCAGACCTGAACTTGTTCTCATTGTAAGAAATTTCATTTCGCATACCGGAATGGGGATTTCAAGCCATTGAAAACAAAAGACAAAATTATAGTAATCTGTCTTATATAAGAGTGATTGTGCTGCGCACTAAGCGGGCTATGATGGATTCAACGGATTCGCACTACCTACCAATCGTTGTCAATCATCTTCAGGAGAGCATCATGACTAGCCGTGAACAGCAAATCGCCGAATTGCAGCAGGAATGGGACAGCAATCCGCGCTGGAAAGGCGTGGTCCGCAACTACACCGCGGCCGACGTCGTGCGCCTGCGCGGCTCGGTCCCGATCGAGCACACCCTGGCCAAGCGCGGCGCCGACAAGCTGTGGCAGCTGGTGCACGACGAGCCCTACGTCAACGCCCTCGGCGCCCTGACCGGCAACCAGGCCATGCAGCAGGTGAAGGCCGGCCTGAAGGCGATCTACCTGTCGGGCTGGCAGGTGGCGGGCGACGCCAATGTGGCTGGCGAGATGTATCCCGACCAGTCGCTGTACCCGGCCAACTCGGTGCCGCTGGTCGTGCGCCGCATCAACAATACCTTCCAGCGCGCCGATCAGATTCAATGGTCTGAAGGCAAGGACGACATCGATTACTTCGCGCCAATCGTGGCCGATGCCGAAGCCGGCTTCGGCGGCGTGCTCAATGCCTACGAGCTCATGAAGTCGATGATCGAGGCAGGCGCCGCCGGCGTGCACTTTGAAGATCAACTGGCCTCGGTCAAGAAATGCGGCCATATGGGCGGCAAGGTGCTGGTGCCCACCCGCGAGGCGGTCGAGAAACTCAATGCCGCGCGCCTGGCGGCCGACGTGATGGGCACGGGCACCCTGGTCATCGCCCGCACCGATGCCGAGGCGGCCGACCTGCTCACCTCCGACGTGGACGCCAACGATAAGGAATTCTGCACCGGCGAGCGCACGGTGGAGGGCTTCTTCCGCGTCAAGCCGGGCATCGAGCAGGCGATCTCGCGCGGCCTGGCCTATGCGCCGTATGCCGACCTGGTGTGGTGCGAGACCGGCAAGCCCGACCTCGAGTTCGCGCGCCGCTTCGCCGACGCCATCCACGCGAAATTCCCGGGCAAGATGCTGGCCTATAACTGCTCGCCCTCGTTCAACTGGAAAAAGAACCTGGACGACGCCACCATCGCCAAATTCCAGCAGGAGCTGGGCGCCATGGGCTATAAATTCCAGTTCATCACGCTGGCCGGCTTCCATTCGCTCAACTACGGCATGTTCAATCTCGCCCACGGCTATGCCCGCAGCGGCATGTCGGCCTTCGTCGAGCTGCAGGAGGCCGAGTTCGCGGCTGCCGAGAAGGGCTTCACCGCCGTCAAGCACCAGCGCGAAGTGGGCACCGGCTACTTCGACGCCGTGACCCAGGCCATCCAGCAGGGCCAGAGTTCGACCACCGCATTGCATGGCTCGACGGAGGACGAACAGTTCTTCGAAGCGAAAAAGGTAGCGTGATCGTAGGGTCGGCGGAGGCGCCGACCCTACTGGAATTCCCAGCCGCAGCCGGTTGTAGTGGATAATGGCGCCTAATTCTGCCGCCAACTTTCTCGCGGCAACCTCTTTTAGGAATTCCAGCTTATGTTGAGCTACCGCCACGCCTTCCACGCGGGTAACCACGCCGATGTCCTCAAGCATTTTGTACAGGTGCAGCTGCACCTGTACATGAACCAAAAGGATGCCGCCTATACCTATATCGACACCCACTCGGGCGCCGGCGTGTATGCGCTCGACAGTTTCCAGGCGACCAAGACCGCCGAGTTCGATACCGGCATCGGCCCGCTATGGAACTGCACCGACGTCCCGGCCCCGCTGAAGGAATACCTCGACCTCATCAAGGGCATGAATCCGAGCGGCAAGATGCGCTACTACCCGGGTTCGCCCTACGTGGCCGAGCAGATGTCGCGCGAGCAGGATCGCCTGCGCCTGTTCGAGTTGCACCCGGCCGATTGCAAGATCCTGGCCGATAACTTCCGCAAGCTCGACGCGCACAAGGCCGAGCAGGGCGAGCGCTCGCGCGGCCGCCGCGTGATGATCGAGCATGGCGACGGCTTCCACAGCATGAAGGCGCTGCTGCCGCCGCCGTCGCGCCGCGCGCTGGTGCTGATCGACCCGCCCTACGAGATCAAGGACGACTACAAGCGCGTGCGCGACGCGCTCGACGAAGCGCTGGCCAAATTCCCGAGCGGCATCTTCGCGATCTGGTATCCGGTGCTGCAGCGCATGGAGTCGCGCCAGTTCGCCGACCGCCTCAAGCGCCTGCCGGCCAAGGAATGGCTCAACGTCACGCTCACCACCAATACACCGACCCCGGACGGCACCGGCCTGCACAGCAGCGGCATGTTCATCCTGAACCCGCCGTACACGCTCGAGCCGATCCTGCGCGAAGTCATGCCCTATCTGGTGCGCGTGCTGGGCAAGGACGCCGGCGCCCGCTTCACGATCGAGACGGGCACGCAAGTGACCGGCGCCGCCGCCGGCCGTATGGTGGGCGATACGCCACGGGCGCCGGTGGGCAATGCACGCCGCGCCAGCCCGCTGTCGGGCAAGGGCAGCCTGCGCCTGCCGGGCCAGAGCATGCCGCGCGCCGACGAAGCGCCGCCCGCTCCAGCTAAACCGGCGCGCGCCGGTGGTCCACGCACTGCCGCGCCACGCGATGGTGCACCCCGTGATGGAGCGCCGCGCAGTACTGCCGCGCCACGCGGCAATGCGTCGCGCACCCGCTCCGATGCGGCTGCGGGCCCGCGCGAGGGCGCACCGCGCACCGCGCGCAACAGCGCGGCCCGGCCGGCAGCGCCGAGCGCACCGCGTAATGGACGCACCCGTCAAGGCGGTGGCGGTGGCAGTGGCGGCCTGGGGTGATCCGGCACCGCTCGATTCGATGTCGAAATGCTAAGATTAGCATTTTTGTAGTATAGTCGGCGTAGGTGGGTGGCGCGTGCCGTCCACCGGGCGCGGCGCGCTGCCGTGACTGTTTCCAGGAGTATTTTTCGATGCACGCCGATGCAACGGCAGCGGTCTCCGTGCCGTCCGATGATTTCTTTCTTGCGCGTCAGCCCATCCTCGGGCGCGACCAGCATCTGGTGGCGTTCGAGCTGCTGTTCCGTGCTGCCGGCGAGGACGACGACGCCAAGCTGACCGACGGCGCCGCGGCCACCGCCGCCGTCATCTCGCATGCATCCCAGCTCGGCATGGAGCAGGTGGTGGGCGAGCAGCTTGCCTTCGTCAATGTCGACGAGGTGGTGTTGATGAGCGACTTCGTGCGCTTCCTGCCTCCGCACAAGGTAATCCTGGAAATCCTCGAGACCGTCGAGCCGACGCCGGAACTGCTGGCGCGGGTGGCCGAGCTCAAGGAACTGGGATTCAAGTTCGCGGTCGACGACGTGGTCGAGCACTCGAGCGAGCTCGATAAGCTGGTGCAACTGGTCGACATCATCAAGGTCGACGTCAAGGGCGTGGCCCCGAACGAGCTGGCGCAACTGGTCGAATCGCTGCGCGGCACAGGCAAGACCCTGCTGGCCGAGAAGGTCGAGACCATCGACGAGTTCAAGCTGTGCATGGAACTCGGCTTCGAATATTTCCAGGGCTATTATTTCGCCCGCCCCGTCATCCTGAGCGGACGCAAGATCACGCCGTCCGAGATCACCATCCTGCGCCTGCTGGAACTGGTCAACTCGAACGCCGACAGCCAGGCGATCGAAACCGCCGTCAAGCGCGACGCCCTGATCAGCCTGAACCTGCTGCGCCTGGTGAACAGCCGCGCTGTGCCGGGTCCGCGCATCGAATCGCTGTCGCAGGCCCTGGTCCAGCTCGGCCGGCGCCAGCTGGGGCGCTGGCTGCAGATCCTGCTCTACACGGCGGCTGGCGCCCGGGTCGAGCTCAAGTCGCCGCTGCTGCAGCTGGCCACGACCCGCGGCAAACTGCTCGAATTGATGACCCTGCGCGTGCGGCCAGGCGACACCGCCAGCGCCGACCGCGCCTTCACGGTCGGCATCATGTCGCTGGCCGAAGCCCTGTTTTCGGTGCCGATGGCCGACATCCTGGCCCACGTCGACATCGCGCACGACGTGCGCGAAGCGCTGCTCGAGCGCGAAGGCGATTTCGGCACCATGCTGCGCATCGCCGAATTGCTCGAGGCGGCCGAGGGCGGCCGCAAACTGGCGAGTGCGCTCAAGAAGATCGGCCTGACGGTGGCCGAGGTGCGCGAGATCGAGCTGGCCGCTTTCGATTGGGTGCGCGAGCTGACCAACGACGTCCCGCAGCCACTGTAGTAGCCACCGCGGCAGCCACTGCATACTGGCGCAAAGGTTCTGCCGGGCTTACTGACCAAGCAACAGGAACACGGTTGGCTTCTTGTGGAAGTCCGGCCCTTTATTGGCCGCCAGCGCCGCCTTCCACTGTGCCGCCGTCAAGGTGCGCACCGATTCGGTCGGCAGCGACAGGTCGGTCGCTACGCAGATCAGGGTGCCTGGCTGGCAAGCGCTCGCCAGCGCCTCGAGCATGGCGCCGTTGCGATAAGGTGTCTCGATCAGCAACTGGGTCTGGCGCTCGTTGCGCGAACGCTTTTCCAGGTCCTGGATGCGCTTGGTGCGCTGCGCCGCATCGGTCGGCAGGTAGCCGTTGAAGGCGAAGCTCTGGCCGTTCAGGCCGCTCGCCATCACGGCCAGCAGCAGCGACGACGGTCCGACCAGCGGACGCACCGCGATGCCGTGCTGGTGGGCCAGGCGCACCAGGTCGGCGCCAGGGTCGGCCACGGCCGGCACGCCGGCTTCCGACACCAGGCCCGCGTCGCGGCCCGCCAGCAGCGGCGCCAGCAGTTGCGCCAGCGCCGCCGGCGGCGTGTTCACGTTCAGTTCCGCGATCTCGATTTCCTGCAGCGGCTTGGCCAGCGGGTGATCGATCGCAATCAGTTTCAGGAAGGCGCGCGCGGTCTTGGCGTTTTCCGCCACGAAGTAGTCGAGCTTGCTCGTGAGTGCCTGCACCTGGGTTGGCAGCAGGGCATTCAGGGCGCCAGAGGTGGCGTCGGTCGGGCCGAGGGTATTCGGGATCAGGTACAGGGTGCCGGGCATGGTGCGAATTCTATCAGTCGGGTGCCGCTCAGTTGCTGAAGAACTGGACGCCGGCCTTGCGCAGCATCCCGGTGAGGGCGATCAGCGGCAGGCCGGTGAGGGCGGTGGGGTCGTTCGATTGGATGCGTTCGAGCAGGGCGATGCCCAGCCCTTCGTTCTTGGCGCTGCCGGCGCAGTCATACGGTTGCTCGATGCGCAGGTAGGCGTCGAGTTCATGGTCGGGCAGGTCGCGGAAAGCGACGCGCACCTGCACATTCTCCACCTGCGCGGCCTGGTCCGGGTCGGCAACGCGCCCGTCCCACAGGCATAGGGCGGTATGAAACACGACTTCGCGACCGCGCATCAGTTGCAGCTGGGCCAGGGCGCGCGCATGGTCACCCGGCTTGCCGATCTGCAGCCCGTCCAGGGTGGCGACCTGGTCGGAGCCAATCACCAGCGCGCCGGGGTGAAGCCGCGCAACGGCCTGCGCCTTCGCGCGCGCCAGGCGCAGGGCGGTGGCTTGCGGCGTTTCGCCATCCAGCGCTGTCTCGTCGATGTCGGGCGCGACGGCCTCGAAGGGCAGGCCCAGGCGTTGCAACAGCTCGCGGCGATAGGCGGAACTCGAGGCGAGAATGAGCGAAGGCAAAGGTTTCATGGCGCAGTTTGATGAGAATACGACGCGGGAATGCGACGGTTTTTTTGACGCTGCCGCGAAAAGCCTGCTATTATCGCAGGTTTTCCGGGGTAACTTTCTAAATGAGCGCTTTTGTCATCGACGCCTTCGAGTTTTGCAAGAGCGACGGCCATCGTGAAGGCGCTACGCCCCTGATCGAGATGACCCGTCTGGCCGCCGAAAGCGTGGAAAAGAGCGGCGACATCAACTGGTCGATCCAGGGCGGCAAGACCCGCCACGGCTATCCGTCGCTGACCCTTGCGGTCGCCGGTCACGTCAAGCTGGTCTGCCAGCGTTGCCTGCAGCCTCTGGACTACGAGATCGATTCGTCGACCATGCTGGTGCTGGGTGAGAACGACGAGGATGCCGATGGAATCGAGGAAATCCTCGACGACGAAAGCATCGACGTGATCGTCGGCAGCCGCAGCTGCGACATCCGCCAGTTGCTCGAGGATGAGGCCCTGCTGGCCTTGCCGCAGTCGCCACGGCATGATGTTTGTCCGGATACGGGCTTGCTCGATGGCCTGAAAACCGATAAAGTGTCGCCTTTCGCCGCCCTCAAGAACCTGAAGACGGACTAAGAAGAAATAGCAGGAAAAATCAGCAGCACAGGATTCGCAGTACGGTGGCGGCAGCGTAGAAACAATGTCGTCCAAATTCTGCAAAAAAACGTGTCAAACGCGTGCAATCGAGTATGGCATTCGCGGTAGTTGTAGCAGCGTTCAACATGTCGGCAGTCCTTGGGGCTTGCCGCCGAGATACTCGACTTGCATCCTTTTTGCATATCGATTGTGTTAAAATTTTAGAACTTTGTACTAGGAGTTATCATGGCTGTTCAGCAGAATAAGAAATCCCCATCGAAGCGCGGCATGCACCGTTCGCACGACTTCCTGACCGCCCCTAATCTGGCAGTCGAGCCGACCACTGGTGAAACCCACCTGCGTCACCACATCTCGCCAAACGGTTTCTACCGTGGTCGCAAGGTCCTGAAGACCAAGAACGACGAGTAATCGACGTTCTGGCTTTTAGTATCATGAAAGCGGCGCAACGTATGTTATCTGCGTGGCGCCGCTTTTTCTTTGGCATCTGCTCAGTAACCGGCTGCATCCTGGGAGTTCGTCCCGACGCTCCTGGCACCGTCATGTTGAACAGCCTGGATCCCGTGCGCATGTGCGCCACGCCCCGATCCCCTCTGGCCGCCCGTCCTGTGTGAGCCGCGGCATCTCCAACAAATGACAATTAAAATATCCATTGACTGCATGGGCGGCGATCACGGCCCCTCAGTTACCATTCCGGCAGCCATCTCCTTCCTCAAAAAGCAAGCTGACGCCGAGCTCGTGCTCGTGGGCGTCGAGGATGTGCTGCGCGCAGAACTCAAGAAGCATCACGCGGACAATAACCCGCGCCTGACCGTCAAGCACGCCTCCGAAGTCGTCGAGATGGACGATCCGGTCGAAGTGGCCCTGCGCCGCAAGAAGGATTCGTCGATGCGCGTGGCGATCGAGCTGGTGAAGGACGGCAGCGCCCACGCCTGCGTCTCGGCCGGCAATACCGGCGCCCTGATGGCCGTGTCGCGCTACGTGCTCAAGACCATGGCCGGCGTCGATCGCCCGGCGATCTGCTCGATCATCCCGAACCAGAAGGGCGCCCCGACCTATATCCTCGACCTGGGCGCCAACGTCGACTGCGAGCCCGATCACCTGCACCAGTTCGCCATCATGGGGTCGGTGCTGTGTTCGGCGATCGAGGGCATTCCGCGCCCGACCATCGGCCTGCTCAACGTCGGCACCGAAGACATCAAGGGCAACGAGGTGGTGAAAGCCACCGGCGTGCTGCTGCGCGCCGATGCCGAACGTGGCAAACTGAACTTCTTTGGCAATGTCGAAGGCAATGACATCTTCAAGGGCACGGTCGACGTCGTCGTCTGCGACGGTTTCGTCGGCAATGTCACCCTGAAAACGATCGAAGGCATGTCGCGCTTCGTCAAGAGCGTGTTCAAGGAAAGCATCCTGTCGATGCTGGGTGCGCTGCTGGCGCGCAAGTCGCTCAAGAAGCTCAATCCGGAACGCTACAATGGCGCCGGCTTGCTGGGTCTGAAAGGCCTGGTCTTCAAGAGCCACGGCGGCGCCAATGCCTATGCCTTCGAGTGGGCGATCAAGCGCGCCTACGATGCCGCGCACAATAATGTGCAAGAGCACCTGTCGGCCCTGATCGCCGAACTGATGCCCAGCTCCCCGGTAACGGCTCCGGCCAGCGTGCAGGCTGCCGCTGCGGCGCCCGTGCAGGACGGCCAGCGCCAGGCACAATAACCCAGCAGGATGGTGAAGCAATGACCATGTATAGCAAAATCACCGGCACCGGCAGCTATCTGCCAGCCAACCGCGTCAGCAACGAACAGCTGGCGGCCCAGCTTGCGGAGAAGGGCGTCGAGACCTCGCACGAGTGGATCGTCACCCGCAGCGGCATCGAGGCGCGTCACTATGCCGCGGCCGACGAACTGTCGTCCGACCTGGCCGCGCACGCCGCCCGCAAGGCGCTGGAGATGGCCGGCAAGACCCCGGCCGACGTCGACCTGGTGATCGTCGCCAGTTCCACCCCCGATTTCCACGGCAGCTTCCCGAGCACGGCTTGCATCGTCCAGCAAAAGCTGGGCATGGCCAACGGCAGCGCCGCCTTCGACGTGGCCGCCGTCTGCAGCGGCTTCGTGTACGCGGTCTCGACCGCCGACGCCTTCATCCGCGCCGGCAACCACAAGCGGGTGCTCGTGATCGGCTCCGAGGTGTTCTCGCGCATCGTCGACTTCAACGACCGCACCACGTGCGTGCTGTTCGGCGACGGCGCCGGCGCCGTGCTGCTCGAAGCCTCGAACGAGCCGGGCATCCTGGGCGCCAAGTTGCACGCCGACGGCAGCCATGCCGACATCCTGTCGATCCCGGGCAACCTGGCCAATGGCGCGGTCGCCGGCAGCGGCTTCCTGCACATGGACGGTCCGGCGGTGTTCAAGCTGGCGGTGTCGGTGCTGGAAAAAGTCGCGCATGAGGTGCTCGATCACGCCGGCGTGTCCGCAACCGAAGTCGACTGGCTGGTGCCGCACCAGGCCAATATCCGCATCATGAACGGCACCGCCAAGAAACTCGGCCTGCCGCTCGAGAAGATGGTCGTCACCGTCAACGAACACGGCAATACCTCGGCCGCCTCGATCCCACTGGCGCTCGACCAGGCGGTGCGCGACGGCCGCATCAAGCCGGGCCAGAACGTGCTGATGGAAGGCGTGGGCGGCGGCTTTACCTGGGGCGCGGTGCTGGCGCGCATGTAAGCGCCGGGATTAGCCTCCAAGAACAACAAAACTACGGAAAACAACGATGAGCAAATTCGCATTCCTGTTCACCGGACAAGGCGCCCAGGCAGTGGGCATGCTGAACGGTTACGCCGGCAACCCGGTCGTCGACCAGACGGTGCAAGAAGCGTCCGACGCCCTGGGCTTCGACCTCAAGCGTCTGATCGCCGAAGGTCCGAAGGAAGACCTGGACCTGACCACCAATACCCAGCCGGTCATGCTGACCGCCGCGGTCGCCGTCTACCGCGCCTGGATCGCGGCCGGCGGCCCGGTGCCGAATGTGGTCGCAGGCCATAGCCTGGGAGAATATTCGGCCCTGGTGGCGGCTGGCGTGATCCCGTTCGCCGACGCCGTGCCGCTGGTGCGCTTCCGCGCGCAATCGATGCAGGACGCGGTGCCGGTCGGGCAGGGCGGCATGGCCGTCATCCTCGGCCTGTCGGCCGACGACGTGCGCGCAGTCTGCGTCGAAGCGGCGCAGGGCGAGGTGGTCGAAGCCGTCAACTTCAACGAGCCGACCCAGATCGTGATTGCCGGTCATACGGCTGCCGTCGAGCGCGCCTGCGAGATCGCCAAGGCCAAGGGCGCCAAGCGCGCCATGAAGCTGGCGGTGTCGGCGCCATTCCACTCGTCCCTCCTGAAACCGGCATCCGACCGCCTGCGTACTTATATGTCGGAGCTGAAGTTTGCCGCTCCGCGAATTGACGTCATCAACAACGTCGACGTCGCCGTGCTGAGCGATCCTGAGCAGATCAAGGACGCGCTGGTGCGCCAGGCCGCCGGTCCGGTGCGCTGGGTCGAGACCATGCAGAAGATGGCAGCTGACGGTGTGACCCAGGTCATCGAATGCGCACCAAGCAAGACCCTGATCGGCATGGCCAAGCGCATCGACGCGAACCTCGTCGGCGAAGCGCTGGTCGACCAGGCTGCGCTGGAGCGCGTGCTGGCGTCGATCTCCGAATAAAAGATAAAGGAAACCTATGAATCTGCAGAACCAAGTCGCGCTCGTCACCGGCGCATCGCGCGGCATCGGCAAGGCCATCGCGCTGGAACTGGCGCGCCAGGGCGCGAAGGTCGTCGGCACCGCCACCAGCGAATCGGGCGCCCAGGCGATCTCCGACTACCTGGGTGAATTCGGCGGCAAGGGCGTGGTCCTGAACGTGCTCGACGCGGCGCGCTGCGCACAGGTCGTGGACGAAGTGCAGAAGGGCTACGGCAGCCTGGCTATCCTGGTCAATAATGCCGGCATCACCCAGGACAACCTGGCCATGCGCATGAAAGATGACGAGTTCGACAGCGTGATCGCCACCAATCTCACCGCCGTCGGCCGCCTGTCGCGCCTGGTGTTGCGCGGCATGATGAAGGCCAAGGCCGGCCGCATCATCAGCATCACCTCGGTGGTCGGCGCGGCCGGCAACCCGGGCCAGATGAACTACGCCGCCGCCAAGGCCGGTGTGGCCGGCATGACCCGCGCGCTGGCGCGCGAGATCGGCAGCCGCAACATCACTGTCAACTGCGTGGCCCCGGGCTTCATCGACACCGATATGACCAAGGCCTTGGGCGAAGGCCAGCATGAGGCCCTGCTGACCCAGATTCCGCTGGGCCGCCTGGGTCAGCCGGAAGACATCGCCCATGCGGTGGCCTTCCTTGCCGGTCCGCAGGCCGCCTACATCACGGGCACCGAGTTGCACGTGAATGGCGGCATGTATATGAATTAATCAGTAAAGTAATAAATTGATAAAGACGGCGTCCCAGTCGGCCCCGGCGAGCCGGGCCCGATTGGGACGCAATCTCGACTTTTAGCAGGACTTTCCGGCGAATTAGCCGCAGTCGCCGAAAATAGTTTTTCGGGTCGCAAACCTGATAAAATGCGCGCACTTTCCGCAACACATACCTTAATGGAGCTACAACATGTCGGATATCGAACAACGCGTTAAAAAAATCGTCGCTGAACAACTGGGCGTTGCAGAAGCAGACATCAAAATCGATTCCTCGTTCGTTGACGACCTCGGCGCTGACTCGCTGGACACCGTTGAACTGGTGATGGCACTGGAAGACGAGTTCGAAATGGAAATCCCTGACGAGCAGGCTGAGAAAATCACCACCGTCAAGCAAGCCATCGACTACGCAACCGCGCACGTCAAGGCCTAAGTAGTCGCTTTACAGTTTTTGGGAGAATCGCTTGAGTCGTTCACGCAACCGCCGTGTCGTCGTCACCGGCCTGGGCTGCATCTCACCGATCGGTAACACCGTTGCCGAGACCTGGGATGCGGCACTGGCCGGCAAGTCGGGCATTGCCAGCATCACCAAGTTTGATGCAGCGCCATTCACGACCCACTTCGCTGGTGAGGTCAAGAACTTCAACGTCGAAGACTACCTGCCGGGCAAGGAAGGCCGCCACATGGATACGTTTATCCATTTCGGCATGGCAGCCGGCATCCAGGCCCTGCAGGATTCGGGCCTGGAAGTCACCGAAGAGAACGCGGACCGCATCGGCGTGGTGATCGGTTCGGGCATCGGCGGCCTGCCGATGATCGAAGCGACCAAGGAAGAATACGCGAACCGCGGCGCACGCCGCATCTCGCCGTTCTTCGTGCCGGCATCGATCATCAATATGATTTCGGGCGATCTCTCGATCAAGTTCGGCCTGCGCGGCCCGAACCTGGCCATCGTCACCGCCTGCACCACCGGCCTGCACAGCATCGGCGCGGCAGCGCGCCTGATCGAGTACGGCGATGCCGACGTGATGATCGCGGGCGGCGCCGAATCGACCGTGTCGCCGCTGGGCCTGGGCGGTTTCGCCTCGGCACGCGCGCTGTCGACCCGCAACGACGATCCGGCGACCGCTTCGCGTCCATGGGACCGCGACCGCGACGGCTTCGTGCTGGGCGAGGGCGCCGGTGTCATGGTGCTCGAAGAATACGAACACGCCGTTGCGCGTGGCGCCAAGATCTATGCTGAAGTCATTGGCTTCGGCATGAGCGCGGATGCCTACCACATCACCTCGCCGGTCGAGGATGGTGCTGGTGCGGCGCGTTGCATGGTCAATGCGTTCAACAACGCCGGCATCAACGTCGATCAGGTGCAGTACGTGAATGCGCACGGCACCTCGACCCCGCTGGGCGACAAGGCTGAAGTGCAGGGCATCAAGCGCGTGTTCGGCGACCATGCCAAGAACCTGGTCGTGAACTCGACCAAGTCGATGACCGGTCACCTGCTCGGTGGCGCCGGCGGGCTGGAATCGGTGTTTACCGTGCTGGCGATCCACAACCAGGTGTCGCCACCGACGATCAACATCTTCAACCAGGATCCCGAGTGCGACCTGGACTTCTGCGCCAACACGGCGCGCGAGATGCAGATCGACTACGCGGTGAAGAACTCCTTCGGTTTCGGCGGCACCAACGGTACGCTGATCTTCGCCAAAGTCTGAACCACTTCGCCCCATCCCGGTCTAACGGGATGGGCGCTTCCAACAGCCCGGCCTGCCGCCCGTTCGTGGCGGCCGGCCGGTGCTGGCGGTAGAGGATCCTCCTCCGCCCGCCATCCTGTCCCTCATCCTTTGTTCCATGTCGCTTGCGGTGTCCGCCGTCATCGCGCCGTCGCGTCGCCTGCGCTGCCTGGTTGCCGTCTTCTGCGCGTGCCTGTGCGCGGCCGCCCTGGCCGTGGGCCTGCTGCTGCCTGAACGCTTCGCATTCGGCGGTGCTGTCGCATGCGCGCCGCTGCTGGCTGCGCTGTCGCTGGCCCGCTGCCTCACACATTCCACGGCGATTTTGCACTCGATTGCAACGGTGCGCCGAATTGATATTTCTGGAGTTGGGCAGCTACGCCTGACGGTACAACAGGAGTTGGGGGAAGGCGGGCCGGCGGCCGGGATCCCGGGGCCGGGCCCAGCCATGACGCTGCTTCCCGGCGCCACGGTCTGGCCGTGCTGCATCTTGCTGCGCCTGCGCGCCGAGGACGGCGCGACCTGGCCACTGGTGCTGCTGCCAGACGCCGTCGGCGCCGGCCAGTACCGCGCGCTGGCGGTGGCCGTGCGTGCCTTGGCCAATGGGGTTGCAACAATATCGATACAAAACAGTGTGAACTTATTGCAGGGGGCCAACTCTTAAGGATGTACCGATTTACGCTGCACGAGTAAATCGGTGCTCCTCGCGAGAGGGTCGCCAATGGGGCATGGTCCGTGACGACAGAACGCGAGTGTGATCAGTTGCTGGTAGAGCGCGTCCAGGCGGGGGACCAGGGGGCTTTCGATTTGCTTGTCTCCAAGTACCAACGTCGCCTGATGCGCCTGGTGTCGCGTCTCGTCCACGATCCGGCCGAAGCCGAAGACGTGGTGCAAGAGACCTTCATCAAAGCATACCGGGCCCTGCGCCATTTTCGCGGGGATTCGGCTTTTTATACGTGGCTTTATCGAATAGGAATCAACACTGCCAAGAATTTTCTAGTCACCCAGGGAAGGCGCGCACCGACCTCGACCGAGACGGATGCCGAACGCGCCGAAGGATTCGATGATGCAGACAGCTTGCGCGACATTAATACACCGGAATCCATGCTCGCCAGTAAGCAGATTGCCCACACAGTCAACGCGGCCATGGAAGCATTGCCGCTCGAGCTGCGCACGGCGATCGTCTTGCGCGAAATCGAAGGGCTCAGTTATGAGGAAATCTCTGAAGTGATGGCCTGTCCAATAGGTACGGTGCGTAGCCGGATTTTCCGCGCGCGCGAAGTCATAGCCGAGAAATTACGCCCTTTACTCGATTTCCCGGTTGACAAACGTCGGTAGGTAGCGGGATCGTACGAACACAGCAAATATTGAACACTACCGACGTCGATGGAACCACCGATGGACACCAATAGAAAATTACGCGAGCAGATTTCTGCCCTGAAAGACGGCGCCTTGCCCGAAGCCGATCTGGAACTGGCATTGGCCGCGCTGCAGGATACCGACGGCCGCCAGGCCTGGGATCTGTATCACCTGATCGGCGACGCGCTGCGCGACACGGCCGCGCCGGTGCTGTCACCCGAATTCCGCGCGCGCCTGGCCGAACGCCTCGCCAGCGAGCCGCCGCCGCTGCGCCGTGCGGCCGTCGCGCCCGAGGCCACCGGCCTGGCGGCGGTGCTCGCCAAGACCGCATCTTCCTGACTTCCCGGTCTGCCATCCTTATCCCAGGCTTAAATTTCATCTCTCCTCCGTCGGACGTAGGCGATACGCGGCTGGCATGGCGCGACAAAGCGCATAATTTGGCTTACCATTCAGTCAATCTTAGCCATTCGATAGCGAATCCATGACCAGTAAAACTGCCAGCCTGCTCCTGTCGGCGCTGCTCGTGTCCGGCGCCACGGCATACATCCAACCCGTCCACGCCGCTGCCCCCGTCCCCACCCCGACCGTCTCCGGTTTGCCTGACTTCACCGACGTCATCGAAAAAGTGGGGCCGGCCGTCGTCAATATCCGCACCACCGAGCGCGTGCGCACCCGCGGCGGCGCGCCGGGCGAGGAAGAAATGCAGGAATTCCTGCGCCGCTTCTTCGGCGGCCAGATGGCGCCGCGCGGCGGCGGCCGGCGTGGCCCGCAGCCGCAGGAAGAAGAACGCGAAGTGCAGCGCGGCGTGGGCTCCGGCTTCATCATCTCGGCCGACGGCTTCGTGCTGACCAATGCCCACGTGGTCGAGGGCGCCGACGAAGTCACGGTCACCCTCTCCGACCGCCGGGAGTTCAAGGCCAAGGTGCTGGGCGCCGACCGCCGCTCCGACGTCGCGGTCCTGAAGCTGGGCGCGACCAATTTACCTTACCTGCGCACCGGCGACTCCAGCAAGATCCGGGTCGGCGAGTGGGTGCTCGCCATCGGTTCGCCGTTCGGCCTCGAGAATACCGTCACCGCCGGCATCATCTCGGCCAAGTCGCGCGATACCGGCGAATACCTGCCCTTGATCCAGAGCGACGTGGCGGTCAATCCCGGCAATTCGGGCGGCCCCCTGATCAATCTGCGCGGCGAAGTCATCGGCATCAATTCGCAGATCGCGACGCTGTCGGGCGCCTATAACGGCATCTCGTTCGCGGTGCCGATCGACGAGGTTCTCCGCGTCTCGGACCAGCTCAAGGCCACCGGCAAGGTCACCCGCGGCCGCCTGGGCGTGCAGATCAGCGAAGTCACGCGCGACGTGGCCGAATCGCTGGGCCTGGGCAAGGCGCGCGGCGCCGAAGTCTCGATGGTCGAACCGGGCGGCCCGGCCGAGAAGGCGGGCATCAAGGTCGGCGACATCATCCTGGCCTTCAACAAGCAGCCGATCGAGTCGACCACCGACCTGCCGCGCCTGGTGGGCGCCTCCAAGGTCGGCAGCCGCGCCAGCGTCACCGTCTGGCGCCGCGGCGCCCAGGTCGAGGTGCCGGTCACCATCGTCGAGCTGCAAGAGGAGCGTCCGGCCCAGGGGCGCCAGCAACCCAAGAAACCGGCGCCGGCCATTGCCCCGGACGCGCTGGGCCTGCAACTGTCGAACATTCCGGCCGCCGAGCGCAAGGAGCTGGGCATCGACCACGGCCTGCTGGTCGAGGAGGCGCAGGGCCCGGCCGCCAGCGCCGGCATCCAGCCCGGCGATATGATCCTGCAGTGGAACAACACGCCGATCACCAGCGTCGAGCAGTTCAAGGCCTTGCTGGCCAAGCACGACAAGTCGAAGGCGGTGGCCCTGCTGGTGCAGCGCGAGGACACCTCGCAGTACATCACGCTCAAGCCGCGCCAGTGACGCAGCAGGGGAGTATGCCGACGCGGTTCGGGCCAAGGTTCGTCCTGTATTCGCGCAGCTGGTGCCACCTGTGCGAGGACATGCTGGCGGCGCTGCGCGCGCTCGAGCCGCCCGGGCAGCCGTTCGACGTCGCCGTACTGGACGTCGACGCCGACCCGGCGCTGGTGGCGCGGTTCGACGAGCTGGTGCCGGTGCTATATGGCGACCCGGCCCAGCCCGAGCTATGTCATTACTTCCTGGACGAGGCGGCGGTGCGGGCCTACCTGGCCCGGCATGCGTCCTGAGCCACCCTCTGGAAACCGGCCTTTCTGGCTCGAAATCCGGTAAAATGCCGGGTCGGAGCGGTGATGTATGACCTTCCAAGAATTCCAAGGCGCTCGCCTGGGGACCGGCACGGCCCCCGACGCAGCGCTTTTTCGTATTGCGCGGCCCGTTCGTCCTGCAACGCAGTGCGCCATATTTCGTCGTAGTCGCCGCCTTTAGCGGCCTTTCTGGTTTTGAGCTTTGTTAATGAACAACATACGTAACTTCTCCATCATCGCCCACATCGACCATGGCAAATCGACCCTGGCAGACCGCATCATCCAGCTGTGCGGCGGCCTGTCGGACCGCGAAATGGACGCGCAAGTGCTCGATTCGATGGACCTGGAGCGCGAGCGCGGCATCACCATCAAGGCCCAGACCGCGGCGCTGTCGTACAAGGCGCGCGACGGCCAGGTGTATAACCTGAACCTGATCGACACCCCGGGCCACGTCGACTTCTCGTACGAAGTGAGCCGCTCGCTGTCGGCCTGCGAAGGCGCGCTGCTGGTGGTCGACGCCTCGCAGGGCGTGGAAGCGCAGACGGTCGCCAACTGCTACACCGCGCTCGACCTGGGCGTGGAAGTGGTGCCGATCCTGAACAAGATCGACTTGCCGCACGCCGACCCGGACAACGCCAAGAAAGAGATCGAGGACGTGATCGGCATCGACGCGTCCGATGCCACCGTGTGCTCGGCCAAGACCGGCCTGGGCGTGGAAGACGTGCTGGAAACCCTGATCGCCAAGGTGCCGCCGCCGAAGGGCGACCCGGACGCGCCGCTGCAGGCCTTGATCGTCGACTCCTGGTACGACCCGTATGTCGGCGTCGTGATGCTGGTGCGCGTGGTCAACGGCACCCTGCGTCCGAAAGAAAAAATCCTCCTGATGGCCACCGAGTCGGTGAACCTGGTGGAAAACATCGGCGTATTCACCCCGCGTTCGGTGTCGCTGCCACAGCTGACCGCCGGCCAGGTGGGCTTCATCATCGCCGGCATCAAGGAACTGACCGCCGCCCGCGTGGGCGACACCGTGACCCTGGCCAGCCGTCCGGCGCCAGCACCGCTGCCAGGCTTCAAGGAAGTCCAGCCGCAGGTGTTCGCCGGCCTGTTCCCGGTCGAGGCGAACCAGTACGATGCGCTGCGCGACTCGCTGGAAAAGCTGAAGCTGAACGACGCCGCCCTGATGTACGAGCCTGAAGTGTCGCAGGCGCTGGGCTTTGGCTTCCGCTGCGGTTTCCTGGGCCTGCTGCACATGGAGATCGTGCAAGAGCGCCTGGAGCGTGAATTCGACATGGACCTGATCACGACGGCGCCGACCGTGGTGTACGAGGTCGAGATGCGCGATGGCAGCATGATCCGCGTCGACAATCCATCCAAGATGCCCGAACCGTCGAAGATCAACGAAGTGCGTGAGCCGATCGTCGACGTCAACCTGTACATGCCGCAAGAGTACGTCGGTGCGGTGATGACCCTGTGTAACGGCAAGCGCGGCATCCAGATGGACATGGCCTACCACGGCCGCCAGGTGAAACTGCACTACGAGATCCCGATGGCCGAGATCGTGCTGGACTTCTTCGATCGCCTCAAGTCGACCTCGCGCGGCTATGCCTCGATGGACTACGAGTTCAAGGAAAATCGCGCGGCCGACGTGGTCAAGGTCGACATGCTGATCAACAGCGAAAAAGTCGACGCCCTGGCCATCATCGTCCACCGCGCCAACGCGCCTTACCGCGGCCGCCAGGTGGCGGCCAAGATGCGCGAACTGATCCCGCGCCAGATGTTCGACGTGGCGATCCAGGCCGCCATCGGCGCCACCATCATCTCGCGTGAAAACGTGAAGGCGCTGCGCAAGAACGTCCTGGCCAAGTGCTATGGCGGCGACATCTCGCGTAAGAAAAAGCTGCTGGAGAAGCAAAAGGCCGGCAAGAAGCGCATGAAGCAGGTCGGCTCGGTGGAGATTCCACAGGAAGCCTTCCTGGCCATTCTCCAGGTGGAAGATAAATAATGAACCTGCAACCCATCCTGGGCAATTTTGCCCTGATCCTGTTCGTCTTGATGGTGATCACGGGCATCATCTGGTGCCTGGACACATTCTATTTGGCGAAACAACGGCGCCGCGCCGCCGATGCCGCCCTGCGCGAGTACGATACGCGCAACGCCAAGCTGGTCGCGGATGGGATCAAGGTCGACCATAACGGCAATCGCGCGGCGATCGAGCAGGCCCACCTGCGCCAGCCGACCTGGATCGAATATTCGGGCAGTTTCTTCCCGGTGATCGCGCTGGTGTTTATCTTGCGCTCTTTCTTGTGGGAACCGTTCAAGATCCCGTCGTCGTCGATGGTGCCGACCCTGCTGGTGGGCGACTTCATCCTGGTGAACAAGTACACCTATGGCATCCGCCTGCCGATCGTGAATAAAAAAATCATCCAGATCAATAATCCCCAACGCGGCGACGTGATGGTGTTCAAGTACCCAAAGGACATGAACCAGGATTACATCAAGCGCGTCGTCGGCGTGCCGGGTGATAAAATCACCTACGAAGACAAGCGCCTGACGGTCAACGGCAAGCCGGTCGAGTACACGGCACTGGACGACTACCTGGACGACCAGCATCCGATCTACCACAAGCAGTTCGTCGAGAAACTGCCGAGCCCGGGAGGCTTTACCCAGCACCGCATCCTGAACACGGCCGACAAGCGTAATATCGACCTGGGCAGCGTGGAAAACTTCCCGCTGCGCGAAAATTGCGAATACACCTACGACAAGTTCACCTGCGTGGTGCCGGAAGGGCAGTATTTCATGATGGGCGATAATCGCGACAATAGCGCGGACAGCCGTTACTGGGGTTTCGTGCCTGATCGCAATATCGTCGGCAAGGCCTTCGTGGTCTGGATGAACTTCAGCAATCCGAAACGTGTCGGCGGTATCCAATAACAAGGGGCGCGCATGGATCGCAGGAAGCTGTTGAACAAGCAAGCCGGTATCTCGCTGTCCGGCCTGATCGGGGCGCTGGCCGTCATCGGCGTGGCCGGCATCTTTGCCATGCGCATGGTTCCGGCCTATATCGAGTACAACGCGATCAAGTCCGGGATCGCCCAGGTCAAGAGCACCGGCGGCAGCATCCGCGAGATGCAGCAAGCCTTCAACCGCCATACCAGCGTCAACGACGTCGAGGCCGTACGCGGCCAGGATCTGGTCTTCAGCCGCGACGGCGACGAGATGCAGATCAGCTTTGCCTACGAAAAGCGGCTGCCGCTAATGGGTAACGTCAGCCTGCTGATCGACTTCGCCGGCACCACCGACCCGAGCGGCGTGGTGGCCGAGGCCGACAGCGCCGCCCGTTAAGCCTTTATAGAAACACCGTGGCCCGCCCGGCCACGCACATGACATCAACAATGAATCTTCAGTTATTGCAAACGCGCTTGGGGTATACGTTCCGGGAAGTCGGGTTGCTGCAGCAAGCCCTGACCCACCGTAGCCATAGCAGTCTGCATAACGAGCGCCTGGAATTCCTGGGCGATTCGGTCCTCAACTGCGTCGTCGCTTCGGTGCTGTACGAACGTTTCAGCCAGCTCGACGAGGGCGACCTGTCGCGCCTGCGCGCTAACCTCGTCAAGCAGCAGGCGCTGTTCGAGATCGCCCAGAAGCTCGACCTGTCGCAATTTTTGCGCCTGGGCGAGGGCGAACTCAAGTCCGGCGGTTTCCGCCGCCCCTCGATCTTGGCCGACACCCTGGAAGCGCTGCTCGGCGCGATCTTCCTCGACGGCGGCTTCGACAGCGCGCGCGACACGATCCGCGCCTTTTATATCCCGCTGCTGCAGACGGTCGATCCGGCCACGCTCGGCAAGGACGCCAAGACGCTGCTGCAGGAATTCCTGCAGGCCAAGCGCATCGCGCTGCCGACCTATAATGTGGTGGCCACCCACGGCGCCGCCCACAGCCAGGAATTCGAGGTCGAATGCCTGGTGCCAAAGCTGAGCGTGCAGGTGTTCGGCCGCGGCGGCAGCCGCCGTGCGGCCGAGCAGGCCGCCGCCAGCCTGGCGCTCGAAGCGGCTCAGAAGGCGCTGACCAAGACCCCGGGCGTGCGCAAGCCACGGCAGCGCTCGCCCCAGCTGAAGCTGGCAGGCATCGGTACCAATCAGGGCGAAACCACATCGGACGCCCAAGCAGCACAACCAGGAACAGAAAAAGCATGAACGCCACTCCCGACAATTTCCGTTGCGGCTATATCGCCATCGTCGGCCGCCCGAACGTCGGCAAGTCGACCCTGATGAACGTCCTGATCGGCGCCAAGGTGTCGATCACGTCGCGCAAGGCCCAGACCACGCGCCACCGCATCACCGGCATCCAGACCCGCGACGACGCGCAATACATCTACGTCGACACCCCGGGCTTCCAGACCCGCCACGCCAATGCGCTGAACAAGACGCTCAACAAGACCGTCTCGAACACGCTGACGTCGTCGGACGCGATCCTGTTCCTGGTCGAAGCGGGCACCTTCGGCCCGGCCGACCAGCAGGTGCTCGACATGCTGCCAAAGAATGTCCCGGTGATCCTGGTCATCAATAAATCGGACCGCGTGAAGGACAAGGCGGTCCTGATGCCGTTTGCGCAAAAAATCTCGGCCCTGTTCAACTTCGCCGCCATCGTGCCGGTCTCGGCCAAGCTGCGCTTCCAGGTCGACGCGCTGGAAGCCGAGATCAAGCGCCATCTGCCGGAAAATCCACCCGTCTTCGGACCGGACGACATCACCGACCGCAGCGAGAAATTCCTGGCGGCCGAGATCGTGCGTGAAAAAGTGTTCCGCCTGCTGGGCGACGAACTGCCGTACACCAGCACCGTCGTGATCGAACAGTTCGAACAGGAAGGCAATCTGCGCCGCATCTTCGCCGCCATCCTGGTCGAGCGCAACACTCATAAATCGATGATCATCGGTGACAAGGGTGCGCGCCTGAAAGAGATTTCGACGCAATCGCGCCTCGACATGGAAAAGCTGTTCGGCGGGCCGATCTATCTGGAAATCTGGGTCAAGGTCAAATCTGGCTGGGCCGACAACGAAGCGGGCCTGCGCGCTTACGGTTACGAGTAAGGGCAGGGGACGCAAGCCGCGCGCATGTCCAGCCACGACCAATTCATCGACGACGCGCCGGAGCAGGGCGCGCCGGCCGCGGGCAAGCGTCCGCGCGCGCCAGCGCGTGACAGCCGCATCGTCGGCCAGCCCGGCTTCGTGCTGCACAGCTATCCCTACAAAGAAACCAGCCTCATCATCGACATGTTCACCCGCGACCATGGCCGGGTGGGGGTGGTGGCAAAGGGCGCCAAGCGCCCGTTCTCCAAGCTGCGCGGCGTGCTGCAGACCTTCCAGCCCTTGTCGGTATCGTGGAGCGGCAAGTCCGAGTTGCGCACGCTGATCGATGCCGAGTGGGTGGGCGGCATGCTGCCGCTGGAACGCACCGCGCTGCTGTGTGGCTTCTACCTGAACGAATTATTGGTAAAGCTGCTGGCGCGCGACGACCGCCATCCGGCCCTGTTCGACCACTACGTCTCGACCCTGAACCAGCTGGCCCACGGCGAACCGGCGCAAATCGTCTTGCGAAAATTCGAAAGAGCCTTACTTAGGGAAACAGGCGTCGCAGCCGATCTCGGCCGCTGCACGAGCAGCCGCGGCCCGGTCGCGCCGGACCGCGATTACGTGGTCGATCCGGAGCGCGGCGCGCGCGCGGCGGGCGCCGGCGAAGTCTGGCCCGTCGTATTGGGCAAGACCCTGCTGGACATGGAACGCGAGGACTATACTGATCCGGCGACCCAGGCGCAGAGCAAGCAATTGATGCGCTTCCTGCTGGCGCACCACCTGGGCGGACAGCCGCTCAATACCCGCCAGATTTTGATCGACTTGATGCAATTGTAAAAATAACACTATGAGCTTCCTGCAACCCGCCGGCCAGGTGATCGACCTGGGCGTGAACATCGACCACATCGCCACCGTGCGCAATGCGCGCGGTACCACGTATCCGGACCCGCTGCGCGCCGCGCTGCTGGCCGAGCAGGCGGGCGCCGACCTGATCACCCTGCACCTGCGCGAAGACCGCCGCCACATCAAGGATGCCGACGTGCTGGCCCTGCGTCCGCTGCTCTTGACGCGCATGAACCTGGAAGCGGCCGTGACCCGTGAGATGATCGACTTCGCCTGCCAGGTGAAGCCGCAGGACGTGTGCCTGGTGCCGGAGCGGCGCGAGGAAGTCACGACCGAGGGCGGCCTGGACGTGGTGCGCTACTACAACGAAGTCGAGGCGGCCGTGAAGCAGTTGAAGCAAGAGGGCATCCGCGTCTCGCTGTTCATCGATGCCGATGCGCGCCAGATCGAAGCGGCCGCCGCCGTCGGCGCCACCGTGATCGAGCTGCACACGGGCCGCTATGCCGAGGCCGAAGGCGGTGAAGTCGCGCACGAGCTCGAACGCATCAAGCTGGGCGTGCACGAAGGCGCCAAGCGCGGCCTGCGCGTGAATGCCGGCCATGGCCTGCACTACACGAACGTGCAGCCGATCGCGGCGATTCCCGACCTGCACGAGCTGAACATTGGCCACGCGATCGTGGCGCATGCGCTGTTCGCCGGCTGGGAAAACGCGGTGCGCGAGATGAAGGCGATCATGGTCGCGGCGCGCCTGGGCGTGTCTTACGCCCCGAAAGCCGGAGCCTGAGATGATCTACGGCATCGGCACCGACATCGTCCAGATCTCGCGTGTCGAGGCTGCCCTCGCGCGCAGCGGCCCGCGCTTCGCCGAGAAAATCCTCGGCCCGCAAGAGCTGGAAAAATACCATGCCCGCAGCGCCAAGAACGCGGTGCGCGGCCTGCGCTTTTTGGCTACCCGTTTTTCGGCCAAGGAAGCGTTCTCGAAAGCCATCGGCATGGGCATGCGCATGCCGATGACCTGGCGTTCCGCCCAGATGCTCAATGACCCGAGCGGCAAGCCGGTCATCGTCTGCAGCGGCGCCCTTGGCGACTTCATGCGCGAGCACCGGCTCAGCGCCCAGGTGACGATCAGCGACGAGGCCGACTACGGCGTCGCCTTCGTGATCGTGACCCAGGCGCCGTTGGCATCACCATCATTGGCAGAGTAATGTCCGAAGCAAAACCCGTAGCAGCTGGTAATCCATCCGTCGACGTCACCCCCGAACTGGCCGCGCGCCTCGGCCGCGAGCGCCTGTCCGACGCGCGCGAGGAAATGCGCGCCGAAGCCAACCGCGAACTGAGCCCGAAGGTGGAGGCCGACGTGCGCGCGCAGGTGCTGGCCGTCGTCAACCGCCTGCCGGGGCTGCCCGGCGTTTATCGCTACTTCGATGCGGCCGACAATGTGCTCTACGTCGGCAAGGCGCGCAACCTCAAGAACCGCGTCTCGAGCTACTTCCAGAAAAACCTGTCGAGCCCGCGCATCGCGATGATGGTGTCGCAGATCGCGCGCCTGGAAACGACGGTGGTTTCCAGCGAGGCCGAAGCGCTGATCCTGGAAAACAACCTGATCAAGACGCTCAAGCCGCGCTACAACATCCTGTTCCGCGACGACAAGTCTTACCCCTATATCAAGATCACAGGCGGCGAGGCGCCGCGCATGGCGTATTACCGTGGCGCGCTGGACAAGAAGAACCAGTATTTCGGTCCTTTCCCCAGCGCCTGGGCGGCCAAGGAATCGATCCAGCTGCTGCAGCGCGTGTTCAGGCTGCGCACCTGCGAGGACAGCGTCTATGCCAACCGCACGCGGCCGTGCCTGTTGCACCAGATCGGCCGCTGCAGCGCGCCCTGCGTGAAGCTGATCGCGCCGGAGGACTACAAGCTCGACGTCGAGAACGCGGCGCGTTTCCTGCGCGGACGCCAGAGCGAAGTGATGGCCGACCTCGAGCAGAAGATGCAGGATTACGCCATGGAGCTCAAGTTCGAGCAGGCGGCGTCGGTGCGCAACCAGATCCAGGCGCTGTCGAAAGTGCTGCACGCGCAAAGCATGGAGACGACGGGCGACGCCGACGTCGACGTCATCGCGGTGGTGGTGCAGGGCGGGCGCGCCTGCGTCAACCTGGCCATGGTGCGTGGCGGGCGCCACCTGGGCGACCGCGCCTACTTCCCGAGCCATGTGGGCGAATCGCTGGGGGAATGCCCGATCGAAGTCGAGGTGCTGTGCGCCTTCCTGGCCCAGCACTATGCCGGCCAGTTCATTCCGGGCACGCTGATCATGAACGTCGAGTTCGACCAGCCCGAGCTGATCATGGCCTTGCAGGAGCAGTGCGGCCACCGCATCAGCCTGGTGCTGCAGCCGGGCGGCCAGCGCCGCCAGTGGCTCGAGATGGCCTGCAAGGGCGGAGAAATTGCGCTGGCGCGCCTGCTGTCCGAGCAGGGTTCGCAGCAGGCGCGTACCCGCGCGTTGGCCGACACCTTGCAGCTCGACAGCGAAGACCTGGATGCCTTGCGCATCGAATGCTTCGACATCAGCCACACGGCGGGCGAGGCGACGCAGGCGTCGTGCGTGGTGTTCCACCACCACCAGATGCAGAACGGAGAATATCGCCGCTTCAACATCAACGGCATCACGCCGGGCGACGATTACGCCGCAATGCGCCAGGTGCTGACGCGTCGCTATGAAAAAGTGGCGGGCGGCGAGGGCGTGATGCCCGACATCGTGCTGGTCGACGGCGGCAAGGGACAAGTGGAGATGGCGCGCCAGGTATTTACGGAACTGGGCCTGGACATCTCGATGATCGTCGGCGTGGCCAAGGGAGAAGGGCGGCGCGTGGGCCTGGAGACCTTGATCTTCGCCGATGGCAGGCCGGCGCAGGAGCTGGGCAAGGAATCGGCGGCGCTGATGCTGGTGGCCCTGATCCGCGACGAGGCGCACCGTTTCGCCATCACCGGCATGCGCGCCAAGCGCGCCAAGGCACGCCAGGCCTCGCGCCTGGAAGAGATCGAGGGCATCGGCGCCAAGCGCCGCCAGCGGCTGCTGGCGCGCTTTGGTGGCCTGCGCGGGGTGGTCGACGCCAGTGTGGAGGACTTGATGACGGTCGAGGGAATTTCGAGTGCGTTGGCGGAAGAGATTTACAGGCAGTTGCATTGAATGTGGTCGCCCACCCTACGTTCAGTCGACGGTAGGGTGGATGGCTGGCCGTCCACGCGTTCAGCCAACACGCAACCAACCCGTTCCGCATCGATATTTCCATGCGGTCAACCCGAAGCAAGCGCCAACCGTTGAGCCGGCAAGCTCCGCGCAGTCGCATACAGATGAGTCAACTGGCCCAAACCAGCATACCCATGTAGACTAACGGCCAAGCATTTTTCCACGGTAATCAGCTCTCTCATGCCCTTCAATATACCGATTCTCCTGACCTGGTTACGCGTCGCGCTCATTCCCCTCGTTGTCGGATTGTTCTATCTTCCTACTGACTGGATGACGCTCCACGAGCGCAATCTGGCGGCCACCGCCGTCTTCATCGTCGCCGCCATCACCGACTGGTTCGACGGTTTCCTGGCCCGCCGCTGGAATGAAACCTCGGCCTTCGGCGCCTTCCTCGACCCGGTCGCGGACAAGCTGATGGTGGCCGGCGCGCTGCTGGTGCTGGTCCAGCTCGACCGGGTGGACGCGATCATCGCCGGCATCATCATCGGCCGCGAGATCACCATCTCGGCGCTGCGCGAATGGATGGCCCAGATCGGCGCCACGCGCTCGGTGGCGGTCAGCTCGCTGGGCAAGATCAAGACCGCGGCCCAGATGACGGCGATCCCGATGCTGCTGTTCCACGACCGCCTGTTCGGCATAGACATCCACTTCTGGGGCGAGTACCTGCTGTGGGTGGCGGGCGTGCTGACGGTGTGGTCGATGTTCTACTATTTGCGCCGCGCCTGGCCCCTGATCAAGGAGAAGGCGGGAGCGATTTAATTTGTTTCATGGGCATCCTTGACGTACAGAATAGAATCTCTATAATGCCTGCCTGTTGCGACAACAACGCAACAGAATGAAAGACGAAGCGGGAGTAGCTCAGTTGGTAGAGCGCAACCTTGCCAAGGTTGAGGTCGAGAGTTCGAGACTCTTCTCCCGCTCC